>NZ_CP159402.1:600000-900000 GCF_040500525.1 Azospirillum formosense | reverse complement strand
CGCGGGAGAACAGCCGGAAGGGGCGCAGCAGCACCTCGTGCCGCGGCCCCTCGTTGTCGAAGGCGAAGCCCTCCCCCGCATGGCCCACCGCGACGATCCCGCCGTCCACGGCGATCCAGCGCCCCTCATGGGCCGGGCCGCGCAAGGCCGGGCGATAGGGCCGGTAGGCCGGCGCGGTCGGGTTGCAGGAGAACAGGTGCAGCAGGTCCATCAGGATCAGCTCCTGATGCTGCTCCTCATGGGAAAGGCCGAGCGTCACCAGCGGGGCCAGCCGCTCGGCGTCGCCGCGCTCCAGCAGGGCCAGCATGGCGGCGTCCACATGGTCACGGTAGGCCGCCACCTCGGCCACGCCGGGCCGCGTCACCAGACCGCGCCGGGGCCGCGGGTGGCGGGCGCCGACGGCCTCGTAATAGGAGTTGAAGAGATAGCCGAAGGCCGGATCGAAGGGCCGGTAGCCCGGCAGGTTCGGGATCAGCAGAAAGGTCTCGAAGAACCACGTCGTGTGGGCCAGATGCCATTTGACCGGACTGGCGTCCGGCATGGACTGCACCACCTGATCCTCCGGCGACAACCCGCCGGCCAGCTCCGCCGAGGTGGCGCGCACCCGACGGAAACGGTCGGCAAGTCCGCCGGCTTTGGCGGCTGTTTTGAGCATGGGCGCTGTGTCCTCCCCGCCTGACAGGTTCCGGTAAAGCTGTGCCGCTTCGCTGTGCCGCCAACCCTCCTTTCGGAGTGGCCCGGACGCACCGCCCGGCGGCAACGCTCCGCCGGACCGCCTGTTCACAGCGGATGACGCACGGATTCCGACGATCGAACGATGGAGGAACGGCACCCATGCAACCGCGGCTCAAACCCATTGACGAGCAGGTGATCGTCATCACCGGCGCGTCGAGCGGCATCGGGCTGGTCACCGCCCGCATGGCCGCCCGCCAGGGCGCGAAGGTCGTCCTGGCCGCCCGCGACCGCGACGCGCTCGCCCAGGCGGCGGAGGCGATCCGCGCCGAAGGCGGCGATGCCATCCATTGCGTCGCCGACGTGGCCGACCCCGACGCGCTGCGGCGGGTCGCCGACGCGGCGGTCCGCAGCTATGGCCGGATCGACAGCTGGGTGAACAACGCCGGCGTGGCGATCATCGGCACGCTTCTGGACACCGCCCCGGAGGACCACCGCCGCCTGTTCGAGACGAATTACTGGGGGGTGGTCAACGGCTCCCTGGCCGCCATTCCCCACCTGCGGCAAAGCGGCGGGGCGCTGATCAACATCGGCAGCGTGCTGTCCGACCGCGCCATCCCGCTCCAGGGCGCCTATGTCGCCTCCAAGCACGCCGTGAAGGGCTTCACCGACGCGCTGCGCATGGAGCTGGAGGCCGACGGCGCGCCGATTTCGGTCAGCCTGATCAAGCCGGCGGCCGTCGACAGCCTGTACGAGGACCACGCCCTGAACCTGATGGAGGTGGAGCCGAACAACCCGCCTCCGGTCTACGCGCCGGAGGTCGTGGCGAAGGCCATCCTGCATTGCGCCCGCCGCCCGATGCGCGACCTCTATGTCGGCGGCGGCGCCAAGCTGTTCGCGCTGGCGGAGACCTTCGCGCCGCGGCTCACCGACCGGATCATGGAACGGACCCTGCCGCGCGTCATTCGCTCCGGCGGGCCGCTCCGCCCGCGGAACGACGCCCTGCACAGCCACGGCGACGACGGGCGGGAGCGCGCCGGCCGCCACCGCTTCGTGCGCGAAACCAGCCTCTACACCGAGGCGCGGATGCACCCCTGGATCACCGCGGCGGTGGTCGCCGGCCTCGGCGTGCTCGCCGGCATGGCGGTGACGCGCGGCGGGGGGCGGGACGATGACGACGCAGCGTCCGGATTGAGCCGGCACCGCCGGTCGATGCGGCGGCATCGCGACCGGATGAACGAGGAAGGGCTCACCATCGGCCACAACGCCAAGCCGGCTTGGCAGGCCGCGGAGGAAGGCATGGTGACCTTTCCCCGCTGACCGCCGCTAAACCGGCTCCCGCGCCGCCGGTTCCGCCACCGGAGCGTGATGGCGGCCGCGGGAGCCGCGCAGCGCAAGGATCGGCTCAAGCTCCTCCGCCAGGACCGGGCGGCTGAACAGATAGCCTTGGAAACTCTCGCATTTCAGGCTGCGCAGAAGCTGGAGCTGCGCCTCCGTCTCCACCCCCTCGGCGACCACCGACAGGCCCAGGCTGCGGCCCAGACCGACGATGGCGCGCGGGATGGAATCGCCGGTTCCATCCTGCTCCAGGTCATGGATGAAGGAACGGTCGATCTTCAGCTTGTCGATCGGGAAACGGTGCAGGTAGCTGAGCGACGAGTAGCCGGTGCCGAAATCGTCCAGCGCGATCAGGCAGCCGCGCTGCTTCAGCGCGCGCAGCGTCGCGATGGCCGACGGGATGTCGTCGATCAGGGTGCCCTCGGTCACCTCGATCTCCAGCTCCCAACCCTGGAGGCCGTTGCGGTCCAGCGCGGCGGCCACCTTCGCGGGAAGCTGACCGTCGCGGAACTGCTGGGCGGAGACGTTCACGGCGACCGGCACGGCCAGGCCGATCTGGTCGTGCCAGCGACGGACCTGGGCGCACACCTCGTCCAGCACCCAGTCGCCGATGGCTTGGATCAGGCCGGTTTCCTCGGCCACCGGCAGGAAGCGGTTCGGCATGACGAGGCCGGCATCGGGATGGCGCCAGCGCAGCAGTGCCTCAACCCCGACCACGAGGTCGTCGGAAATGCGCAGCTGCGGCTGGTAGACCAGGAACAGCTCGCGGTTCTGCAGGGCACGACGGAGCGCCGCCTCCAGATCAAGGCGTTCGCGGGACCGCACGCCCATCTCGCGCGTCACGAAGCGGTAGGCGTTCCGCCCGGCGTCCTTGGCGTTGTACATGGCGATGTCGGCGCAGCGGATCAGCCCTTCCGCGTCCTCCGCGTCGTCGGGAAACAGGCTGATGCCGATGCTGGGCGACACCACGAAATTCCTCCCGCCGATGGCGAAGGGGGCGGCGAGCTGGGCCATCACCTTCTCCGCCACCGCGGCGGCCACGTCCGGCGCCGGGATGTTCGGGACGACGATGAGGAACTCGTCGCCGCCCAGCCGGCCCACCGTGTCGGACGGCCGCATCGCCCCGTGGAGCCGCCGCGCCACCGACCGCAGCACCTCGTCGCCGAAGGAATGGCCCAGGCTGTCGTTGATGATCTTGAAGCGGTCCAGGTCGATGAACAGAACGGCGACCCTCGCGCCGTCGCGTCGCGCCTCGCGGGCCGCCTGGGCGATGCGGTCGAACAGAAGGACGCGGTTGGGCAGGCCGGTCAACGGGTCGTAATGGGCCAGATAGTGGACGTGCTGCTCGGCCCGCCGCTTGTCGCCGACATCCTCGACGAAGGCCATGACGAAGGGCGGCTCGCCGGGGGTGGACACCGGCTGGAGGTGGAGGGAAAAGTGGCTGTGCCGTCCACCGGCCATCAGCAGGCGGTCGACCTCCAGCCGCAAGCTCTCCCCGGCGATCGCGGAGTCGATGGCGGCGGTCACCGCCGGGTCCGGCGCGCGCAGCCTCATGTCCGCTCCGACCAGCGCGTCGCGCGCCACCCCGACCGTTCGGGCGAAGGCGGGGTTGCAGTCGGTGATCCTGGCGTCCGGCCCGATCAGGGCGATGCCCAACGGCGCCTGGTTGAACAGCAGGTCCAGCTCCGTCTCGCGCCGGCGCAGCGAGGCGGTGATGCGCCCGGCGATCATCAGCGCCCGGTGACGCGTCGCCGCCAGCGCCCACAGCAGGGCCGACAGCAGCAGGCTGAGCGAAAGCCCGGTCGCCAGGACCAGCACCGGCTTCCAGCCGTCCAGCCCCTCCTCGAAACTCGACCGGCTCTCGTACTGGACCGTCCAGACGCGGTTGAGCAGGCCGAGATCGCGGCGCACGCTCAGCAGCGGCCGGTCCGTCGAGTCCGGGCGACTGCGGTAGAGCGGAAACTCTCCCCGCCCGTCGAACACCGCCGTCGCTATGTCGCCCATCCGGCCGAACACGGATTCGGCCAGCGGGGCGACCTGGATCGGAGTCATCACAAGACCGGCGAAGGCCGCCCGCCGCTGTTCCTGCGTGGCCGGGCTCTGCCCGTCGCGGTAGACGGCCTGGAAGACGATGACGGCCGGCGGTGACGGCTCCCCCTCGTCGGGTTTCAGGCCGACGGTGTGGACGATCACCGGTTCGCCGCTGTCCCGCGCCTGCTCGGCGGCGGCGCGCCGCACCGGCTCAGCCAGCAGATCGTAGCCGAGCGTGCGCAGGGTGCGTTCGTTGACCGGGGCCGCGTACAGCGTGACGAGCCGCAGCGGACCGGCCATGTCCGGCCAGATCCGGAAACCGCGCAGCCCGTCCATCCGGGCCTCCGTCACCAGCTCCGAGCCGGTCCACTGATCGACGACCCGCGCGAAGGCGACGGCGGTGATCGCCGGAAAGCGCTCGGCCAGATGCAGCCCGTCGACGAAGCGGTTCCACTCCGCGCGCTTCACCTCCGGGTAGGCGGTGAACAGGGCGGCGGCGGAGCGCGTCACCTGCGCGTAGGCCTGGATCTGGTTCTCGAAGCGGCGGTGCAGTTCCTCCACCCGCAGGGCGAACCGGCCTTCGGCCTCCGCGGCGACGCGCTGGCGGGTGTCCTGCCACACCAGCGCGGTCAGCAGAAGCGCGGCCAACAGAACCAGAAGGGGAAGATGCCTGGGGATGGCCACCGCATCGGCGGTGGAAGCGGCCATGGAATCGGTGGCGGACTTGCCCGGCGCAAGGTCGTTCGGATCGGGGCTGGAAGACCTCTGCATGGGGCCGTACCGAAGCTGCCTGTGACACCGCCCACCCGGATTCCGACCGTCGGGACAACGCGCTTCGGTAGACCTTAACCAGAATGGGCCCGTGCGAGAAGCGTATAAATAAGCGCGAAATCGCCCGCCGCGTGCGGCGGCGCTCAAAACTCCTGCAAGACCTTGGGGCTGTTCTGCAGGAGGGTCTCGATCATGCCCAGAATCTGCTCGATCTTGGTGCGCGTGGCGTCCAGCTCGTCGGCGGTCTTGTCGTCGATGCCGGCTTCCATCAGCATCATGTCGAAGGCGTTCAGCGTCTCCGAAAAAGCCTTCTGCTCCGCCTGGAGCACGTCGAAGGCGCCGAGCGAGCTGGTCAGCGCCAGCGGCGGGTCGCTGACGAAGGCGTAACTGATGTCGGTGAAATGGGCGATGGCCGTCAGCTTCTGCCGGATCACCCATTGCGGAAAGTTGGGCGGCAGGTCGTTCCCCGTCTCGGGCAGGCGTTCCTGGATGGAGAAGACCAGCCCCTGGATGTCCAGGTAAGCGTTCCGGATTTCGCGGAAATGGGGAAAGGTCTTGGGCTTGCCGGCGTTGCGGACACGACCCAGCCGGGCGTTGTCGTCGGTCAGCTTGCGCGCCATCTGGACCACGATGTTCGCCACCTTCCCCATCGCCCCGTCATCCTTTTGTTTCGCGGCTGTCACGGATCTATAGCACGCGGCCCCCCGCCGAGGGCAGGGCGTTCACGGCGCGGACCGCCCATCCGGCTGCGGCAGGCGGTCGCCCATCCCGCGGAGCAGCGCCTCGCGCGCCGCGTCGTCGGGTGCCGCCTCCAGCGCCCGGTGCAGATCGAGCAGGAAGGCGGCGTAGCGATTGTGCCAGTCCCGCCCGGCGGTCACGGCTTCGGGCTCCAGCCGCGGCGGACCGTCCGGCGTCCGCACCGGGGCGGCGGCGGTCAGGTCGGCCGCCTCGTCCAGCTCGGGCAGGCGGATCAGCGCCGGGTCCCAGCCGCGGCGGACCAGCGCGTCGCGCAGGCCGGCGCGGGCCTCCTCCTCGCCGTGCACCAGGAACAGGCCGCGCTTCACCCCCTGCCGGGCCGCCACCCAGGCCAACAGGCTGCTGCGGTCGGCGTGGCCGGAATAGACGTCCAGCGAGCGGATGCGGGCGCGCACCGCGATCTCCTCGCCATGGATGCGGACGTTCGCTGCTCCCTGCTGGAGCAAGTGGCCCAGCGTGCCCGGCGCCTGATAGCCGACCAGCAGGACGGTGGCCTCCAGGCGCCACAAATGGCTTTTCAGATGGTGGCGGATGCGCCCGGCGTCGCACATGCCGCTGGCCGCCATGATGATGGCGCCGCCCTTGATCGCGTTGAGCGTCTGGCTTTCCGCAGCGGAGCGCACGCGGTGCAGGTTGGGCCGGGCGAAGGGATCGCCCCCGGTGCCGAGATCGGCCAGATGGCGGCGGAACACCCCGGTGACCGCGTCGGCCAGAGGCGAGTCGAGAAAGACGTCGACGAGCGGGATCGCGCCGCGGTCGAACAGCCGGTGCAGGTCGTAGAGAAGCTCCTGCGTGCGCTCCACCGCGAAGGCGGGGATCAGCAGCGGGCCGCCCGCGGCGAGCGCCGCCCTCACCTCGTCGCGCAGCAGGGCCTGCCGCTCGGCCTCGCCGACCTCGACCCGCTCGCGGTTGCCGTAGGTGGTCTCCAGCACCATCCAGTCGGGGCGCGGCGGCCCCTCCGCGTCGGCGTGGAAGGACTTGCCGCCCGGCCCGAGGTCACCGGAGAACAGGATCGTTTCCGTCGCCCCGCCGCGCGTCACCTCCAGCTCCACCGACGCCGAGCCGAGGATGTGCCCGGCCTGCCAGAAGCGGGCGCGGATGCCGGGCAGCACCTTCACCCACTCCCCGTAATCGACCGCGTGCAGGCGGCGGATGGCCGCCTGGGCGTCGGCCTGGGTGTAGATCGGCTCCACCGCCGGGCGCCCGCGCTGGCGGTTGCGGCGGTTCAGCCGCTCCACCTCCGTCTCCTGGATGTAGCCGCTGTCGGGCAGCATGTAGGCCAGCAGGTCGGCGGTGCCGGCGGTCGTGTGCACCCGCCCCTTGAAGCCCTGGCGGACCAGCTTCGGCAGCAGGCCGGAATGGTCGATGTGCGCGTGGGTGAGCAGCACCGCCTTCACGGCCGAGGGCTTGAAGGGAAACGGCCGGTAGTTCAGCTCCTTGACCGTCTTGGTGCCCTGGAACAGGCCGCAGTCGATCAGCAGGTCGCCGTCGCCGGTCTGGATGCGGAAGCAGGAGCCGGTGACCGTGCCGACGGCGCCGTGGAAGGTGAGGGACAGTGTCATGGCGAAACCCCGCCTGGTTGTGCCCTGTCCCTCCATTGTGCCTGAGGAAGGGTTACCGGCCCGTCAACAGGGGGCCGTCAACAGGGGGCCGCCAGCGCGTCGGCGATCAGCCGGGCGAGCGGCAGGGCGTTGCTGGGGTGCGGAACCCCGTCGCAGGACAACGGCGCCCCCAGCCCTTCGGCTTGGAACCGGGCGGCCACCGCCGCGTCGAACAGGGCGTGCACGCCGAACACGCGGACCGAGGCCGCGCCCGCGGCCCGCGCGGCCCGCGCGCAGGAGAAGATGGTCTCGCCGGAGCTGATGACGTCGTCGACGATCACCACCGGCCGCCCGGCCAGCGGCGCGTCGGCGGGCAGGGTCACCGTCACGTCGCGGTCGCCGCGCCGCTCCTTCCGCCCGACCAGCGCGGTGAGGCCGAGCGGACCGGCCACCGCCTCGACCAGCGGGGCGGCCTCCTCGTCCGGGCCGACGATCACGGTGTCGGGGGCGACGCCATCGCAGCGCAGCCGCTCGGCGATGGCTCCGGCACCGCTGAGGCAGACGGAGGGGCGCCCGACGAACACCTCGTCCAGCGTGTGGGTGCGGTGCAGATGCGGCTCCACGCAGACGAAGCGGTCGAAGATCCGGCCCAGCCAGTCTCCCACGACGGCCTGGCTCACCGGCTCGCCGGGACGGAACACCGCGTCCTGGCGCATGTAGGCCATGTAGGGGGCGACGAGGCACAGCTCCGCCGCGCCCTGACGGCGCAGGACGGAGGCGGCCAGCGTCAATTCCACCAGCTTGTCGTTCGGACGGTCGAGCGAGCGGTAGACCACCGCCCGCTCCACGGATTCGGGAAGGCGGACGAGGCTCTCGCCATCCGGAAAGCGGTGCAGTTCGGCGATGTGGCAGGGAACGTTCAGGGCCTCGGCCAGACGCCGCGCGCCGTCCGCCGATTCCGGAAATCCATAGACGCCCGTATAGCGGGCCATGCTGTCCCCTCTCGCGTTGCGCGCCCGGAGATGGGCGCCCGGTTCGGCCCGTACTATGCCGCAAGGACCGCGGCGGGGCGACCACGACCTTAGGCGCAACGTTACCGAGAAGGCGATAGGACGGCAGGGACGGACGCTCACAAATGACGCCGCGAACCTCCGCTGCTCATTGACCGCAGACGAAGGGATGGGGCAGTTTCCCGCCATGCGCGTGCTCATCGCCGACGATACGGTCCTGATGCGCACCATGCTCTCGGAGCAGGTGGCGTCCTACGGACATGACGTGATCCTGGCCAGGGATGGCCAGGAGGCGCTGGAACTCGCCCAGGCCGAACCCTTCGACATCGCCATCATCGATTGGGAGATGCCCCGGCTGTCGGGGCTGGAGGTGTGCTGGCTCCTGAAGGCCGATCCGCGCACCGCCTACAGCTACCTGATCCTGATGACGTCCCATGACGAACCCTTCTACGAGATGAAGGCGCTGGACGCCGGGGCGGACGACTTCATCCACAAGCCGGTCAACTGCGCCCACCTGAAGGCGCGGCTGAAGGCGGGCGGCCGCATCACCGAAATGCACCGGCTGCTGGTCGAGCAGGCGCAGACCGACCCGCTGACCGGCGTCGCCAACCGGCGGGCCCTTCTGGACCGTGCGGGCGAGGAGATCCGGCGGGCGCGGCGGACGCGGCTGCCGCTGTCCCTGCTGATCGCCGACATCGACCATTTCAAGCGCATCAACGACAGCCGCGGCCACGCGGCGGGCGACGAGGCGTTGCAGCGCTTCGTCCGGACGCTGGGCGATGCCCTGCGCCCCGGCGACCTGATCGGGCGCTACGGCGGGGAGGAATTCGTGGTTCTGCTCCCCAACACCGGCCTGGCGGATGCGTCGGTCGTGGCGGAGCGGTTGCGCCGGCGCGTCGCCGCGCAGGAGATGGGGCCGGATGGCGATCCGTTCCGCATGACCGCCAGCTTCGGCGTCGCGCCCGTCGCGCCGGACGCCCCCGGCGGCCTCGACGACGCGCTCCGCGTGGCCGACGCCGCGCTGTACCGGGCGAAGGCCGAAGGGCGCAACCGCGTGGTCCCCTCTCCCTAGACCGTTCACGCCGTGCCTCTCCCGCCCGTCTCCGGCATCGGAGCCAACGGGATGCGGGGAAACGGCGATGCGCCATGTCCATGTGGCGTTTCTGGAGGGGACGAAGGTCCTGATCGTCCGGCGGCGCGAGGTCAGCGCTTGGTGGGGCCGCGGCCCGGCGGAGCCAAGGGTCGTCGACGCGGCCGGCCAGTGGGCGGTGCCCGGCGGCGGCTACGAGAGCGTCACCAGCCCGCTCACGGCGCTTCAGCGCCTGTTCCACGAACAGACCGGACTCGCCTTTCCCGATTGCCGGACGGCGGAGCCCTGGCGCCCGACCTCGCGGAGCTTCACGCTGTATTTCGTCCCGGTGACCGGGCTTGAGTCGCTGGCCTCCGCGATCACCCTGCGGGTTGCGCCCTCCGCCGTCACGCCCGGACGCCCGGCGGGCGGCGCCATCGTGAATTGGGAACTGTCCTCGGCCCACGTCGTGCCGCTCGCCAAGGTGGTCGCGCATCTCGGGGTGCGCCAGCCGGTCTCGCGCGAGAACCAGCTCGCCATCACCCGGCAGGCGATGCGCTCGCCCTCCTCGCAGTCGATCGAGCGCTACGCGACCATGGCCGCGATCATCGCCCTGCGGTGAGCCCGCCGCGACGGCCTCAGCCCTTGCCGCCCTCCCCGGGCGGGTTGCGGACGGCGGTGGCGGCGAGATATTGGGCCGCCGTGCGCAGCAGGAACTCCGCCACCGCCATGTCACCGAGGTCGCGGTCGGGACCGCCCAGCCGGTGGCGGCGGTCCGCGTCGATCAGTCCGGTGGCGATCACCTGTGCGGTCAGCCACGCCCGCTGCTCCTCGTCCGGCACGCCGGCCATGCGCTCCAGCATCGCGTTGCAGGCGTGGTCGATCGTTCCCAGGCCCGGCCGGTCGGACGACAGGTAGCTGGTCTCGTTGCGCGGCGCCGGCTCCCCGACATAGGAGCGGGCGAGCAGCGCCGTCTCCAGGGTCAGGCGGAAGGCGGTGCGGCGCGGCCGCCCCTTCCGCCGCAGGCGCAGCGCCATCATGGTGAAGAGCTGGGCCACCGCCTCCACCCGCTCCGCCGGCACCTCGTCGAGGATGTCGACGATCTCGGCGCTGACGGCGTTGCGCGGCGCCGTTTCGCCGGGCCGCACCACCGCGGTGGCGAAGACGGCGATCAGGGTGCGCAGGGCGTCGGCCTGCTCCACCGGGGAAATGCGGCCGATCTGGGCGGGGTCGAACATGGGGGCGCTCCGCTCTGGCTGGGAGGGATCAACAACTCCTTCCAGCAATGTTGGAACGCGGGGGGCGGTCAGGAATCCCCCTCCTTCGGGTCGATGGTCTCCGCCCGTCGGCTGATCAGCTGGTAGAGCCCGAGCCCGAGCACCATGAAGACGATGACCATCAGAAGGATGGCCGGATACACCATGTCGCTCATGTCCGAGGTCCGCGCCTCGAACACCAGCACAAGCCCTTCCAGGCTGGCGGCGATGATGATGGTGGTCAGGAACTTGGTCAGGGTGCGCCGCGCCTCGTCCGCATGGCGCAGCTCGCGGTCGTGCTCCAGCTCCTCCTCGTAGAGATACTTGGCGATCTCGAAGACGGCGATGGCCAGCACGATCATGCCGACGCCGTCCAGCAACCCGTGCGTCGTCGCCTCGATGTCGAGGAGCAGAAGGCTGTGAAACACCGCATAGGCGGCCACGCCGATGAACACCAGGGCGAACAGCATCAACACGCCGGTCGCCAGAAAATACATGACCCGCGAGGCCTTCCGGAATCCGTTCCCCACGATGCGTTTCCCTTTCCGACGCGAAAGCCTGTCCTGCGGCTGTCAACGCATCGTCCCGGCTTTCGGACCGCAGCCTTGCGGGTCACCCCGGAAGGGAAGGTGGAACCGGTGGGCTGGCGGGCGTGTTTGGAGTCAGGCAGCACAGGGGATTGTGCCTCCTCGACAGGCTCCGCCGCGCTCCCTGAAGCGGCGGAGCCTTTCTTTTCCTGCCCCTTGTCTTCTCCTGCCCCTTGCGTTTATGGCTGCGGTGCCGGACCACGCCGACCACGGAACCGCCCCATGCCCGAGACCCCGCCCCCTTCCCCCCAGGCGTTGCACGCCCTGCTGGACCGCTATCTGCGTTGCCCGTCCGAACCGCTGCGCGGCGAGCTGAACGCGGCGCTGACCGCCTTCCAGACGGCCTGGATCCACGCCCGCGCCGGGCAGGATGCCCCTCCGCCGAGCCCGCCCGCCCCCGCCGCTCCCGGCCGCGCCCCGGCGAAGCCGAAATTTCCCATCGCCGCTACCGATCTGGCGGTGCTGGAAAAGATGGCCGGGGGCTGGGTCCCGACCGCGGCGGAGGTCCCCCGCTGGGTCTGGTTCGAGAACCGGGAGCTGGTGACGATGGAGCCCAACCCCGCCGGCAGCGGGCCGGAGGTGATGCGCCTCGCCCCCGCCGGCTGGGCCGCGCTGGGCCGCCAGCCGGGCTGAGCAGCGGCCCAGCGAAAGCGGGCAACAAAAAAGGGAGGCCGAAGCCTCCCTTTTTCCTTTCGGCGACCGGTTCCGGCTTACTTCGGAACCTTGCCCTGCACGCCCTCGACGTACCAGTCCATCTTCAGGATCTGCTCGTCGGTGGCCTGCTTGCCCTCGGCGATCACGACCTTGCCGGACTGATCCTTCACCGGGCCCTGGAAGGAGTGGCGCTTGCCTTCCATGATGTCGGTGCGGGTCTTCTCGGCCGCCGCGACGACGTCCGCCGGGAGCGCCGGGTTGTAAGGGGCCAGGAACAGCATGTGGTCCTTGAAGCCGCCCCAGGTGTCCTGCGACTTCCAGGTGCCGTCCAGCGCCGCCTTGACGCGGTTCACGTAATACTCGCGCCAGTCGTCCACGATGGCGGTCAGGTGCGCCTTCGGGCCGAAGCGGGTCATGTCGGAGGACTGGCCGAACACCCACAGGCCGCGCTCCTGCGCGACCTGGATGGCCGCCGGGCTGTCGGTGTGCAGGGAGATCACGTCGGCGCCCTGGTCGATCAGGGCCTTGGCCGCCTCGGCTTCCTTGCCGGGATCGTACCAGCTGTTCACCCAGACGACGCGCACCTCGGCCTTCGGGTTCACCTCGCGCATGGCGATGGTGAAGGCGTTGATGCCGCTGATCACCTCGGGGATCGGGAAGGAGCCGATGTAGCCGATGATGTTCGACTTGGTCATCTGGCCGGCGATCTGGCCGATGACCGTGCGGGCCTCGTAGAAGCGCGCGGAGTAGGTGGCGACGTTGGCCGAGCGCTTGTAACCGGTGGCGTGCTCGAACTTCACGTCGGGGTGGCGCTGCGCGACCTTCAGCGTCGGGTTCATGAAGCCGAAGGAGGTCGTGAAGATCAGCTTGTGGCCGGAGGAGGCCAGCTGCTCGATCACGCGCTCGGCGTCGGCGCCCTCGGGCACGTTCTCGACGAAGGTGGTGGTGACCTTGTCGCCCAGCTCCTTCTCAACGGCCAGACGGCCCTGGTCGTGCTGGTAGCTGTAGCCGTGGTCGCTGATCGGACCGACATAGACGAAGCCGACCTTCATCTTCTCCTGCGCATCGGCCGCGCCGACGCCCAGCGCCAGCATGGCGGCGCCGGTGGCCAGACCCATCAGGGCCTTGCCCATGGTCCTTCTGTTCACGTGTTTGCTCCCTGATCCAATTGATTGAGCACGAACGTAAGACTTGCAAACATCCCGGAGCCCGTCAGGCATCGGCCCATCAGGCATCGGGATGGAAGACCTTCCCGAGGCTGGCCGGCGCGTTCAGCCGGATTCGGGCGACATCGCGTGAAATCACCACCAGGACGATGACGGTAGCCAGATAAGGCAGCATCGACAAGAGTTGTGACGGAATGTCGATTCCCAGCCCCTGGACGTGGAGCTGCGCGATGGTCACCCCGCCGAACAGCCAGGCGCCGAGCAGAACGCGGCCCGGCTTCCAGGTGGCGAAGACCACCAGCGCCAGGGCGATCCAGCCGCGCCCGGAGGAGATGCCCTCCGCCCACATCGGCGTGTAGTCGAGCGACAGGAAGGCCCCGCCCATGCCGCTCATCGCGCCGCCGAACAGAACGGCGAGGAAGCGGATGCGGATGACCTTGTAGCCGAGCGCGTGGGCCGCCGCGTGGTTCTCGCCGACCGCGCGCAGGATCAGCCCCTTGCGCGTGGCGTAGAGGAACCAGTGAACCGCCGGCACCGCCGCCAGCGCCAGATAGACCAGCGCGTCCTGCCCGAACAGCGCCTTGCCGATCACCGGCAGGTCGGTCAGGCCGGGGATGTAGAGTTCCGGCACGTCGGCGATGGGAATGCCGACGAAGCCCTGCCCGATCAGCGCCGACAGGCCGACGCCGAACAGCGTCAGCGCGAGGCCGGTCGCGACCTGGTTGGCGAGCAGAAGCAGGGTCAGCACGCCGAACAGCGCCGCCATCCCCGCCCCCGCCGCGGCCCCCGCGACGAACCCGGCGGTGGAACTGCCGGTTTGCACCGCTACGGCGAAGCCGCAGACGGCGCCGACCAGCATCATGCCCTCGACGCCCAGATTCAGGACGCCGGACTTCTCCACCACCAGCTCGCCCAGCGCGGCGAAGAGCAGCGGCGTGGCGGCGGCCAGCATGGCCGCCAGGATCGGGCCGACCAGGGCCAGTTCCGCGCTCATGCCGCGGCCCTCCCCACAACGGCTCGCTTCGCGCCGAAGCGCACGCGGTATCGGATCAGCACGTCGGTCGCCAGCAGGAAGAACAGCAGCATGCCCTGGAACACGCCGGTGATGGCCTTGGGCAGGCCGAGCGCGATCTGCGCCGCCTCGCCGCCGATGAAGGACAGCGCCATCAGGAAACCGGCCAACAGGATGCCCACCGGGTGCAGCCGCCCCAGGAAGGCGACGATGATGGCGGTGTAGCCGTAGCCGGGGGAAATGGTCGGGTTCATCTGGCCGATCGGTCCGGCGACCTCTCCCAGTCCGGCCAGACCGGCCAGCGCGCCGGACAGCAGCAGCGTCAGCCAGATGATCTTCTTCTGGTTGAAGCCGGCATAGCCCGCCGCCGTCGGGGTCAGGCCGATGACCTTGATCTGGAAGCCGATGAAGGTGCGCGCCATCAGGAACCAGCCCGCCGCCACCGCCAGCAGGGCGAACAGCGACCCCAGATGGACGCGCGTCCCGGCGACCAGCAGCGGCAGCACCGCGTCGGCCTCGAACAGGCGAGATTCCGGGAAGGCGAAGCCGTCCGGATCGCGGTAGGGGCCGTGCATCAGGTAGTTCAGCAGATGCAGCGCCACGTAGTTCAGCATCAGGCTGGTCAGGATCTCGCTGGCGTTGAAGCGCACGCGCAGGAAGGCGGGGATCGCCGCCCACAGCGCGCCGCCGGCCATGCCCGCGACGATCATCAGCGGCAGCAGCCACCAGCCGCCCTCGCCGTAGAAGGCGAGCGCCAGACCGCCGCCGGTGATGGCGCCGAGCGTGAGCTGCCCCTCGGCCCCGATGTTCCAGACGTTGGCGCGGAAGCCGATGGCGAGACCGATGGCGCAAAGCACCAGCGGGGTCGCCTTGACCGCCAGTTCACCAAGGCCGCGCACCGACATCAGCGGCGCGATGAAGAAGGCGTGCAGCGCCTTCACCGGGTCGAAGCCCATGGCCCAGAACAGCAGGAAGCCGCTGGCGAGCGTGAGCGCGACCGCCAGCAGCGGCGTGGCGTAGACCATCGCGCGCGACGCCTCGCCGCGGGGTTCGAGACGGAGGAGGGTCATGCCCCGGCCCCCTCCCCAACCCTCCCCCGCCGTTGGCGGGAGAGGGAGCAGGTGCCGTGGCGGTGAAATCCCCTCTCCCGCGCCAGCGGGGGAGGGTTAGGGAGGGGGCTCGCAAGCGTCATCACATCCTCACACCGCACGGTCCACCTCATCCTCGTCGGGCGGGTGGTTGAACAGGCCGCCCATCAGCAGGCCGATCTCCTCCACGCTGGTGTGGTGGGTCGGGCGGCTTTCCGACAAATGGCCATGGAACAGCACGGCGATGCGGTCGCTCAGCACGAACAGCTCGTCCAGGTCCTGGCTGATCACCAGGACGGCCGCGCCCGACCGCGCGAGGTCGATCAGCGCCCGGTGGATCGCCGCCGCCGCACCCGCGTCCACGCCCCAGGTCGGCTGGCCGACCACGAGCAGGCGCGGCTTCTGCAGGATTTCGCGGCCGATGATGAATTTCTGGAGATTGCCACCCGACAGCGACCGCGCCTCCGCCCGGTGGCCGTGGGTGACCACGTTGAAGGCGCCGATGATCCGCTCGGCGTAGGAGCGGGCGCGCCCGAAATGCACCAGCCCGCTGCGCACCAGCGGCTCGCGGGCGTAGCCGGAGAGCAGCGCGTTCTCCGACAGGCTCAGCTCCGGCACGGCGCCGCGGCCCAGCCGCTCCTCCGGCACGAAGGCGAGGCCGAGCAGGCGCCGCTCGCGCGGGCCGAGATGGCCGGCAGGCCGCCCCTCAATGGCGACCGACGCCGGGTCGGGGACCAGCGCCTCGCCGCTCAGCGCGGCCATCAGCTCCGCCTGGCCGTTGCCGGCGACACCCGCGATGCCCAGGATCTCGCCGGCCCGCACCTCGAAGGACACGTCCTTCAGGTTGGTGGCGAAGGGGTTGTCGGAGGTGGTGGAGAGGTGACGCACCTGCAGCTTCGGCGCCCCGGCCTCGCCCTGAGGCAGCCGCTCCGGGGTGGACAGCTCGGTCCCGATCATCATCTCGGCGAGGCTGCGCGCGGTTTCCCTGCGCGGGTCGCAGCTCCCCACGACGCGCCCGCCGCGCAGCACGGTGGCGGTGTCGCAGAGCGCGCGGATCTCCTCCAGCTTGTGGCTGATGTAGAGGATCGTGCAGCCCTCCGCCGCCAGACGGCGCAGCGTCTCGAACAGCCGGGTCGCCTCCTGCGGCGTCAGGACCGAGGTCGGCTCGTCCATGATCAGCAGCTTGGGGTCCTGGAGCAGGCAACGCACGATCTCCACCCGCTGCCGCTCGCCGACCGACAGGTTGTGGACGTGGCGGCGCGGGTCCAGCGACAGGCCGTAGCGCTCCGACACCTCGGCGATGCGCGCCGACAGCGCGTCCATCGGGCCGGGCTGGTCGAGGCCGAGCGAGATGTTCTCGGCGACCGTCAGCGTGTCGAACAGGGAGAAGTGCTGGAACACCATGCCGATGCCCAGCCGCCGGGCCCCCGCCGGGTCGGGGATGCGGGTGTCCTGCCCGTTCCACAGGATCCGGCCGGCGTCGGCGTGCAGCACGCCGTAGATGATCTTCACCAGCGTCGACTTGCCGGCGCCGTTCTCGCCCAGCAGCGCGTGGATCTCGCCGGGCCGGAGGACGAGATCGACCTGATCGTTCGCCAGACAGCCTGGAAAGCGCTTGGTGATGCCGCGCAGTTCAAGCCGGTGCGGAGGGGATGACACGGATGGGGAATCCAAGGAGACGGACCGGGTAGGGGTGAAGTCGGCAGGGCATTGCCAAAGCCATGCCACTTTCGGAGAGTCTTGCCCGTCAAGGCTGTTCGCCGTCAACAGGGGAAGCGGTTGCCCAGCCTGCGGTCATTCGCCCCGTTCCGCTGCCCCGTTCCAGGCGTCCGGGCAGCCCAACAAAGCGGCAGATGACCCAACAAATCAGCAGTTGCTTCGCACACGGACAGATGCCACGCCGCCGCACGGTTGACAAGAGGCCGCCGTCGTCCTCAGCTATAGAAAGGGCCGCCATTTCCGGCGGCCTTTGCTTATGGAGCTTTTGGAATGAACCGCAAGTCGATGCTCGGCGATCCGCCGCCGATCCGAATCACCCCCCATGACCTTGGGCGCCTCGACGTCCTTCTCGCTCACCTCAGCCAGCCCGCCGGCGTCATCGACTTCCTCCAGCGCGAGGTCGACCGCGCCGATGTCGCGGATTCCTCCGATGGCGCCGGTACGCCCTTCGTCCGGCTCGGCAGCCGGGTCACCTTCGCGGACGACCGGGGCACGCGGCACACCGCCACACTCATCACACCGGACGAAGCGGCCCGGCGCCAGGACGGCATCTCGATCCTGACCCCGGTGGGCGCCGCCCTGCTCGGCCTGTCCGAAGGGCAGTTGATCACCTACGGCACGCTCGACGGCCGCACCAAGTCGGTGCAGGTCCTGCGGATCGAACCTCCGGTCGCCTGACGGCCCAACGGAAGGTCCATCGACCACGGCTTGCACCGTGGCGCGTCCGCGGAAAAGGCGGACGCGCCATGCAAGAGCCCGGCCCTCGCCACCCTTGCCTCCCCTGCCCCCTTCGCCCAACTATCGGGGACTTGAACGGGACATTCGGAGCAAGGGCATGACGGCGGAACGGGCGGGCTACGCGATCCTGGAAGACCGGGGCGTGATCGCGGTCGCGGGCGAGGACCGGGCGGCCTTCCTGCAAGGCTTGGTGTCCAACGACGTGCGCCGCGTCGCACCGGACCGCGCCGTCTACGCCCTGTTCCTGACCCCCCAGGGCAAGTTCCTGCACGACTTCCGCATCGCCGAGTCGGACGGCGCCCTGCTGCTCGATCCCGAGACGGAGCGGCGGGAGGAATTCCTGCGCCGCCTGAAGATGTACAAGCTGCGCTCCAGGATCACCCTGGAGGACCGGGCCGGCTCCCTGCTGGCCGTCGCCCTGTTCGGCGGCGACGCGCTCGCCCGGCTGGGCCTGCCGGAGGACGCCGGGGCGGCGGTTGCTTTCGCGGGCGGCGTCGCCTTCACCGACCCGCGCCTGCCGGCTCTGGGTGCCCGCGCCTTCCTGCCGCGCGACGGCGCCGCTGCGGCGCTGGAGGCGGCGGGCTTCGCGCCGCGCGGCGCGGAGGATTACGACCGGCTGCGCCTGTCGCTCGGCGTTCCGGAGGGCAGCCGCGACCTCACGCCGGACAAGGCGCTTCCCCTGGAGAACGATCTGGACGACCTCAACGCCATCTCCTGGGACAAGGGCTGCTACATGGGGCAGGAGCTGACCGCCCGCACCAAGTACCGCGCCCTGATCAAGAAGAAGCTGTTCCCGGTGACGCTGGACGGTCCCCTGCCCGCCCCCGGCACGCCGGTGACGCTGGAGGGCAAGGAGGTCGGCGAGATCCGCAGCGGCCATGGCTCCTCCGCCCTGGCGTTGTTGAGGCTGGAAGACCTCACCCGTGCGGGGCAAGACGGATTGGTCCTGACAGCCGGAGAGGCCACAGTCACGCCGGCAAAGCCAGTCTGGGCAAGCTTTTGAGTTCTTCGTGACTTTTATTCCCGAAACTTGCACGGACTAGCCGAAAGATTTTTTCGATTTTCCGCGTGACCATTCCCGCCGAGGCCCTGTTGTTGAACTGCCTTACCGAGACAAACCAAGGCACTCGACAGAAACGCCGAAACACGGAGAGGAGTGAGTTATGCGTAGGGAAATCATCGCGGCTGCGTCCGTCCTGGCGCTGATGACCGGCACGGCGATGGCGCAGACCACGTCGCCGACCACCGGCAGCCCCGCCACCGGCGCCCCGACCGCGACCGCGACCGAGATGAACAAGAGCGGCAGCGCCCCGGGCAGCGCCGCGACCGGCAGCGCCGCGACTGGCAGCGCCTCTGGCCTGACCGGCGGCCAGATGGCCAGCGCCGAGAACATGATGGGCAAGAACGTCTACGGGTCCGACAACGAGAAGGTCGGCGAGGTCGAGGACGTGATCCTCGACAGCAACGGCCAGGCCCGCCAGCTCGTGATCTCCTCGGGCGGCTTCCTCGGCATCGGCGAGAAGCAGATCGCCGTGGACATCGGCAACGCCAACTGGGACGCCCAGCAGGAGCGCGTGCAGCTCTCGGGCATGACCCGTGACCAGGTGAAGGAGATGCCGGAGTTCGAATATTCCGACACCACCACCTCGCTGAACCGCAACAAGGACAAGGCCGGCGACACGGTGAACGGCGCGGCGAGCCGCTCCTCCACCGGCACCTCCGGCACCATGACCGCCCCGGGCGGCGCCACCGGCACCCCGCCGGCCGCTCCGTCGGGCACCGGCCAGTAACAGCCGGCCAAAGGCCGACGTCATCGTCACGAAAAGCCCCCGCGGCCCAGCGCCGCGGGGGCTTTTCCCTGTTCGGCGTCGCGCTTACGGGCGGGCGACGTGCCAGACGTTGTTCACCCCGTCACCGGTGGTGTCGCCCGGCTTGCCGTCCTTCGCCCAGCCGTAGAGCGGCTTGCCCTTGTAGGCCCACTGCATGGTGCCGTCGTCGCGGGTGACGACCGTATAGTCGCCCATCGGCTTGGCGCCCGCCGGGGCCATCAGCGGCGGCCAGTTGGTGGCGCACTGCCCGTTGCAGGCGGACTTGCCGCCGGAATCGCGGTCGAAGACGTAGAGCGTCATGCCTTTGCTGTCGGTCAGCACGGGGCCGCCGGCCGACTGGCCGGTCTTGGCGGGCATGGCGCCCTGCGCGAAGGCGGAGGGCGCGAAAACGGACGGCGCCGCGAGGCCGAGCGCCAGCGCGATCGCCGCGGCGGCGGTGGAACGGGTGAAGCGGTGCATGGACGGAACCTCCCTGTCGTGACGGGGCGGGCGATCGGGCCCGGCCCTCACTGACAGGACGCCCGCCGCGGCGCTTTATTCCGTCCCCACCCGACGGATGATCAGGCCCGCAGCAGATCGACGAAGCGGCGGCAGGCGGCGATGTCCACGCGCAGGGCCGCGCGGCGCTTCGTCGCCTCCGGATCCTCGCCCCAGGCTTCGATCTGGAAGGTCTCGTCGAGCTGCGACACCTCGAACGCCTCGTCGGCGTCGATCCGCCCTTCGACCAGCGCCAGCGCGACGATCAACGAGCCGCAGGAGCCGGTGGCGGTCTGGAGCGCCGACAGCGTCCAGTCGTCGTAGGCCTCCACCGCGTTGCGCAGGGCGCGCAGCGCCTCGGGCGGCTGCGGCTTGGGCATCAGCCCGGCGTTGACGTGCAGCGGCGCGTCGTAGCGAAGCGTCGCCCAGTCGAGCAGCGGCTGCCACCGCTGCGCCTGCCGCTCCACCAGCGCCTTGGGATGCTCCGCGCGGTAGCAGAGGAGATCCGTCTCCGCGTAGGCGGCCACGCCGTCCACGATGGCGGCCCGGCCCTTGCCGATCAGGTCCACCGCCGTGCTGGCGAGCTGCATGAGCGGCATGCTGTCCGGGGCGATGTCCTCGGGCTGCGCGTCCCATTCGGCGGCGACCGCCTGGGCCAGCGGCCAGCTCGCGAAGACGAGCGGCGCCTTGGCCGGGCTGCGGATCGGGCGGTTGTCCAGGCGCACCTCGAAGCCGCCGCCGGCGGCCTCGTCGACGGAGGCGGTCTTGTAGAAGCGCTTCATCAGGGTCCTTCGAAATCTCTCTTAACGATGCAACAGGTCCAGCACGGCGCCGGCCACCTCGCGCCCGCGATGGACGATGCGGTCGGCCCCGGCGGCCTCCAGCTCGGCCGCCGCGTGATAGCCCCAGGAGACGCCGACCGACGCGACCCGCGCGTTGCGGGCCATCTGAATGTCGTAGGTGGTGTCGCCGATCACAACCGTCCGCGCCGCCTCCACCCCGGTTTCGGCCAGGGCGCGGTGGACCATGTCGGGGTGCGGCTTGCCGGGGCCGATGTCGCTGGTCTGGAGCGTGACGAAGCGGTCCGTCAGCCCGTGATGGGCCAGCACGGCGTCCAAGCCCCGCCGCGACTTGCCGGTCGCCACGCCAAGCAGCACGCCTTCCGCCTCCAGCGCGTCCAGCGTGTCGCGCAGGCCGGGGAACAGCGGCTCGTGCAGGTCGCCGCGGTGGCGCAGCGCCGCGAAGGCGTCCTTGTAGCTTTCCGCGACGGCCACATGGCGGTCGGTGTCCAGGTTGGGCAGCAGTTGCGACACCGCCTGCACCAGCGGCAGCCCGACCATGCGGCGGACCTCCAGCGGGTCCGGCTCGCCCAGGCCATGGGCGGCCCAGGCGCTGGTCATGGCGTCGATGATGGCGAACTGGCTGTCCACCAGCGTGCCGTCGCAATCGAACAGGGCCAGCCGCAGCGGACGGGCATTCTCTGAGCTGCTCACGGGCATCGCCTCCGGGACGCGGGTCGTACCGGACTTATGCGGGCCGCGCTGCCAAAGCGCAACTCACTTTGCCGGCTGCGCCACCGAAGGGCGCCAATGGAGCAGATGGACCGCCCCGCCCAGCAGCAGCCCCCAAAAGGCCGAGCCCACCCCGGCGAAGGACAGGCCGGAGGCGGTGACCAGCATGGTGACCAGGGCCGCCGTCCGGTTCGCCTCCACCTGCACGGCACCCATCAGGGCAGCGCCGAAGGCCCCCACGAGGGCCAGCCCGGCCACCGCCTCGATCAGGATCGGCGGGGAGCGGGTGACCATCACCGCCGTCACCCCGGCCAGCCCGGCGAACAGGATGTAGCCGACGCCGCTGACGAAGGCGGCCTGCCAGCGCCGCGCCGGGTTCGGGTCGGCATCCGGGCTGGCGCAGAGCGCCGCGGTGATCGCCGCGAGGTTGACGGTCGGCGCGCCGCCCAGCGCCGTCAGGGCGGACGCCGCCCCCGTCGCCAGGAAGATCGGACGGGTCGGCGGCGCGTAGTTGTAGGTCGCGAGAACCGCAAGGCCGGGGATGTTCTGCGACGCCATGGTGACGACGAACAGCGGCAGCGCGATGCCGACCATCGCCTCCCAGGTGAAGACCGGCTGGACGAAGGTCACGCCCGGCCACAGCGCGCCGGACAGCGCCGCGCCACCGCCCAAACCGCCGCCCAAGCCGCCGGCCAAACCGCCGGACGAGTCGAGCGCCATCGCCCCCAGCGCCACCGCCACCGCGGCGGGCACGGCGTAGAGCCGGGCCACCCGCCCCACCAGCGCCCAGGTCGCCAGCACCAGCAGCGCCATTCCCGGTGCCTGCGACACCGCCAGGAAGGGAGCGAGGCACAGCTTCAGCAGGATGCCCGCCAGCATGCCGTTGGCCAGGGGCTTGGGGATCGCGGCGATCCAGCGGCCGAGCGGTGCCCACAGCCCGGCCACGACGATCAACCCCCCGGTCACCACGAAGGCGCCCACCGCGGCGGGGAACCCGCCCTCCACCGCCCCGGTGGCGGCGAGCAGGGCCATGCCCGGCGTCGTCCAGGCGATGCTGATCGGCTTGCGCCGGTGCAGGCTGAGCCCCATCGCCGTCAGCCCCATGGCGAATCCCACAAGGACGAGGCCCGACACCACCTGCTCCGTGCCGGCGCCCACCGCGGTCAGGCCATGGATGACCACCGCCACCGAACTGGCGTAGCCGACCAGGGCCGCCAGCAGGCCCGCACCCACGGCGCGCAGGGAAAGCCCCGTCGAATGGTCCGTCGCCGGGACGGTGTCGGAAGAGGACATGGCGCTGGACCCTCCGTCAGGGGTGCGGAACGATGGGTATGGTGATAGATTGGATCCAATATCCTGGCAAGGGGAGATCACGCATGGCGGTCAACGACGGGCTGTCGCGCCTCGTGGCGCAGGCGCAGCCGCGCCACCGCACCACCACGGAGTTCGTGGAGGCGACGCTGCGCGAGGCGATCCTCAGCGGAGTCATCGCGCCGGGCACGCCGTTGCGGCAGGAGGAGCTGGCGGAAACCTTCGGGGTCAGCCGCATGCCGGTGCGCGAGGCTCTGCGCCAGTTGGAGGCGCGGGCGCTGGCCGAGTTCCACCCGCACCGCGGCGCCGTCGTCGCGGACATTTCGGCGGCGGACAACGCCGACATCGGGGCGATCCGCATGGCGCTGGAGCCGATGGCGCTGCGCCTGTCGCTGCCCGGCCTGACGGCGGCGGACCTCGACCAGGCGGAGGAGCTGATCGTGGAGATGGATGGGGAGGCCGATCCCGGCCGCATGGGGGAGCTGAACCGGCGCTTCCACATGACGCTCTACGCGCGGGCCGGGCGGCCGCGGCTGCTGGCGCTGGCGGAGCAGCACCTGTTGGCCGCCGACCGCTACCTGCGCTTCCAGTTCGCGGCGCTGGGCTACTTGCCGCGGTCGCAGGACGAGCACCGCGCGCTGCTGGCAGCCTGCCGGACGGGGGACGCGGACACGGCCTGCCGCTTGGTCACCGAGCATGTCGGGCAGGCGGCGGAGCAGCTCACGGCGTTTCTGGAGGGGCGCGAGGCGGGGTGAGGCCCCCGCCTTACTCGACCCCCTCGAACGGATCACCCTTCAGGCTGGCGCTGAAGCCCAGATATTTCCAGGTCGTCAGCATGTGGTCCGGCAGCGGCGCCGTCACGTCGATCATCCGGTTGCCGCCGCGCGGGTGCGGCAGGATCAGGCGGCGGGCGTGCAGGTGCAGCTTCTTCTGGACCTCGGCCCCCGGCAGATAGGCTCCCTGCCCGGCGTACTTGCCGTCGCCCAGGATCGGCGTGCCGATGGCGTTCATGTGGACGCGGAGCTGGTGGGTGCGGCCGGTGCGCGGCCACATGGCGACGAAGGCCGCCTGCTTGCCCAGGTTTTCCAGCACGGTGTAGTAGGTGACGGCGCGCTTGCCGTCGTCCTCGTCGCCGGCCACCCGCTCGCCCTGCGGCCCGCCTTCCTTGGCCAGCGCAAGGTCGATCTTGCCCTGGTAAGGCTTCGGCACGCCGACCGTGGCGGCCCAGTAGATCTTGCGCACGTCGCGGCCGCGGAACTGCTCCGTCAGCTTGGACGCCGCGAAGGTGTTGCGCGCCAGCAGCAGGACGCCCGAGGTGTCCTTGTCCAGCCGGTGGACCAGCTTGGGCCGCTCCTTCGCGTCGAAGCGCAGGGCGTCGAGCATGGCGTCGAGATGCTTGGTGGTGTTGGTGCCGCCCTGCACGGCCAGACCCGCCGGCTTGTTCAGCGCGATGACGTCGCCGTCCTTGAAGAGGACCATCGCCTGGAGCGCAGCGATGTCCTTGTCCGACATGGCGGGCTTCTTCGGCGCGGGGGCCGGGGCGGCGCCCTCCGGCTTGGCCCACTCGGCCAGCGGTGGGATGCGGATGGACTGGCCGGCGGCGAGCCGGGTCGAGGTCTCCGCCCGCTTGCCGTCCACGCGGATCTGGCCGGTGCGCAGCAGCTTCTGCAGATAGCCGTGGCCCACGTCGGGGAAATGGCGCTTGAACCAGCGGTCGAGGCGGACGTCGGCCTCGTCGGACGTCACGGTCCGGGTTTCCACGCTGGGGGTTTTGTTCTCACTCATCAAACGGGCACCGAAACAAGAGAACGCACGACCGCGAGGCCGGCAAAGAAACCCGCGATGGTCAGCACCATCGAGGCCAGGATGTAACCCGCCGCCGCCGGCAGGGCGTTCCGCTCCACCAGCAGACCGACGTCGAGCGTGAAGGAGGAGAAGGTGGTGAATCCCCCCAGCACCCCGACCATCAGCAGCGCCCGCAGCTCCGGCGAGGGCGACCACACCAGCGCGGCCAGCTCCGCCAGCGCGCCCATGGTGAAGCAGCCCACGGCGTTCACGATCAGCGTCCCGTAGGGAAACTGCGTGCCCAGCCATTGGCCGACCGCCGTCATCAGCAGATAGCGCGCCATGGAGCCGACGGCCCCACCGACGGCAACCGCGGCGAGCGTGGACGGTGATGCGATCACGGGACCTCCGGGAGCGGACGGGACGGCGGGCATCCCGCGCGGATTAGAGCCAGAATTGCGGCGGCTTGTCACGCACCGGGCGCAGGAAGCCCCTCATTCCCGTCGCCGACCCCGAAGATCCAGCCCTCCTGCCGCCGCGCCCGCGCGTCCATGGCCGGCGGGTTCCACACCGCCGGCCGCCCGGCCAGCCAGCGCAGCCCCGCCGCGGAGACCAGCGCGTCCGCGTCGTGGTCGGTCAGCGTCCCGGACAGGCCGGCGGGCGGCGCGCCGAGGGCGGCCAGCGCGGCATCGACCCCAGCCCCGTCGCGGATCTTGCGCAGGCCGAAGCCGGCGCGGATGAGGAACAGGCGCGGGTAGATCTCGCAGAATACGGTGCGCCCCGGCCCCGGCGCGTCGAAGGGCCAGACCGCCACCCGGTCCGGCGCCGCCCGCTTCAGCGCGCGCAGCATGCGCATTCCGGCCAGCCCGCCCTTCCCCACCTGCTTGGCGCCGATCAGCTTGTAGGGGCTCTGCGGGCTGCCGCAGCCGTCGGCGCGGCACACCCGCTCGGTCAGCCGGTGCGGGTCGCGGTACCAGTCCGGCTGCGTCCCGGCGCGCCAGAAATCGGCGCCATAGTCGGGATGCACCGCGAAGCCGCCTCCGGCGAAGTCCGGCTCCGTCCCGGCCACCGCCTCCACGCGGTCCCAGAGGTCGAAGGCCGTCGCCGCGTCGGGGTCGGGGAAATAGCGGCCGGCCACCTCGAAGGGCAGCGAGAAGGCGCAGTCGATCCCGACCAGCGCCGGCCCGCGCTCCAGCCCGTCCAGCAGCCAGTCGAACACGGCGCTGCGCGACCATTGCCGCTGCGTGGGCGCGACGATCCGGGGCGGCCCTTCGGCGCCGCATTCGGCCACGGCGACGCCGGCGTAGCGCTTGCCCGCCGCGCCCGACCAGTCGATGGCGATGAAGCGCCCCAAGTCCGGCACCGCGGCGCCCGTCGTCATTCCCGATCGCCCCCCTCCAATTTCACGATGCTGAAAACGGAACGTCCGACAGTCAGCGCAGGATCATTGCACCGGAGCACTTTCATGCCCAACCTCACGATCGCCGGACCGCTCATCGCCGGCTTGCTCTTGTTCGCCGCCCCGGCGTGGAGCGCTTCCTGCCTGGACATCCCAAGCGTCCGGCTTTCCGCCGATCCCGAACGCAACATGGCTGAGGGCGGCCGTCTCGCGCGACACATTCCGGGTGCGGGGCCGCCGCCCGAGGCCAGGCCGAGCGTCGGCACGCCGATGTTCGCCGACCGCCGGGCCTGGGAGGCGGCATGGACCGCGGTGACCGGCTATCCGGGCGAACTCCTGTGCGGCGAGGAGCTTGGCGGCACCCAGTTCGGCAAGACGCTGAGCGTCCAGGTCCCCGCCCTGCTCTGCGAGGCCGCGGACGACAAGGGACGCTGCACCCTGGCCGCCCCCTTCACCAGCGCGACCGTGACCTACGTGTTCGAACGGGCCGGCCCGCCCGAGGCCCCGCGGTGGATCCTCGGGGTCGCTTATCCGAAACCGTGAAAGGCGTCTATTCCTCCCCGTCCGCGGCCTTGCGGTCGCGCAGGCGCGCCCAGTAGTCCTGGCGCTTCTTGATCTCGCGCTCGAATCCGCGCTCGACCGGCTGGTAGAAGGCGCGCCGCGCCATGCCCTCCGGGAAGTAGTTCTGGCCGGAGAAGCCGTCCGCCGTGTCGTGGTCGTACTCGTAGCCCTTGCCGTAGCCGATCTGCTTCATCAGCTTGGTCGGGGCGTTCAGGATGTGCTTGGGCGGCATCAGGCTGCCGGTTTCCTTGGCGGCGCGCACCGCGCTCTTGTAGGCGGTGTAGCCGGCGTTCGACTTCGGCGCCGTCCCCAGATAGATCACCAGCTGGGCGATGGCGAGTTCCCCCTCCGGGCTGCCCAGCCGCTCATAGGCCTCCCAGGCGGCGGTGGCCTGCGCCAGCGCGTTGGGATCGGCCATGCCGATGTCCTCCACCGCGAAGCGGGTCAGCCGCCGGGCGATGTAGCGCGGGTCCTCCCCGCCCTCCAGCATGCGGGCGTACCAGTAGAGCGCCGCGTCGGTGTCCGACCCGCGCAGCGACTTGTGCAGCGCGCTGATGAGGTTGTAGTGCCCCTCCTGCGCCTTGTCGTAGAGCGGGGCGCGGCGCTGGATGGCGGTGGCGAGCGCGTTGTTGTCGAGACGCGCGCCGTCCTCCGGCACCGGCAGGGCGAACAGCTCCTCGCAGAGATTGAGGCAGAAGCGCCCGTCGCCGTCGGCCATCGCCTTCAGCGCCGACCGGGCGTCCGGCGTCAGCGGCAGGGGGCGCCCCATCTCCGCCTCGGCCCGCGACAGCAGCTTTTCCAGCGCCGCGTCGTCCAGCCGGTTCAGCACGAAGACCTGGGCGCGCGACAGAAGCGCCGCATTCAGCTCGAAGGACGGATTCTCGGTGGTGGCGCCGACCAGCGTGACCGTGCCGTCCTCCACATAGGGCAGGAAGCCGTCCTGCTGGGAGCGGTTGAAGCGGTGGATCTCGTCGATGAACAGCAGCGTGCCCTGCCCGGCCGCACGTCGCGCCCGGGCGGCGTCGAACACCTTGCGCAGGTCGGCCACGCCGGAGAAGACCGCCGACAGCGGCTCGAAATGCAGGTCGGTGGACAGGGCCAACAGCCGCGCGATGGTCGTCTTGCCGCAGCCGGGCGGCCCCCACAGGATCATGGAGGCCAGCCGGCGCGCGGCGACCATGCGGCCCAGCGGGCCGTCGGGCTTCAGCAGATGCTCCTGCCCCACGACCTCGCCCAGGCTGCGCGGGCGCAGCCGGTCGGCCAGCGGGCGGGGCGCGCCCGCCTCGAACAGGCCGCCGGTCGCTCCGGAGTCGCCGCGTTTGCTCATCGTCGATCCACCGATCGCACCGGACCGGTCACTGGTTGGTGGGCGCGCCGCAGCGCTGGTAGCACATGCGCAGCGAATGCTGGCAGTTGTCGGTCGGCGAGAAGATGCCGCCGCGGTCCGGCCGGTCGAGCCCGCTCTGCGCGCGCGCGGCCACCGAATCCATGCAGGAGTTGTTGCTGCGCTCGCACTGGGCCCGGCAGGAATCGTCGCTGCCGACGCCGCCGTCGAGGCGGAGCGACGGGTCTTCCACCCCCCGGGCCGGGCGCGAGGCTGCCGGAGCCGTGGTGGGCGCCGTGGTGGAGGCCGCCGGAGCACCGCCCACGGCGGCGCCGGACGAACGCCCCGGCGCGTCCGCGCAGGCGGCGAGCGCAACCAGAGCGAGGGCCAGCACCGGCCCCAGAATGAGTTTCGGACGGAACATCTCGGCTTTGACTCCCATTGTTCTTGCGTGACCCCGGACGTTGGCGGATGGTCCCCCGCATGGACCATGCCGCGGGCTCGGCGCCCACTATGCCGGGAACGCAAGCGATAAGGGAATGCCTCAAATGAGTCCCAACAATCCCGGCCCGTCGCCGCGCCGCCGGACCTCGACCACCGTTTTCGTGGCGTTGCTGATCGGCGGCCTGCTGCTGCTCGTCGTGCGCATGCTCGCCATGCCCACCGTCAGCGCCGGCGAGGTCGTCCTGCCCCTGCTGGCCGGCATCGGTATGGCGCTGGCCATCGGCGTGATGGTCATGCGCGACCGCCGCGAGCGCAACGCCCTGCCCCCGTCGGAGCGCAACCGCCAGGACCGCGGGATGCCGGACTGATTGTCGCCGGATGAATGCGGGTGACGCGCGGGGCAAGCCCCGCGCCGCTCACACGAACTTGAAGCTGAGCAATCCGCCGATGATGATGACCAGCAGAACGGTCGTCACCAGCATCAGCCGCTTCTCGATGATGTCGCGCACCTGCGGCCCGTAGAAATGCAGCAGGATCGCGATCATGTAGAATCGCGAGAATCGGGCGACGATCGAGCACAGGATGAACACCGTCAGGTCGAGGTGCGCGAATCCCGCGGTGATCGTCAGCAGTTTGTAGGGTATGGGCGTGATGCCCTTGAGGATCAGGAACCAGGGGCCGAACTCGGCGAACATGTCCTGGAAGCGCTGGAACGACTCCTGCGCGTTGTAGAAGTCGATGATCAGCCGTCCGACGCTCTCGAACAGGTAGAACCCGACCGCGTAGCCGAACAGCCCGCCGATCAGCGAGGCCAACGCGCAGATGTTGGTGTAGCGCCAGAGCTTCTTGGGCTCCGCCAGACACATCGGCACCAGCATGATGTCGGGCGGCAGAGGAAAGAAGGAGCTTTCCGCGAAGGAGACGGCGGACATCCACCAGACGGCGTCCTTGCGGGCGGAGAGCTTGAGAATCCGGTTGTAGAGAGGTTTCAGCATACCGCGCGCGCGGCGCCCTCCCGAAGTGACGGAACCCGAAAACCGGAAACCCTCCCTCCGGGGATGAACCCGAAGGGAGGGCCGGTCGGTCACCTATATCGTCGTCCGAAACCCGGTGGGCAACGGCGGCGACAAGATTTCACGATCGCTCAACCGGGGGCTCAGCCCTCGGCCTCGACCTCGTCCTTGATCTCCACCGGGCCCGAATCCTGGCCCTTGGCGGCGACGTCGCGGTCGACCAGCTCGATCACGCCCATGGCGGCGGCATCGCCGTAGCGGAAGCCGGCCTTCAGGACGCGGCTGTAGCCACCCTGGCGGTCCTTGTAGCGGTCGGCCAGGACGGTGAACAGCTTGGTCACCATCGCGTCGTCGCGCAGCTGCGCGAAGGCGAGACGGCGGTTGGCGAGGCCACCCTTCTTGCCGAGCGTGATCAGGCGCTCGACGATCGGGCGCAGATCCTTGGCCTTCGGCAGGGTCGTCTTGATCTGCTCGTGCTTGATCAGGGCGTTCGCCATGTTCGAGAACATGGCCTTGCGGTGGCTGGTGGTCTTGCTGAACTTACGTCCGGAAACGCCGTGACGCATGACGGTCCTCCTTCATGGCGTGGCCCCCCTCGGGGAGCCGGTGGTGAACCCGACCGCCCAGTCGTTCGAGCTGGTACGGCGCGGGGCGGGCCGGTTGGTGGCCCTGGGAAACATGCTGCCCCCTCCCCGCCCCCCCCGCTCACGCGGGAGAGGGAGCTTGTCCCCTCCCTCGCCAAAGGCGGGGGAGGGTCAGGGAGGGGGCAATGGAACCTGCGAGACTTAGTACGGCTCTTCCAGACGCTTGGCCAGCTCTTCGATGTTCTCGGGCGGCCAGTTCGGGATTTCCATACCGAGGTGCAGACCCATCTGGGCCAGCACTTCCTTGATCTCGTTCAGCGACTTGCGGCCGAAGTTCGGGGTGCGGAGCATCTCCGCCTCGGTCTTCTGCACCAGATCGCCGATGTAGACGATGTTGTCGTTCTTGAGGCAGTTGGCCGAACGGACCGACAGTTCCAGCTCGTCCACCTTGCGGAGCAGGTTCTTGTTGAACGGAACCTCCTCGTGCTTCTCCTCGGCGACCGCGTGGGTCGGCTCCTCGAAGTTGATGAACAGCTGCAGCTGGTCCTGGAGGATGCGGGCGGCGAGCGCCACCGCGTCGTCCGGCTTCACGGCGCCGTTGGTCTCGACGACCATCGACAGGCGGTCATAGTCGGTGACCTGCCCGACGCGGGCGTTGTCGACCTTGTAGGAGATCTTGCGCACCGGCGAGAACAGCGCGTCGACCGGGATCAGGCCGATCGGGGCGTCTTCCGGACGGTTCTGGCTGGCCGGGACGTAGCCCTTGCCGGTCTCGACCGTCAGTTCCATGTTCAGGCGGGCGCCGTTGTCCAGCGTGCAGATCACGAGGTCCGGGTCCATCACCTGGATGTCCGCGCCGGTCTCGATCATGCCGGCCTTCACCTCGCCGGGGCCTTCGGCGCGCAGACGCATGCGCTTCGGGCCGTCGCCGCCCATGCGCAGACCCATCGACTTGATGTTGAGGACGATGTCGGTCACGTCCTCGCGCACGCCGGGGATCGACGAGAACTCGTGCAGCACGCCGTCGATGTGGATCGCCGTGACGGCCGCACCCTGCAGCGAGGAGAGCAGCACGCGGCGCAGCGCGTTGCCGAGCGTCAGACCGAAGCCGCGCTCCAGCGGCTCGGCCACGACGGTCGCCACGCGGTCGGCGTCGTCACCGGGCTGGATGTCCAGCTTGTTCGGCTTGATCAGTTCCTGCCAGTTCTTCTGAAGAGCCACGGTATTTCCTCATGCCATCGGGGTGGACACACGTCCGCGGGGACCGGCCGTTCCCATCCGATGGCGCCGCGATGGCTGCGGCGCCTGTCCCGGAACGGCGGGTCCCCGCGGTGTGCGGAGTAGCGATGCTTCTTAGACGCGACGCTTCTTCGGCGGACGGACGCCGTTGTGCGGGATCGGCGTGACGTCGCGGATCGAGGTGATCTGGAAGCCGATCGACTGCAGGGCGCGCAGCGCCGACTCACGACCCGAACCCGGACCCTTCACCTCGACCTCGAGGGTCTTCATGCCGTGCTCCTGGGCCTTGCGGCCCGCGTCCTCGGCGGCGACCTGGGCGGCGTAGGGGGTCGACTTGCGCGAGCCCTTGAAGCCCATCGTGCCCGACGACGACCAGGCGATGGTGTTGCCCTGCGCGTCGGTGATGGTGATCATCGTGTTGTTGAAGGAGGCGTTCACATGGGCGACGCCGGCGGTGATGTTCTTGCGCTCGCGACGGCGAAGGCGCTGCGAAGCGGCGGAGGGCTTGGCCATGGTCCGTGCGTCCTCTTACTTCTTCTTGCCGGCGATCGGCTTGGCCGGACCCTTGCGGGTGCGGGCGTTCGTGTGGGTGCGCTGGCCGCGGACCGGCAGGCCCTTGCGGTGACGCAGGCCGCGGTAGCAGGCCATGTCCATCAGACGCTTGATGTTCATGGCGACCGAACGGCGCAGGTCGCCCTCGACGCGGTAGTCGGCGTCGATGGTCTCGCGGATCTTGAGGATCTCGTCGTCCGTGAGCTGGTTCACACGACGCTCCGCCGGGATTTCCAGCTTCGCGCAGATTTCCTTGGCCTTGAAGGGGCCGATGCCATGAATGTAGGTCAACGCGATCTCCACGCGCTTCTGCGCGGGGATGTTGACGCCAGCGATACGCGCCACGCCTGCTCTCCTCGATATCTCAACGGCAGCCCTCATGGGCCGCCTACACACCGATTGATCCCCGATCCGGACGCCGGGACCCGAAGGCCGGACGGCAAAACGCGGATACGGGACGCACAATGTCTCCCGCCAGGCCCGGTGGGCCGCGGGAGGGTGCGACTATAGAAAAAGCCGGAAATCTGTCAAGGCCGTTCTGCGGCGTTACCGTGCTTTTCCCGGTGCCCGACCATTGTGGGGAGGATGCCCGCGGTTGACAAGCCGGACGGCAGAACTTGAGATGGGCAGGCCCGCCCCGAACGGCACACCTCAGAAGGCAGACCCATGACCCGCAAAGGCATCCCCTTCCGGCGCTTCCGCCTGACCAAGATCGTCGCCACGCTGGGGCCGGCCACCGCGACACCGGAGATGATCCGCGCGCTGTTCGAGGCGGGCGTGGACGTCTTCCGCCTGAACTTCAGCCACGGCACCCACGAGGACCACGGCCAGCGCCTCGCCACGCTGCGCGCGCTGGAGGCGGAACTCGACCATCCCATCGCGGTGATGGCCGACCTGCAGGGGCCGAAGCTGCGTCTGGGCACCTTCGCCGGCGGCCCCGTCACCGTCGAGCCGGGACACCGCATCCGCCTCGACCTTTCCACCGAGCCGGGCGACGCGACCCGCGTCGGCCTGCCCCACCCGGAGATCTTCGCCGCGCTGGAGCCGGAGGCGGAGCTGCTGGTGGACGACGGGAAGGTCCGCCTGCGCGTCCTCGATTGCAGCCCGGACCACGCCGACTGCGTCGTGCTCTCCGGCAGCCGGCTGTCCGACCGCAAGGGCGTGAACGTGCCGGGCGTCGTCCTGCCGCTGACGCCGCTGACGCCGAAGGATCACGAGGATCTGGCCTTCGCGCTCGACCAGGGGGTGGACTGGGTGGCCCTGTCCTTCGTGCAACGGCCGGAGGACGTGGCCGAGGCGCGCAAGCTGGTTGCCGGGCGCGCCGCCCTGCTGTCGAAGATGGAAAAGCCGCAGGCCATCCAGCATCTGGAGCGCATCGTCGAACTGTCGGACGGAGTCATGGTCGCCCGCGGCGACCTCGGCGTGGAGATGCCGGCGGAGGACGTGCCGACCATCCAGAAGCGGATCATCCGCGAATCGCGCAAGGCCGGCAAGCCGGTGATCGTCGCCACCCAGATGCTCGAGTCGATGATCGGCTCCCCCGCCCCGACCCGCGCCGAGGCGTCGGACGTCGCCACCGCGGTCTATGACGGGGCGGACGCGGTGATGCTGTCGGCGGAGACCGCGGCCGGCACCTACCCCATCGAGGCCGTCTCGATGATGGACCGCATCGCCCGCAGGGTCGAGCAGGACCCGCTCTACCGCACCATCACCGACGCCCAGCATCCCGACCCGCAGCAGACCTCGACCGACGCCGTGACCGCGGCGGCGCGGCAGGTCGCCCACACCATCCAGGCCGCGGCCATCGTCACCTACACCACCAGCGGCTCCACCACCCTGCGCGCCGCCCGCGAGCGGCCGGAGGTGCCGATCATGTGCCTGACCTCCAGCCTGGAGACGGCGCGGCGCCTCCAGCTCGCCTACGGGGTGCACAGCGTGCATTCCGCCGACGTCGCCGACTTCAACGAGATGGTCCAGAAGGCCGCCCGCTGCGCCTACGAGGACGGGCTGGCGGTGGAGGGGCAGCGGCTGGTCATCACCGCCGGCGTGCCCTTCGGCACCCCCGGCAACACCAACATCCTGCGCATCGCCTGGGTGGACGCCCAGTAGAGGGTCGCCCAACGAGGCGGCGCAACGCCGTCAGGCCGGGGGACGCTCCGCCGGCGCGACGCGGGGGAAGCGCAGGGTGAAGGTCGTGCCGCGGCCCGGCGCGCTGTCCAGCGCGATGCGGCCCTTCAGCTTGCGGGTGGCGATGTTGTAGACGATGTTCAGCCCCAGCCCGCTGCCCCCCGTGCCGCGGCTGGTGGTGAAGAAGGGCTCGAACACCTTGCCGTGCAGCTCGGGCGGGATGCCCCGCCCGTCGTCGGCGTAGACCAGTTCCACCTCGTTGGCGCCCACCGCGCGCGCGGTGACGCGCAGCACGCCGTGCTGCCCCGGCGCGTAGCCGTGGATGATCGAGTTCATCACCAGATTGGTCAGAACCTGGCTGAGCGCTCCCGGATAGCCGTCGATCAGCAGGTCCGCCGGGCAGTCCACCTCCACACTGTGGGCCGCCCGCTTGATGCGGACGCCCAGGCTGCGCAGAACCTCGTCGATGTAGTCGCGCAGGTCGAAGACGCGGCGCTCCTCGCTCGCCTGATCCACGGCGATCTGCTTGAAGCTCTGGATCAGCTGGGCGGCGCGATCGATGTTCAGCAGCATCAGCTGCGCCGCTTCCCCCGCCGTCTCGAGGAAGTCGGCGAAATCGGGCCGGCGCAGCGTTCCCGCCTCGAAATCCCGCCGGATGACGCGGGTGCGCTCCGCCACCAGAGAAGCGCCGGTCAGCGCGATGCCGATGGGCGTGTTGATCTCGTGCGCCACCCCCGCCACCAGGGAACCGAGCGCCGCCATCTTCTCGGACTGGATCAGATGGGCCTGCGCTTCCTTCAGGTCACGGAGCGCGCGTTCGGCGTCCTCCCGCGCGGCGTGGGCGCGCTCCTCCGCATGGACGCGGTCCGACACGTCGGTGTGCGAACCGACGATGCGGAACAGCTCGCCGTCCGGACCAAGAACGCGGATGGCGCGGCTCAACATATGGACCACGGTGCCGCGCTTGTGGCGGAAGCGCAGGATGAACTGGCATTCACCCATCGCGCCGTTGATCATATCGCGGGCCATCTGGGCCGACAGCGCGCGATCCTCGGGCAGGATCAGCTCGGCCCAGCGGGCGGCGGTGTTGACCATCTCGTCCTCGCCGTAGCCGAGCATTCCCCACCAGTAGGGCGACAGCCACAGCTCCCCCGTGCGGACGTCCCATTGCCAAATACCCTCGCGCGCCGCCCGGATCGCCAGCTCGAACAGCTCCCGGCTGGCGATGACCTCCCGCTCGGCGTTCCGCCGCTCGGTCACGTCGGTGTAGGTGACGACGAAGCCGCCGTCGGGCAGGGGCCGGATCAGGCATTCCAGCACCTGACCGTCGGAACGGGTGCATTCCCAGGACCGCTCGTCCGGGGTCGGCCGGGCGGGCAGCGGCGCCCCCGGGGCCGCGGGCGGGCCGCCGTCGGACGAGGCGTCGGAACACATGTCCCCCGGCCCGAAGGCCAGCCCCTCCCCGACCCGCCCAGCGATGGCGCCGTAGGACGTGTGATAAGTCAGGAACTCCGGCTCCAGCCCCAGAAGCTCCCCGGCCCGGCCGTTCCAGGCGACGAGGCGGAGCCCCCGGTCGAAGGCCATCACCCCCTGCCCCAGCCCGTTCAGGACCGCCCTGGTCTGGTCCCACTGGGCTTCGAGCGCCTGTTCGGTCCGCTTGCGGGCGGAGATGTCGCTGATGCAGGCGAGCATGGCGTCCTCGCCCCGGAAGCGGAACCGCCGCGCGGAGACCATCGCCCAGAGATCGCTGCCGTCGGGCCGGCACAGCCGGGTCTCGAAGCCGTCCACGCCGCCGGCTCCGTCGCGCAGGGCGGCGAGCAGCCGCGCCCGCTCCGCCGGATCGGTGTAATAGTCTTTGGCGAAGCTGCGCCCCACCACATCGTCGAGCGGCACCCCGAACAGCTGGCCGGCGGGCTGGTTGACCGCCATGACCAGACCGTCGGACAGCCGGGTCACCACCAGGGGAACGGCGATGGCCTGCATGATCGCCCGCTCCGCCTCGCCGGCCCGCTCGCCGAGCAGATCCTCCAGGCCGATGAAGCCGGTTTCCTTCTGCGGGGCGCCGGCATCGCCGGTGTAGGTCACCACCAGTTCGCCGCCCTCGCCCTCCGCCGGAATCAGGAGTCCGCGCCGCCCGTCCGGCGGCACCGCAAGCGCCACCGTCTCCCCGGCGCGCAACCGGTCCGCCGCCGCGGCGGCGTCCTCACGCAGCGGAAGCGCCGCCAGAAGGGCGTCGAGGCTGTCCCCCGGACAACCGCCCAGCGACGCCCGGAACACGGCGTTGGCCCAGATCAGGCGCCCGTTGCCATCAAAGCGGGCAAGGCCGGCAGCGGCCATCCGCGAACACTCCCATTCATTCCCCAAGACGGCCCTGCAAGTCCTCAAGACGACGCCCACCGCGCGAGACGGTTCGGGCGTCCCGAGTCCATCCGCTGCGAATTCATACAAAATGAATCTACACCAGATCACCGCACCTGCACCATGGCGCCTCCCGCATCCCTGTATGCGCACCCATGTTCTAGCCTCCGCCATCCCTTGGCCTGGAAGGACCGACCGCCGCATGCCCGAGATCGCCGCCTATGGCGGGCTGTTCCTGACCGCGTTCCTCGCCGCGACCATCTTCCCGGCGCAATCGGAAATCCTGCTGGTCGGCATGCACGCCTCCGGCAACTACGACCATCTGGCGCTGCTGCTCTTCGCCACGGTGGGCAATGTGCTGGGGTCGGTGGTCAACTGGGCGCTCGGCCGCTACCTGATGCATTTCCAGGACCGCCGCTGGTTCCCGGTTCCGGCCACGATGGTCGCGCGGGCCACCGGCTGGTACCAGCGGTTCGGGGTGTGGTCGCTGCTGCTCGCCTGGATGCCCGTGATCGGCGACCCGCTCACGCTGGTGGCCGGCATCCTGCGGGTGGACATCCGCTTGTTCCTGCTGCTCGTCACGGCCGGCAAGGCCGCCCGCTACGCGGTGCTGGTCCTGGCCGTGTGAGCGTCCTACATTCAGCCTATGGATGACCAGACCGCCCCTCCGGAGGACGCCTCCGTCTGCGCCTCGCCCCTGCGGCGCCGGCTGTGGCTGGCGCTGGGCTACGCCGCGGTCGGGCTGGGCATCGCCGGCACCGTGCTGCCGCTCCTGCCGACCACCCCGTTCCTGCTGCTGGCCGCCGGGGCCTTCGCCAAGAGCAGCCCGGCGCTCCGCGACCGGCTGTACCGCGACCCGCGCTTCGGCCCGCTGCTGCGCGATTGGCAGGCCGAGGGGGCGATCCCCCGCAAGGCCAAGGCGGCGGCGCTGGTCGGCATGGGCGTGAGCTGGGCGATCGTGGCGCTGACCGCCAGCCGCCCGCTGGTCCCCGTCCTGGCCGGCGCCTGCATGGCCGCGGTGGCCGTCTACATCGTCACCCGCCCCTCTCCGTCCCGGTCCTGGCCGACGGACGCGGCCCCCGACGCCGCGGCCGCGGAAGACGGAAACGTTTCCGCATTGCGAAACGAAGCTTGAGCCAATCGGCAGTTGGACGTATTACAACCCCGGAATCCGGCCGGTCACCAGCGCCGCAGAAAAATCCTTTTGAATTCCGGGGATTTTTCAAATCCGTTCTCGTCTTGATCCCGATCAAGAGGCGCTCGGGTCCTGTCCGCTATTGTCCGGTCTTGCGTCCCTATCCGGAGCCAAGGCAGACGATATGCCCGACGGAAGCGTTGTCACGCCGGCGAAAGTCCAGTTTTTCGAAAGCCACAAGAAGATCCACCCGAAGGCCGTCTCCGGACGCTATCGGCGCTGGAAGACCATCCTGACCTGGGTGCTTCTGGCGGTCTTCTTCATCGCCCCGTGGATTCGCTGGGAACGCGGCCCCGACGCGCCGGCCCAGGCGGTGCTGTTCGACCTGACGACGCCGCGCTTCTTCATCTTCTGGATCGAGATCTGGCCGCAGGAGATCTACTACCTCACCGGCGTGCTGATCGTGGCGGCGCTGGGCCTCTTCCTGGCGACGGCGCTGGCCGGGCGCGTCTGGTGCGGCTTCACCTGTCCCCAGACGGTGTGGACCGACCTGTTCGTCTGGATCGAGCGCGCCTTCGAGGGCGACCGGGCGGAGCGCATCCGCCTGGACAAGGCGCCCTGGAACGCCCGGAAGGTCCTGCGCAAGACCGGGAAGCACGCCGGCTGGCTGGCGCTCTCGCTGGTCACCGGCTTCGGTTTCGTCGCCTTCTTCACCGACGCGCCGCGGCTCGCCGCCGATCTGCTGACCTTCGACGCGTCCTATGAAGCGGCGGGCTTCTTCGCGCTGTTCGCGGGCATGACCTACGTCATGGCCGGCTGGACGCGCGAGCAGATGTGCTACTACATGTGCCCGTGGCCGCGCATCCAGACCGCGATGCTGGACGAGCACAGCCTCGTCGTCACCTACGACACGCTGCGCGGCGACACCCGCGGCCCGAAGCGCAAGTCGCAGAGCTGGGACGAGCGCCGCTCCAAGGGCTTCGGCGACTGCATCGACTGCGGCCAGTGCGTTCAGGTCTGCCCGGTCGGCGTGGACATCCGCACCGGCGAGCAGGCGGACTGCATCAATTGCGGCCTGTGCGCCGACGCCTGCGACAGCATCATGGTGTCGCAGGACCTGCCGAAGGGGCTGATCCGCTTCGACAGCCTGGCCGCCCAGGACACCCGCGCCCAGGGCAAGCCCTACCAGTGGCGGCTGATCCGTCCGCGCACCATCGTCTACGGCCTGCTGATGCTGGTGATCACCGGCGCCATGGCCTGGAGCTACGCGCTGCGCCCGCGGCTGGACATCGCCGTGCAGCGCGACCGCGCCCCGCTGTTCGTCACGCTGCAGGACGGCACCATCCGCAACGCCTACACCTTCAAGGTCTCCAACAAGACCCGCCAGGACCGCTCCTACACGCTGGCCGCCAGCGGCATCGCCGGCGCCGAGGTGAAGGTGGTGGGCGAGCGCGACGAGGACAGCGGCAGCGCGGTCAGCCACATCTCCGCCTCCCCGGACAGCGTGGCGACCTACCGCGTCTATGTCACGGTGCCGCGCGAGTCGGTGCCGGACGCCTCCACCCCGGTCACCTTCCAGCTGACCGACACCAACAACGGCGACCGGGACAGCTACAAGAGCGTGTTCCTGGGGCCGGGCGCCAAGTAAGCCCGCCGCCATTCGGGAAGGACCACCGCCCATGACCTCCTTGACACCCGCCCGCATCGGCATCGTCACCGTGTCCGACCGGGCCAGCCGGGGCATCTACGAGGACCAGGGCGGCCCGGCCATCCGGGAGGAGCTGGAGCGCATCGTCGCCTCCCCCTGGGAGCCGGTGGCCCGCGTCATCCCCGACGACCGCGCGGGCATCGCCGCCACCCTGATCGAGCTGGCCGACCGGGAGCGCTGCGACCTGATCGTCACCACCGGCGGCACCGGCCCCGCCCCGCGCGACGTGACGCCGGAGGCGACGAAGCAGGTCTGCGAAAAGATGATGCCCGGCTTCGGCGAGCTGATGCGGTCGGTCAGCCTGACCGTGGTGCCGACCGCTATCCTGTCGCGCCAGACCGCGGGAATCCGCGGCAGCAGCCTGATCGTGAACCTTCCGGGCAAGCCTTCGGCCATCCACGACTGCCTGATGGCGGTCTTTCCGGCAATTCCGTACTGCCTCGATCTGATCGGCGCGGCGCGCATCGACACTGACCCATTGGTCTGCAAGGCATTCCGCCCGAAGTCCTGAGTTTTTGCCTATACCCTTTTTGCGCGTGCGGAGAGGAATACCATACGCATGGCCATGTTGCCTTGCGGGAACCCGTGCTCACCTTTTTCGTTCGAGGGGAGCGGGGTCCCCGATCAAGGTGAGCCAGCCATGCTGTTCGATTTCGAGCCTTCGGGCATCAACGACACCTATCTGCGCCTGACCCGGCGCGGTGTTTCCTGCATCGTCGCTCCGGCCGGGGCGTGGAACGGGTTGCTTCGGGTCAACTACATCGTCGCCGGGTCGCCCGGCGGCGCCGATCCGCACATGATCTACCGCTGCCTGGACGTCGGCTGGGACGACGGCCGCTTCTGCTGGAAGGGCCGCGCCGCGCCGGTGATGACCACCTCCGCCATGGTGGACATCCTGCTCGACCGCGGGCTCGTCACCAACGGCGAGGCCGAGCGGCTGCTCTTCGGCATCAACAGCCCGGCGTCGGGCGGCTCCTCGGACGAGGCGCTGATCGCCCGCGCCATGCTTCTGGGCTGCAGCTTCTCACCGGTCTACGAGGACGCGCCGCTGAGCAGCGGCCCGCCGCGCGTGAGCGGCTTCGCCCTGCGCACCCTGGCCGATCCGGGTGCCTTCGTTCTGACCGCCCGCGACGGGCTGCCCGTGCTCGACGCGCCGGCCCGCGACGCGCTGAAGCGCCTGATGGCCGAGAACGGCGTCACGCTCTGAAGGCGTTGCTTTTCTGAAAAGCGAGGGGTTTTGTTTGACGGCGGTCAAAGAAGGGTGACCGCCCCCGGCGCAGTGTGACCGCATGACCGATGCCTCCAACGCGCGGGGAACGCCATGACCAGTTCCGTTGCCGACCAGCCGGACCACCCTCCGGTCCCCCTGATCTTCGCTTATGGGTTCCGGCCCTTCTTCCTGCTCTCCGGCCTCGCCGCACCCGTCCTCCTCGCCGCCTGGATCGCCGTGCTGGCGACCGGGTCCTGGCCGGACGGCGCCGTCCCGGCGGCCTCCTGGCACGCGCACGAGATGCTGTTCGCCTTCGTGGTCGCCGCGGTGGCCGGCTTCCTGCTGACCGCCGTGCCGAGCTGGACCGGCACCAAGGCGTTGTCGGGCCGGCCGCTCGCCGGTCTGACCGCGCTGTGGCTGGCCGGGCGGGTGGCGCTGCTGCCCTTCGTCGGCGTGCCGCTGCCGATTGCCGCCATCCTCGACCTCGCCTTCCTGCCGGCGCTCGGCGTCGCCCTGGCCGGGCCGCTGGTGGCCGCGGGCAAGATCCGCAACACCGCCTTCCTCGTCCTGCTGGGCCTGCTGACCGCCGCCAACCTGCTGTTCCATCTCGATTGGCTGGGCGTGCTGCCCGGCAGCACCGTGCTGGGTGAGACGCTGGCCATCGGCGTCGTGCTGATGATGATCGCCGTGATCGGCGGGCGCATCGTCCCGGCCTTCACCCGCAACGCCCTGCGGCTGCGCGGGCTGGACGGCACCGTCGTCTCCCGCCCCTGGGTGGAGAAGGTGACGCTCGTCTCGACCCTGCTGATGATCCCCGCCGACCTCGCCCTGCCGGGCACCGCCGTCGCCGGTCTGCTGGCGCTCGTCGCGGCGCTCGCCCACGCCCTGCGGCTGGCTGGCTGGCAGCCGGCGAGGACGCTCGACCAGCCGATCCTGTGGGTGCTGCATCTCGGCTACGCCTGGGTGCCGGCGGCGCTGGCGCTGAAGGCCGCGCATCTGCTGGGGGCGGGCGTGGACAGCTCCGCCTGGGTCCATGCGCTGACCGCCGGGGCCTTCGCCACGATGATCGTGGCGGTGATGACGCGGGCCTCGCTCGGCCACACCGGGCGGATGCTGGTGGTGACCCGACCGACCGTGGCCGGCTACATCCTGCTGACCGCCGCCGCACTGCTGCGGGTGCTGGCCCCCGAACTGCCCGGCGGCCTCTACTGGACCGCCCTGGAGGGCGCCGGTGCGGCCTGGATCGCGGCCTTCGCCTGCTACCTGTACGTCTACGGTCCCATCCTGCTCGCTCCGCGGGCCGACGGCCGGCCCGGCTGAGGTCCGCCGGGCTGAAGAAGGCCCATCGCGCGTGGGCTGCGTTTCCCGATGAGGCTGGTGGCGAAGCGGCGCTGGAGGTCTTCCGGATCACGGAAGATCTCCGCGCAGCCGGCCTTGCGCAGATCCTGCTCGGCGAAGCCGCCGCACAGAACACCCACCACGGTCAGCCCGGCCCGGCCCGCGGCCTTGGCGTCCCAGGGGCTGTCGCCGACCACCACCGCCTCCTCCGCCGGCAGGCCAAGCCTCTCCAACGCCGCCTCGAAGATGTCCGGATGTGGCTTCGACCGCTCCGCGTCGTCGGACGAGGTTTCCACGTCCACCAAGTCCGTGATCTCCGCGGCGCGCTTGTACCGCTCCAGCTCATCCCCCTTGGCGGAGGAGGCAAGCGCGATGCGCAGCCCCTCGGCGTGGAGATGCTGGAACAGGCCACGCACCCGGCGGAAGCCGCGAACCTTCGGCATGTACTTGCGGGCGAACAGCTCGTGCCGGAAATGGTCCAGTTCGTCCTCGACCCGTGCCAGATCCTTCTCCGGCACGAAGACCGGCATCAGCTGGTCGCCGCCCTTGCCGATCTGCGAGCGCACCGCGTCGAACTCCGCGTGGTAGCCGAAATGCCGGATCGCTTCCACCCAGGCGTGGGCGTGCAGGTCAACCGAGTCGACCAGGGTGCCGTCCACGTCGAAAATGACGGCCTTCAGAACGCCGCTCATCGCCGCCTCCTCACCATGCTTCGCGCGTGTTTTGGGCGCGTGTTTTTGGGGGTATTCCTTCTCGAACAGGTGGCGCGGCGCGGCGTTCCTCGGGCCGGTGTGCGGTGCGATAGAATCTGTCACATGGACCCGTCATAGCTGTGATCCGTTCACCCCCTACACAGACTGGGAAGAACGGACATGCCCAAGACGTTGAAGAGCTACGCCGCCCTCATCGGTCGCGCCCGTCACGCCGTGCAGCGCCTCGGCCGCCGCCGCGCCCGCCGCGTCCCGATGGAGCATCTCGACCTCGGCCTGTTCCAGAGCGACATCCGGTTGTAGCGCTCCCCTTTCGGATGGCGCCCCTACCAACCGGAGGCGCTCCCTTCACGCCCCGCGATCCCGCTCCGCCATAGGACTCCCCCTCCGTCCTAGGCGGGCAAGCTGAATGTTTCCGCCGGAACTGGCGCGCTATCGTCGCGCGGTCCATCCAGCGGAGCCTCAGCCCCCATGACCGCCACCTTCGAGTCCGCCAGCGTCGAGACGCCCAGTTTCGAGGAACAGTATTTCTCCGGCGCCGCCCTTTACGGAGACGACTTCGACGCGGCCCGGATCGCCCGCTGGTATGGGGTCGAGGCGCAAGACCCGGCGGAGGACTTCGCGCACACGGCGCCCGAGCGGCCCGGCTACCGCTACGAATACCACGCGCTGAACCACCGCCACGCCTTCCGCTTCCTGGCCGGGCGGCGCTTCCGGCAGGCGCTGGCCTTCGGCTGCGCCGCGGGGGACGATGTGGCGCCGATCGCCGGGCAGGTCGACCGCTTCCTGGCCATCGAACCCATCGAGCGCTTCTGGAAGACCGACATCGCCAGCACCCCCGCCGAGTACCGCCGGCCCACGCTGGGCGGGCGGATCGACTGCGCGGACGGGGCCAACGACCTGACCGTCTGCCTGCACACGCTGCACCACATCCCGAACGCCGGCGCGCTGCTGGCCGAGTTCGCCCGCGTCACCGCCCCCGGCGGGCTGTTCATTCTGCGCGAGCCGATCAGCACCATGGGCGACTGGCGCCAGCCCCGCCGCGGCCTGACCGCGAACGAGCGCGGCTTCCCCGTGCAGTGGCTGGAGGAGCGCTTCGCCCGGCTGGGCTTCACGGTGCGGCAGCGCCGCTTCTGCTCCTTCCCGCTGACCGAGCGGCTGGGGCCGCTGCTGGGCGTCTCCCTGCCCTACGGCAACCCGCTGCTGGTGCGGCTGGACGAGGCGGCCTGCGCGCTGACGCGGTGGAACATCGCCTACCACCGCGACTCGCTGCGCAAGAAGTTCGCCCCCGGCGCCGCCTATTACGTGCTGGAGCGCGACGCCGCTACGACGACGCCAGCGCGTCGGTGAAGGTCGCGGCGTCGACGTTGCCGCCGCTCAGCACCACGGCGACGGTGCGGCCCGCCGCCGGCAGCTTTCCCGTCAGCACGGCGGCCAGCCCGACCGCTCCGCCCGGCTCGACCACCAGCTTCAGCACGGTGAAGGCGTAGGCCATGGCGGCCTTCACCTCGGCGTCGGTGACGGCGAGGCTGCCGGACAGCAGGTCCTTCATCACCGGGAAGGTCAGGGCCCCCGGCGTCGGGGTCAGCAGCGCGTCGCAGATGGAGCGTTGCCCGGCGGCGTTCTCCACCCGCTCCCCGGCGGCCAGCGAGCGCGCCACGTCGTCGAAGCCCGCCGGCTCCGCCGCCCACAGGCGGGCATCCGGAAAGGTGTGGCGCACCGCCGTGGCGACCCCGGACATCAGCCCGCCGCCGCTGCACGGCGCGATCACGTCGTCGGGAGCCGCGCCGATGGCCTGCGCCTGGGCGGCGATCTCCAGCCCGACCGTGCCCTGCCCGGCCATGATCTGCGGGTGGTCGTAGGGCGGCACGGTGGCCGCACCCCGCTCCGCCGCGATGGCCTGGGCGATGCCTTCGCGGCTCTCGGTCCAGCGGTCGTAGAGCACCACCTCGGCGCCGTAGCCGCGGGTGTTGGCGATCTTCAGGGCTGGCGCGTCGCTGGGCATGACGATGACCGCGGGCATGCCGAGCAGCGCCGCGGCGGCGGCCACGCCCTGGGCGTGGTTGCCCGACGACCAGGCGACCACCCCGCCCCGGCGCTCCTCCGGAGTCAACTGGGACAGGCGGTTGAAGGCGCCACGGAACTTGAAGGAGCCGCTGCGCTGCAGGACCTCCGGCTTCAGCAGGACGCGCCCGCCGACCCGCTCGTTCAGCAGGGCGTTCTCCAGCAGCGGCGTGCGCACGGCGAAGCCGTCCAGCCGCGCCGCGGCCTCCACGATGTCCTGGTGACCGATGGCGAAGGAATTCGACGCGGGCATGGCTCAGCGGCCTCCGGAGACGTTGAGAAGGGCGCCGGTCACGTAGGACGCGGCGTCGGACAGCAGCCACAGCACGGTTTCGGCGACCTCGTCCGCCGTCCCGGCGCGCCCGGCGGGTGGGATCAAGGCGGGGTTGTCGAGCCGGTTGCCGATGCCGGGGATGACCTGGATGTCGGTGTCGATCAGGCCGGGCCGCACGCAGTTCACGCGGATGCCCTCCTTCGCCACCTCGCGGGCGAGGCCGACGGTCAGGCTGTCCACCGCGCCCTTGCTGGCCGCGTAGCCTACATACTCGTTGGGCGAGCCCAGCACGGCGGCGATGGAGCCGATGTTGACGATGCCGCCGCCTTTCCCGCCGTGGCGGGTGGACATGCGGCGCACCGCCTCGCGGGCGCAGAGCACGGCGCCGGTCACGTTAATGTCGAGCATGCGGCGCAGGTCGTCCGGCGCGGCCTCGTCGAGCCGCCCATAGGGTCCGATGATGCCGGCGTTGTTGACCAGACCGGCGGTGGGGCCGAACCGGTCCTCCGCCGCGTCGAACAGGGCGCGGATGTCCTCTTCGCGAGCCGCATCGCCCTTCACCGCCTGGGCCTGCCCGCCGGCCTCGCGGATCGCCGCCAGCGTGGCCTCCGCCGCCGCGGCGTTGCCGATGTAGGAGAAGGTGACGGCGTGGCCGCGCTGCGCGGCCATGCGGGCGACCGCCGCCCCGATGCCCCGGCTGCCCCCGGTGACGACCAGCGACGTGAGCGTTGTGGACATGGTTCCTCAGCCCTCCTGCGGGTTGCCGGCCAGCCGGTCGAAGATCCGGGCGAGCGCGCCGTCGCCCTCGCGCCCCAGACCGGCCGCGGCGGCCATGGTGAAGAGTTGCAAAGCGGAGGCGGCCAGGGGAGTCGGCACGGTCAGCCGCCGCGCGGCGTCCATCACGTTGCCCAGGTCCGTCCCGACGATGCCCAGCGGCCGTTGCGACGGGATGTGGAAGGGACCCGCGGCGAGGATCTCGGCCAGGCGCTGCGGATCGACCCCGGCGCGGACCCCGAAGGCCGTGGCCTCCGCCACCGCGGCGGCGTGGATGCCGGTCAGCATCTGTTCCACCGCCTTCACGGCGGAACCCTGCCCATGTTCCGTGCCGACGCGGTGCAGCGTGCCCGACGCGGCGGCGATCAGGTCCGCCGCCCGCGCGAAGGCGTCTTCGGGGCCGGAGGCCATCACCACCATGCGCCCCTCCGCCGCCCGCACCGGGCCGCCGCCGACCGGCGCGTCCAGCATCAGCAGGTCCCGCTCGGCGAGGCGGCGCCCGACGGCGGCGGCCATGTCCGGCGGGACGCTGGTGGACAGGACGACCACGCCGCCCTTCGGCAGGGTGGCGGCCACGCCCTCGGCGCCGAACAGCACCTCCTCCGCCTGCTCCGCCGTGGCCACCAGGACGATGACGCGGTCCACCCGGCGCCCGAGGTCGGCGGGCGAACCCGCCGCCTCGCCGCCATGGGTGACGAGGCTCATGCATTTGGCGGCGTCGAGGTCGCAGCCGACGACCCGGAAACCGGTGCGGAGCAGCGACAGCGCCACCCCCATGCCCATGGAGCCGAGCCCGACGACGCCCGCGCTGCGGACCGGTTCCAACGCGTCGCTCATGATCCCCCCTTGCGGGTTTGCCCGCCTCTCATGGCCCTCGGTGGAGGCCGTTGCCAGGAGTGTCGGGGGTTGGGACGGGAACCGTCAAGCCGTTGCGCGCTTCCGCGACGGACGGGCCGGCGCTCAGCCGACCTGCGCGTGCGGCGCCGCCAGATGGGCGATGCTCTCCAGATAGCGCCCCCCGTCGTAAAGCAGCCCCAGCGGCTGGTAGCGCTCCAGCTTGTCCGTTCCGGTCAGGTGCAGCAGATCGATCGGCGTGTGGGGGTAGACGGGCGAGCGCCACAGCCCGTCCGCGCCCCGCACGGGCACGGCCATGCTGCACATCCAGTTGGCCGTCGCCGGCAGCAGCAGCGTGGTCCGCAGCTGGAACATCACGATGTTGAGGACGATCTGCTCGCACAGGAAGTGGAAGGTGGTCCGCGTCGCGTCGCGCAGGCTGTCGCGGAACAGCTCCCAATGGGGCGCGTCGTGGCGAAGCCCGTAGAAGCCCAGATTGTAATAGGGCAGCGAACCGGCCAGCGCGGCGATCTCCTCGCCGAAGAAGCGGGTGACGAGCTTGGCGCGCTCCGCCACGGCATGGGCGTTGGCTGTGTGCGAGGCCAGGAAGGGATAGGCCGCGTCGGCCTCCGGGACGATCACGGCGCGCCCCTCGCGCACGCCCGCGACGGCGGCGTCCAGAGCGGCGGGATTCTGGACCCAGATGTCGGCGTCCAGATGCAGGTAGCACTGGAAACCGGGGAAATAGTCGCGCAGGAACGGGCGGCAGAGCATCGCCTTCCAGAAGGGGATCTGCCGGTCCAGCTGCGCCACCAGCTGCGGGTGCGGCCAGACCACCAGATCGTCCCGCACCGGCGCGATGCGGTCGCAGAGCGGCGCCACATGGTCGCGCTGCGCGTCGGTCAGCCCGACATCGATCAGGCAGACCCGGTAGCGCCGGCGGTCCAGCGGGCGCAGCGACAGCAGAAGCCCGACCAGAAGCTCGAACACGCCACGGTCGGCACAGATGACGACAGCGGTCTCGGCCTCGAACGGCAAGGTTTCCATGGCACGCGCCGACGTCAGTTGCACCCGCCGCACCATAGCGGCCGTGATGCGCGAAGGCCAGGATCGGAACGCCCAAAATCAGGGCGCCGGGTTCACGCCCTGATCCGCTTCGGCACGCGCAGCAGCACCCAAAGCACCAGAAGATGCGCCGCCATCCAGGCCAGCGCCGCCGCGGGCATGAGCAGGTCCGGCGCCGTGCTGGCCGCGGCGACGCGCAGCGCGGCGGACAGCCCGACCAGGGCGATGGCGGCGGTGGCGGGCCGGGAGAAGTCCGGGGGCAGCGCTTCCCGCTGCAGGGTCGCGCGCACCATCATCGAGGCGGCCAGCGTGCCCAGCGCGCCGGCGCCGATGACGTGCCAGCCCGCCCCGCCGGTCAGCGGAGCCAGCCGTTCCACCCCCAGGAACAGCCAGCCGAGCCCGAGCCAGCCATAACCCAGATGCAGGCTCCACAGGTCCGGACGCTTCAGCACGGCGCCCGTCCGCCAGCGCGCCAGACGCGCCCAGGCCGTCACCCCGGCCAGCGCGGCACCCGCCGCCCCGATCCAGGCCAGCGGACCGGTCGTTCCTCCGGCGGCGACGGTCAGGGCGGCCAGCACCGCCCCGGCGACGCCCGCCCATTCCAGACGCGGCTGCACCCGCTCCACCAGCGCCCCGCCCTGCTTGCGGACTTCTCCCGCCGTGGCCGAGGGGATGATGCGCCCACCCATCACCAGCATCAGGATGCCAACCAGATGCAGCGCGAACAGCGCCCCCGTCCGTCCGCCGTCGCCGCCCCACCAGACCAGCGCCTCGGCCAGCGCGAAGGCGCCGATCACCGGTCCGAACAGCATGTTGTGGCCGCTCTTGGCGGCGCGCAGGAAGGGCACGCCGGCGATCACGAACAGCGCCACCGGATAGGCCAGCGCCAGCGGCGCGGCGATCTCCGGCGGCAGGCCGGCCAGCACCGCCAGCCGCCCGGCCAGCCACGCGGCGAAGGCGACGCTCAGCGCCACCCCGGACGGGCGCGTCAGCAGGAAGCCGCCGACCACCGCCAGCGCGTAGCCCATCAGCATCTCGTGCGCGTGCAGCGCCGGGGTCCAGCCGATGCCGAGCCAGCCGAAATAGCCGGCCACCCACAGCGGCACGCTGAGCGCCCCGTAGAGCGCGGCGGCGGGGAAGAACAGGCGGTGCCCCCACGGACGCTGCGGGGGCGGCGGGACGAAGGCGCTCATGCCGCGGCGACGGCGGAAGCGGCGGCGGAGGAGGAAGCGGCGGAGGAGGGAGCGGCGGCGGGGCGCAGATGCTCCTCGCCCCAGGCCTTCAGCGCCAGGATGATCGGCTCCAGGCTGCGCCCGCGCGGCGACAGGCTGTATTCGACGCGCGGCGGCACCTCCGCATAGACGGTGCGGACCAGCAGCCCGTTCGCCTCCAGCTCGCGGAGCTGGGTGGTCAGCATGCGCTGGGTGACGTTCGGCACACGGCGGCGGATTTCGTTGAAGCGCAACGTGCCGTCCAGCAGATGGTAGAGGATCAGCCCCTTCCACTTCCCGCCGATGAGGGCGAGCACGCCCTCCACCGGGCAGCCCGGCGAACAGTCCAGGTTGGCGTGGGGGACGCGGGCCATGACGGTATCCTTTTCGACACTATGTGCGTTTCATGTGCATTCTTGCGCCCCGGTGCTGCAAGGCGCAAGTCTGTCGGCAGAGCACACCACGCCGCAACAAGCACCCAACAACGAGCACCCAGCAACAAGCACAAGGACTCCAGGCCATGCGCGCCGTCGCCTTCACCCGATCCCTGCCCATCGACGCCCCCGACGCCCTGATCGACGTGGAGCGTCCCCGCCCCGAGCCCCAGGGCCGCGACCTTCTGGTCGAGATCAGGGCCGTCTCGGTCAACCCCGTGGACACCAAGGTCCGCCGCAACATGCCGCCGGCGCCGGGCGCCATGAAGGTGCTGGGCTGGGACGCCGCCGGCGTCGTGGTCGCCGCCGGGCCGCAGGCCACGCTGTTCAAGCCGGGCGACGCCGTCTTCTACGCCGGGGCGATCGATCGCGACGGCACCAACGCCGAATTCCATCTGGTGGACGAGCGCATCGTCGGCCCGAAGCCGGCCAGCCTCGACTTCGCCCAGGCCGCGGCATTGCCGCTGACCAGCATCACCGCGTGGGAAGCCATGTTCGACCGGCTGGACGTGCGACGCCCGGTGCCGGGGGCGGCCAACGCCATCCTGATCGTCGGCGGGGCCGGCGGCGTCGGCTCCATCGCCATCCAGCTCGCCCGGCAATTGACCGACCTGACGGTCATCGCCACCGCGTCCCGCGAGGAGACGCAGGCCTGGTGCCGCGACCTGGGCGCCCATCACGTCGTCGACCACCGCAAGCCGCTGGCCGCCCAGGTCGAGGCTCTGGGCATCGGCGCCCCCGCCTTCGTCTTCTCGACCAACGACACCGGCGCCCATCTGCCGGAGATCGCCGCCCTGATCGCCCCGCAGGGCCGCGTCGCGCTGATCGACGATCCGGCCGGGCTGGACGTCATGGTGCTGAAGCGCAAGAGCGTGTCGCTGCATTGGGAGTTCATGTTCACCCGGCCGGTGTTCGGCACCGCCGACATCGACGCCCAGCACGCCCTGCTCGGCGAGGTGTCGCGCCTCGTCGACGCCGGCACGGTTCGCACGACGCTGACCGAGACCTTCGGCACCATCAACGCCGCCAACCTGACGCGCGCCCACGCCCTGCTCGAAAGCGGGCGGGCCAAGGGCAAGATCGTGCTGGCCGGCTTCTGAGCCGCGCCTTGCCTTTTCGGCGGGGGACGGCCAGTCTCCCGCCCCAAAAGGGCGGAGCGGAGGAGCGCGCATGGCCGGGGTGAACGGGAGCGGAGGCCGAACGCGGTGCGCCGCAGCGACGGCGTCTTGGACGGCGCCATGACCCGCCTGCGCATCCGCATCGACTTCGACACCGGCGGCTCGGTCGGGCCGGGCAAGATCATGCTTCTGGAGCGGATCCGGGACACCGGCTCCATCTCCGCCGCGGCGCGGACGCTGGACATGTCCTACCGCCGCGCCTGGCTGCTGGTCGACGATCTGAACCGCATCTTCGCCGAACCGGTGGTCTCCGCCGCGGTGGGCGGCAAGCATGGCGGCGGAACCGCGCTGACCGCCTTCGGCGAGCGGGTGATCGAGCATTACCGCGCCGTTGAACGCGACGCCTTCGCCGCCGCCACCCCCCGGCTGGAGGCGCTGGAGGGGATGCTCAACGCCGACTACGGCTCGGGAAGCGACCCGGCGGACGACGGCTGCTTTTCCGGCGACCCGGGCCTGAAGCCGGGCTACAAGCCGGCCTAATCGCTTTTGATGTCCCCTCTCCCGCCCCGGGAGAGGGTGGCGCTGAAAGCGCCGGGTGAGGGTCGCACAAGGATCAAGGCACCGATTCTCGACGGCACCCTCACCCTTCCCACGCTTCGCGTGGGTCCCCTCCCTCTCCCGGGGCGGGAGAGGGACCATCGAGCGGCTTGCCCCTGAACGGAACGGCGAGAGGGGTTGGGGCGGTGGGGGAGCCGTGGTATGGGAAGGCGGATTTTCCACCGCCCTCCCCCGCACCGTTCACGCCAAGGATTTCCGCCATGCGCCCGGTCAAGATCGCCCCGTCCATCCTCTCCGCCGATTTCGCCCGGCTGGGCGAGGAAGTGCGCGCCATCGATGCGGCGGGCGCGGACTACATCCACATCGACGTGATGGACGGCCATTTCGTCCCCAACATCACCATCGGCCCGGCCGTGGTGAAGGCGCTGCGCCCGCACACGGCGAAGACCTTCGACGTGCATCTGATGATCTCCCCGGTGGACCCATACATCGCCGCCTTCGCGGACGCCGGCGCCGACATCATCACCGTCCATCCGGAGGCCGGCGCGCACGTCCATCGCACCATCCAGCTCATCAAGTCGCTGGGCAAGAAGGCCGGCCTGTCGCTGAACCCGGCCACCCCGCTGGAGGCCGTGGATTATCTGCTGGAAGACCTCGACCTCGTTCTGGTCATGACGGTCAACCCCGGCTTCGGCGGGCAGAGCTTCATCGCCAGCCAGCTTCCCAAGATCCGTGAGCTGCGCCGCCGCATCGACGCGCTGGGCAAGCCCATCGACCTCCAGGTGGACGGCGGCATCAACGGCGAGACCGCCCGCATCGCCATCGAGGCGGGGGCCGACGTTCTGGTCGCCGGAACCGCCACCTTCACCGGCGGGCCGGACCGCTACGCCGCCAACATCCGCGCTCTGCGGACCTGACCGCCGGCCCTGCCCCTCTCCCTCCCGGCCATGCTCCAGGTGGGTTTATCCGCAAGAGGGTCCTCCTTCGGGCAGAACCAAACGCCGTTCTGGGCGTTATGGCTGCGTGGGATCGAGGACATCGATACTGGAGGGAGAGAGGTTATGGGTATTCTGTGGACGATCATCATCGGCTTCCTGGCCGGCATCGTCGCCAAGTTCCTGATGCCGGGCCGCGATCCGGGCGGCTTCATCATCACCACGCTGCTCGGCATCGCGGGTGCCTTCGTCGCCACCTATCTGGGCGAGGCCGTGGGCTGGTACCGGGCTGGCGAAGGGGCCGGCTTCATCGGCGCCATCGTCGGCGCCATCATCATCCTGGCCATCTACCGGATGATCGCCGGGCGCCGCACCACCGTCTGACCGACGGCCATACGGCAGCGCACACACAAAGGGCGGCCCGACGGGGCCGCCCTTTTCGCATGTCCGATCCGAACCGCGGGTTATGCCAACGCCACCTATGCCAACGCCATCTATGCCAGCGCCACAGGGCTCGGCATGAAGACCGCGCGGGAGATCGCCGCCTGGATCGCCTCGTTGGTGAAGGGCTTGCGGACGATCTGGCCGAGATGGCGGGCGTCCGCCTCCTCCAGGTCGCCGTCGAAGGCCGTGACGAAAATGGTCCGCATCGCGCGCTTCTGGCGCAGCCGGCGCGCGACCTCGACCCCGCTGCCGCCGTCGGCCAGCCGGACGTCGAGCAGGGCCAGCGTCGGCTTCTCGACCTCCAGAAGTTCCAGGGCCTCCTGCTCGTTGTTCGCCGTGCCGCAGACGACGTGGCCCATGTCGGTGACCAGCGAGCCGATCTCCATCGCCAGGATCGGGTTGTCCTCGACCACCAGCACCCGCTGGGTCAGGGCGTTGCGCACCTTGTCGCGGGCGACGGTCAGCCGCTCCTGGGCCTCCGGCGCCGGGAGCTGAAGCACCTGGGCGGCTTCGGGAACCGTCAGCCCCTCCAGCGTGATCAGCAGATACATCCGCCGCTCGCCTTCCGGCAGGGAGGCCAGCGCCCGTTCGATGGGGTGCGGCGACGGCGTCGGCTGCCCGTCCCCGTCCTCGTCGAACAGAAGATTCAGAAGGGCGTAGAGCGGCACCCGCGCCCCGGCTTCCAGCCCGAAGCGGGAGGGGGCCATCACGGCGACCTCGACGCAGCGCGTCACGAGGTCGTCACCGCGTTCGGTCGCTCCGGTCAGCGCGCGCGCGTAGCGGCGCAGGTAGGGGAGATGATCGTAAAGCTGGCGTGCGTAGACTCGCATGACCCGTTCTTCCGCGCCGGTGGGTGGGTCCGTCCGGCCTTCGGCACCGAGGGGCGCTGGCCGGTCGGCTTGATTAATAACTTGTTAACACTCTGAAACACTATCACGCCCCCCAAGGAGGGCGAACCGAAAAAAAGGCCGAGTCCCCCTTCCCCCGTTGGCAGAGCCCGCATGGCCGATGCCGACCGGCGGACCTACCGCGCCTGCTCACGCTGCTGGCGCGACCGCCATTGCCAGGGCTTCTCGACCTGCCCCGCCCACAGGCCGAGCCGACGGCTCTGCGCGAAGGCCTCGCTGGAGGCGTAGGCCGGTGACAGGCTGCGGTAGGCGAAGGCCCAGCCGCGCGCCACCATGGCCGCCCCCAGATCGACGCCGAGCACCCGGCATTCGCCCAATTGCTGGCCGTTGCGGTCGCGTTCGGCGATGGTGCAGGTCACCTCCTGGTCCTTGATCAGGCTGGCCAGCACCGCCGTGGCGATGCGGAAGCAGTCCAGCTCGTGCCCATAGCGGTTCCGGCATTTCTGCCCGACGTCGGGGGCGTCGATCCCCATCAGGCGAACCGGCGTGCCCTTGATGGACAGCGTATCGCCCTCCATGGCGACACCTTGCCCTTTTAGCGTTTCATTGGGGGTGTTGGCGACCTTGCCTTTGGTCGTCCCTCCCTGGGCATACGCCATTCCGGTTGAGAAAAAGACGAGAATCGCCACCACAGGAGCAAGCCAGTCAGAACAAGGTCGGCGCGTCATCGGGTGGAGCGTCATCCAGGGGAGCAGCACAGGCATCGTCATCGTTGCGCACGTTGTTCACGCGCGGCCCCACCGGGTGGGCCTCCAGCAGCGCGTCGGGCGCCGGCTTCAGCAGCCCTTCCAGCACCGGCAGCGGGGCGGCGGGGTCCAGCCAAAGGTCCCAGTCCGTCTCGTCCAGGATCACCGGCATGCGCTCGTGCAGCGGCTTCAGAACCGCGTTCGCCGTGGTGGTGACGATGGTCAGCGTCTCCAGGGGCTCCGCGGCGGCCGGGCCGCCCTTCGGGCCGTTCCAGCGCTCCCACAGGCCGGCGAAGGCGAAGGGCGCGCGGTCGCGGCGGCGGATGGCGTAGCCCTGCTTGCGCTTGCCCTCGGCCTTCCACTCATAGAATCCGTCCACGGGAACCAAGCAGCGGCGCTTGCGGAACGCCTCCCGGAAGGACGGCTTCTCGGCCAGCGTCTCCCCGCGCGCGTTGATCAGCCGCGCCCCAATGGACGGGTCGTCCGCCCAGAAGGGAACGAGGCCCCAGCGCAGGGTCACCAGATGGCGCCCATCCTCCTCCCGCCGCACGGCGGGCACCGGCTGGGTGGGAGCCACGTTCCAGCGGGGCTGGAGGTTCGGCAGTTCGGGGAAGCCGAACAGCCGCTGAACCTCCGCGGCCGGCGTGGCGAGTATCATGCGTCCGCACATGGCCTAAGAATAGGTGGCCCGGCGTCCCCACGCCACCGCCGGCTTATGCCCAAGCGAGGGTTTTCGCCGGCCAAGGCTCCGCCTATCTTCTCCGGGTGTCTCTCCACGCGATAGGAAAGCCCCGCCCCATGATGAAGTTCGGCATCGGCCAGCCGGTCCCCCGCACCGAAGACGCCCGCCTGCTGACCGGCGGCGGGCGCTACACCGACGACGTGTCCCTTCCCGGCCAGACCCACGCGGTCTTCGTGCGCTCCCCCCACGCCCACGCCGACATCCGCGGGATCGACGTGGCGGAGGCGATGGCGCAGCCGGGGGTGCTCGGCGTCTTCACCGTCGCCGACCTGGAGGCCGACGGCGTCCAGCCGATCCCCTGCGCCGCGGCGCTGACCCAGCGCGACGGCTCACCCTACGTCGCCCCGCCCCGCCCGGCGCTGGCCAAGGCGCGCGCGCGCCACGTCGGCGATCCGGTCGCCGTGGTGGTGGCCGAAACGCTGGAGGCCGCGCGCGACGCGGCGGAACTGGTGATGGTCGATTACGACGACCGGCCCGCCATCACCGGCACGGCGGACGCGCTGGAGCCGGACCGCCCGCAGGTGTGGGACGAGGCGCCCGGCAACCTCTGCTTCGACTGGGAGCAGGGCGATGAGGCGGCGGTCGACTCGGCGCTCGCCAAGGCCGCCCGCGTGGTGGAGCTGGAGATCGTCAACAACCGCGTCGTCGCCAACCCGATGGAGGGCCGCGCCTGCCTCGCCGCGGTGGAGGCGGAAACCGGCCGGCTGGTCATCCACGTCACCAGCCAGGGCGTGCACGGGCTGCGCAAGCAGTTCGCCCAGCTCTTCGGCCTGCCGGAGGAGAAATTCCGCGTCGTCACCACCGACGTCGGCGGCGGCTTCGGCATGAAGCTGTTCAACTACCCGGAATACATGGTCTGCCTGTTCGCCGCGCGGCGCCTGAACCGGCCCGTCAAATGGGCGGCGGAGCGAACGGAGGGCTTCCTCAGCGACGACCACGGGCGCGACCATGTCAGCCGCGCCCGGCTGGCGCTGGACGGCGACGGGCGCTTCCTCGGGCTGCGGGTGGACACGGTCGCCAACCTGGGCGCCTACCTGTCGAACTACGGCCCCTTCATCCCGACCGACGCCGGGTCGGCGATGCTCGTCGGCTCCTACACCACGCCGGCGGTCTATGTGCGGGTCAAGGGCGTCTTCACCAACACCCAGCCGGTGGACGCCTACCGCGGCGCCGGACGGCCCGAGGCGGCCTACCTGCTGGAGCGGCTGATCGACCATGCCGGGCGCGTCACCGGCCTCGGCCCGGCGGAGATCCGGCGGCGCAACTTCATCCCGCCCGCCGCCATGCCCTACGCCACGCCGATGGGCCAGACCTACGACACCGGCGCGTTCGAGCAGAATCTGAGCGACGGGCTGGAGCTGTCCGACCACGCCGGCCTGCCCGCCCGCAAGGCGGCGGCGAGGGCGCGCGGGAAGCTGCGCGGGGCCGGCATCGCCACCTACATCGAGGCCTGCGCAGGCGGCGGCGCGGAGCAGGCGACGGTGCAGGTCAACGGCGACGGGCGCATCGTCCTGATGATCGGCACCCAGACCAACGGCCAGGGGCACGAGACCGCCTACAAGCAGATCATCGCCGACCGGCTGGGCGTCCCGCCGGAGGATGTCGAGGTCGTGCAGGGCGACACCGACCGCGTGTCCTGGGGCGCCGGCACCGGCGGCTCCCGCTCCGTCCCGGTGGGCGGGGCGGCGCTGGCCGAGGGGGCGGCGCGGGTGGTGACCAAGGCGACCGAGGTTGCCGCCGACCTGCTGGAGACCGCCACGGTGGACGTCGAGTTCGTCGAGGGCCGCTTCAGCGTCGTCGGCACCGACCGCAGCGTCTCCTTCAAGGAGGTGGCCGCCAAGGCGGCCGCGCAAGGCCCCGTCGCCTTCACCGAGGTGGCCCGCTGGACCCCGCCGGCCAACACCTTCCCCAACGGCTGCCACGTGGCGGAGGTCGAGGTCGATCCCGAGACCGGTGTGGTCGAGGTGGTGGGCTACACCGTCGTGGACGATTTCGGGACGGTGGTGAACCCGCTGCTGGTCATGGGGCAGGTCCATGGCGGCGTCGCCCAGGGCATCGGGCAGGCGCTTCAGGAACGGGTGGTCTTCGACCCGGACAGCGGCCAGCTGCTCAGCGGGTCCTTCATGGACTACCAGATGCCGCGCGCGGTGGACGTGCCGGACATCCGCATCAAGCTGAACTGCGTGCCCAGCACCACCAACGCGCTCGGCATGAAGGGCGCCGGCGAGGCCGGGGCCATCGGCGCGCCGCCCGCGGTCATCAACGCCCTGGTGGACGCGCTGTCGGACTACGGAATCCAGCACATCGACATGCCCGCGACCCCGCTCTCCGTGTGGACCGCGATCCAAGCGCGCAGTAAAGCCGCCGCGGAATGACGAAGAACGGAGTAGTGACGTCATAGGCCTTATTTCCAGAGCCGATGTCACACCTTGCGTTGAATAAATTTGAGACAATATACGAACTATAAAGAATTAACATAGAATCACCCCACGAAAGAAACGGGCATGACGGCGGAGCGGATCATGGGCGGCGGGTGCGGCGGGCTGTGCACCGAGGGTTTGGGATTCGATTTCACCATGGCCTTCCAGCCGATCGTCGATATCGGCGGCGGGCGGCCCTGGGCGCATGAGGCGCTGGTGCGCGGCCTCGACGGCCAGGGGGCCGGCTGGGTGCTGGGTCAGGTGACGGAGGCCAACCGCTACGCCTTCGACCAAGCCTGTCGGGTCAAGGCCATCGAATTGGCCGCCAAGCTGGGGATGGGCCAGCAGGCCGACACACGGCTGTCGATCAACTTCCTGCCCAACGCCGTCTACCAGCCCGAAGCCTGCATCCGCGCCACCCTCGCCGCCGCCAATCGCACCGGCTTCCCGCCGGAGCGCATCATCTTCGAGGTGACCGAGAACGAGCGTGTGGTGGACGGCGCGCACCTGAAGTCGATCTTCACCGAATACAAGCGCCAGGGCTTCCACACCGCCATCGACGATTTCGGGTCGGGCTATTCCGGCCTGAACCTGCTCGCCGAGTTCCAGCCGGACATCATCAAGCTGGACATGGAGCTGACCCGGGCCATCGACACCGACCGCGCCCGCCGCAGCATCGTCAGCGCGATCCTCACCGTGTGCCGCGACCTGGGAATCACCCCGGTGGCGGAAGGCATCGAAACGCCCGGCGAGGCGAAGGCTTTGCGCGACCTCGGGATCACGCTGATGCAGGGCTATCTGTTCGCCCGCCCGGCGGTGGAACGGCTGGTGGCGCCCGCCATGGACTTCGAGCCGACCGTGGCCTGAGGACGGCCGTGCGCTACAGCATCCGCGGGCGGCGCACCGCCCGCGGCCGGGGAGCGGCGTAACGCCCCCGCTGCTCGGTCGCAAGGGCCAGCGCCTCGTGCGCGATCAGGCGGCGGTAATCGCCGTCCACCCGCGAGAACATGACGAAGGCGAACTTCACCGCGTCGGGGGTGGGGCTGATGGCGGCCTCGCGCAGAGCGTTGCGCAGCATGCGCAGCTCCAGCACGCCCTTGACGCAGATGCGCTCGACCGCCTGAGCCAGGATGTCGATCGAACACAGGGACGCCTCGTCGTCGAGTCGGTACTGCACCCGCCCCCCGCAAGGAAGAACCGTCACGGACCGGCGCGGTTCTAGCTTGGGCTGGGCGGGAATTCCAGAGTTTCGGTGTGGCGGTGGTGTGGGGAGTGGTTGCGGCGAGCCCCCACCCAACCCTCCCCCGCTTCACAGGGGAGGGCTTATCTCCTCCCCCTGCGAAGCGGGGGGAGGTTGGGAGGGGAGCCCACCACAACCACGTTCGCTTCACCGCCCCGGCGGACGGATGCGCCAGATCGCCGCCGGGTTCTGCTGCGGGTCCAGCCAGACATGCTGGAACTTGCCGATCCAGGTGAAGCGCTGGCCGGTGAACAGATCCTCCACCTGGACATGGGCGCCGTCGTCCAGCCCCAGCTCCCACAGTGGAACCTCGATGGTGCCGCCATGGCCGTTGTGCGGGTCGAGGTTCACCGCGATCAGGATGACGTTGTCCTTGCTCTCGGTCATCTTGCCGTAGAGCAGGATGTTGTCGTCGTAGGCGTTGTAGAATCTCAGGTTCGTGAACTTGTGAAGCGCCGGGTTCTCCGCACGGATCTTGTTCAGCCGGGTCACGTAGTCGACGATGTTGCCGGGCTTGTTCCAATCCCAGTGCCGGATTTCGTATTTTTCGGAGTGGTTGTACTCCTCCTTGCCCGGATAGGGGTCGGCCTCGCAGACGAAATACGGGGTGTAGAGGCCGTAGACGCCCGACAGGGTCCCGGCCAGCACGGCGCGCATCATGTGGGCGGGCCGCCCGCCATGGACCAGGATCGGCGGCAGGATGTCCGGCGTGTTGGCGAAGAAGTTGGGCTGCATGTAGTCCTTGGACTCGCCCTGGGTCAGCTCCGTCAGATACTCGGTCAGCTCCGCCTTGGTGTTGCGCCACGTGAAGTAGCTGTAGGACTGGGTGAAGCCGATCTTCGCCAGCCGCCGCATCAGCTTGGGCCGGGTGAAGGCCTCGGCCAGGAACAGCGCGTCGGGGAAGCGGTCCTGCACCTCGCGGATCATCCATTCCCAGAAGGGGAAGGGCTTGGTATGCGGGTTGTCGACGCGGAAGATGCGCACCCCCTCGTCGCACCAGAACAGCACCACGTCGCGCAGCGCGTACCACAGGTCCGGGTAGGATTCGCGGTAGAAGCTGACGTTGACGATGTCCTGGTACTTCTTCGGCGGGTTCTCGGCGTAGCGGATCGTGCCGTCGGGGCGCCAGTAGAACCACTGAGGGTGCGACTTGATCCAGGGATGGTCGGGCGAACACTGGACGGCGAAGTCCAACGCGATCTCGATCCCGTGCCGCCGCGCCTCCTTGACCAGCCGGCGGAAGCCCTCGAAGTCGCCGATCATCGGGTCGATGTCGGCGTGCCCACCTTCCGAGGCGCCGATGGCGTAGGGCACGCCGGGATCGTTCGGGCCGGGGTTCAGCGTGTTGTTCCGCCCCTTGCGGAAGCTGCGCCCGATCGGGTGGATCGGCGGGAAATACAGCACGTCGAAGCCCATGCCCCGGATGAAGGGCAGCATGTTCGACACGTCGTCGAAGGTGCCGGGCCGCGACGGGTCCGGCGAGGCCGAGCGCGGGAAGATCTCGAACCACGCCGAATAGCGGGCCGCGGTGCGGTCCACATAGACCTCCAGGTCGCAGCCGTAGCGGGACAGATACTGCCGCTCGCCATACTTGGCCATGGCTTGGCGCGGCTCGTCCGACAGGGCGTAGGCGGTCAGTTCCGCCCCCTGCAGGCTGTTCATCCGCTCGACCACCCGCTCCAGCGCGGCGCGGCCCTCCCCCTCGTTCAGCCCGACCGCGTGCTCGACGAAGCGCCGGCCCTCGATCAGCTCCAGCCCGACGTCGAGACCGGCGTCGTTCTTCTTCTTGAAGTCGGCGCGCCAGCTTTCCCAGACGTCGCGCCAGGCCAGGATGCTGTACTGGTAGCGCGTGTTGCGGGTCAGCGGCAGCTTGCCCACCCAGCGGTCGTTGTCGAAGAAGGTCATGGGCACCTCGCGCCACTCCTCCTCGTCCACCGGCCGGTAGGTGACGGCGGCGCCCAGGACGAAGGTGCCGTCGGTGTAGATGTCCGCCCACACCTCCATGACATCGCCGACCACCCGCTTGACCGGGAAGCGCCCGCCGTCCAGCTCCGGGTAGACGTTCTCGATGGTGACGCGGCGGGAGGCCAGCTCGTCCATCCAGGCGCGGGTGCCGGCGTCGTGCTCCGCCCCGCGCTCGCCCAGATGGTTCAGCTCGATGGGGCGGCTCTGCGCCGGGCGGGCGCGGAAGACGCGCATCTCCAGCGGGCGCAGGCGCAGGTCGCGGCCCGGCTCGAAGGGCAGCGGCGCGGCTTCCGGGGTCACGTCCTCGAAGTCGGCGAAGCCGCCGCCGGTGCTGGCCAGCAGCGGGCCGGGGTCGATGGCGTGCGGCTGGGTCTCGTCGGGGTTGATGAGCAGGACGGAGCAGCCCTCCCCGCTCCCGTTGGCCCAGCCGCTGGTCTCGCGGATCAGCCCGATCACCGGGTTGTGCGGCGAGGTCACCCGCCGCTGCGGTCCCTCGACGTTCAGCGCCGGGCTGTCCGCCTTCATGGCGTTGACCGCCCCGATGAAGCCGGTCAGGTCCACCTTCGGCTGCTCCCAGTCGTCGGGCGTCGTGGACACCACGTCGAGCTTGCGGGTGAAGCCGTACTCGAACCCCACCGGCATCATCACGCCGGTCGAGAAGGAGGCGGCGAACAGGTAGTGCATCTTGAGATGCGCTGCCAGACGTTCGCTGTCCTGGCTGCCGACCTCCGCCGCCAGACGGTCGGTGTCGTGGCTTTCCGGGAAGGCGATGGAGGGGGCGATCCAGCGGAACTCGTCATACTGGTCGAGCAGCCAATCGGACTTGAAGTCCCACCATTTGGCGCTGTTGAACAGGAAGTCGAAGCCCGCCCCGCAGAGGTCGCGCACCTGCTCCACCGTGCAGCCCAGCGTCTCGGCGAAGAATTTCACCTCCGGATCGGCCTCGCGGGAGCGGTCGATCAGCGTCTTCCACACATCCGCCGGGATCTGGTAGGCGGCGTCGCAGCGGAAGCCCTTCACCCCCAGCCCGATGAAGTGGCGCAGGTAATGGGTCCAATAGTCGGTCAGCCCCGCCCGCACATCGGCCCGCTCGTAGTCGAGCATGGCGAGGTCGCCCCAGATGGTCACCCGCGACGGGTCCACCGGGTCGACGGCCCGCGGGCTGTAGAGGTCGCCGTTGGCGTCGCGCCGGTACCAGTCCGGATGCTCGCCCACCAGGATCGCGTCCTTGGCGGTGTGGTTGATGACGAGGTCCAGCATGACCGACTGGCCGTGCCGTCCCGCCTCGGCGATGAAGCCGCGCAGCAGATCGTCCGGATGCTCCGGCGAGCCGCCCTGGATGCGGTCGTGCAGCCGGTAATAGTCCTTCACGGCGTAGAGGCTGCCGGAGAAGCCGGGATAATGGATCGGGTTCAGGAACAGCCAGTCGAAGCCCATGCCCTGGATGCGGGGCAGATGCCCGGCCCAGTCGCGCATCGGGCCGACGAGCGTGGGAAACAGATTGTAGATGCGCGGTCCGGCGGTGGCCATCGGGGACATCCTCCTGGTCGGCAGCGGCACGCCAGCCGGTCGCCGCTGGTTGACAAGCGTGGCGCCTCCCGTAAATCGTCCAGCAGACCGTCACCGGCCAAAGGACGTCACCGGAAGGACCATCGCGAGGTTGCAACGCGCGCCCTGCGGGGCGCACGCGCTCAACCCCTGCGAAGCGCGAAGGTTCCGAAACCTGACACTTGAGCCAGACATTTCGAAAGGTGCGTGCATGGGCAACGGAAACGGCAAGATCCGTCTCGACAAGCTCGATATGACGGCGGAAGGCATCGGCAGCAAGGACGACTACGAACGCCGCCTCGCCAAGCTGCAGAAGGACCTGCTGCACATCCAGCAGACCTATTGGCATGAGAAGCGCCGCGCCATCCTGGTGTTCGAGGGCTGGGACGCCGCCGGCAAGGGCGGCTGCATCCGCCGCCTGACCGAACCGCTCGACCCCCGCGGTTTCCACGTCTGGCCGATCGGCGCCCCGGCGGCGGACGAGCAGGGCAAGCACTACCTCTACCGCTTCTGGACCAAGCTGCCCGCCCCCGGCACCTTCGCCATCTTCGACCGCTCCTGGTACGGCCGCGTGCTGGTGGAGCGGGTCGAGGGCTTCGCCGACAAGGAGCAGTGGAAGCGCGCCTACGACGAGATCAACCAGTTCGAAAAGATGCTGACCGACGACGGGGTCCGCATCATCAAGCTCTTCATGCACATCACGCCCGACGAGCAGCTCAACCGCTTCCGCGAGCGGCTGAGCAACCCTTACAAGCGCTGGAAGCTGACCGAGGAGGATCTGCGCAACCGCTCCCGCTGGGACGACTACACCAAGGCCATCGAGACGATGTTCGAGAAGACCTCGACCGAGACGGCGCCCTGGCAGGCGGTTCCCGCCAATTCCAAATGGCACGCCCGCCTGAAGGTGATGGAGATCGTGACGGAGGCGCTGAGCCGGGGCGTCAACGTCGCGCCGCCGCCCATCGACCTGACCGTCGCCCGGATCGCCGCGGAGGTCCTGGGCGTCCATCTGACCTTTGACGCGAAGGAGAAGGACTGACCGCCCCTCCCCCGGCGCCCCCGCCTCGGTCACTTCGTCGCGGTGGGCGCGCCGGCGGTTGCCTGACGCGCCGTCATCTCCTAGCGTTGGTTCGTGGGGACAACAATAAGCAGGGTGTGTTCGATGGACGAGGTCAAGACGGTTGGCGGAACCGGGGCGGAGGAGAAGCCGCGGAAGAAGCGCAAGGCGCTGAAGCTGAAGGACCTGGGCCTCGGCGTTCCGGCCACCGGCGGCGAGGTGCTGCGCGACGCCAGGGAGGTCGCGGCCATCGAATCCCACTGGCGCGACCTGAGCGGCGGCAAGCCGGCGAAGGGCGGCAAGAAGGTGAAGTACATCGACGAGCTGGCCCGCCTGCAGTTCGAGCTGATCAAGCTGCAGGAATGGGTGCGGGTCAACGGACTGAAGGTCTGCGTGCTGTTCGAGGGGCGCGACGCGGCCGGCAAGGGCGGCGTCATCAAGCGCATCACCGAAAGCCTCAACCCCCGCGTCTGCCGGATCGTGGCGCTCGGCACGCCGACCGAGAAGGAACGCGGGCAATGGTACTTCCAGCGCTACGTGGCGCAGCTTCCCGCCAAGGGCGAGATCGTCCTGTTCGACCGCAGCTGGTACAACCGCGCCGGCGTCGAGCGTGTCATGGGCTTCTGCACCGACGCGGAGTATGAGGAGTTCCTGCGCGCCTGCCCGCTGTTCGAGGAGATGCTCGTCAAATCCGGCATCATCCTGATCAAATACTGGTTCTCGGTCAGCGACGAGGAGCAGGAGAAGCGCTTCACCGAGCGGATGCGCAACCCGATCAAGCGCTGGAAGCTCAGCCCGATGGACCTCGAATCGCGCAAGCACTGGGTCGAGTACTCCAAGGCCAAGGACGCCATGCTGGAGCACACCGACAGGAAGCTGACGCCCTGGTACATCGTCGACGCCGACGACAAGAAGAAAGCGCGGCTGAACTGCATCCATCATCTGCTGCAGCAGATTCCCTACCAGGATATCGCGCCGGTCGAGCTGGACCTGCCGCCGCGGCAGAGCGACGACGGCTACAAGCGGCCGAAGAAGTCCAAGCAGAACTGGGTGCCGGAGGTCTACTGACCGCCGCCGTGTTTGACCTTCCTAACCCTCTCCCCCTCCGGGGAGAGGGGACTTCAAACGTGATGGCCCCAGGAGACGCCGCTCAGTCCCGCCCGTAGAGGCTGCGTTCGCCCAGTTCCTCGCCGCGCTGCTTCTCCAGCTCCTGGCTGTAGCGGCGCAGGGCGTAGGCCTCGGTGACGTAGCCGACGATCCGCCGGTCGGTGGGCGAGGCGAGGACCGGCAGGGACTCCACCTCGGCGCTGCAGAAGCGGTTCAGCACGCTGCGCACGTCGTCGCCAGGCCGCAGGAAGTCATCGGCGTGTTTGGCCAGCTCGCCGACCGGCGTCTTCGCGTCCTCGTCGCCCAGCGACGGGTCGTGCACGGCGCCCATGTCGATGATGCCGGCGTAGGACCCGTCCGGCTCCACCGCGAAGACGGTCTTGGCGGCGCCCAGCGGGTGCAGGCGGCGCAGCGTGTCCAGCGTCTGGGTGGTCAGGATCGTCTTCACGTCGCCGCGCATCAGCCGCATCGCCGTCAGCTCCGACACCCAGCCGACGTCGTAGGCGCCGCGGATCGGGACGCCGCGCAGGTGGAAGCGCCACGTCGCGAAGGAATAGCCGAAGGCCTGCCGGACCACGGTCGTGGACACCACCACGCCGATCAGCACGCCGGACGCCGCCCAGAAATCCTGCGTCGCCTCCAGCACCAGAAGCACCATGGTGACCGGCGCGCCGATGATGCCGGCGGCCACCGCCCCCATGCCGGCCAGCACCAGCAGCATCCGGTCGAGCCCCAGCCCCGGCACCAGAAGCTCGACCACCCCATAGGCCAGCCCGCCGAACAGCCCGCCGAGCAGCAGCGACGCGCTGAACAGCCCGCCGCGGAAGCCCGAGCCGAGCGACAGGGCCGACGCGACGATCTTGGCGACCAGCAGCACCGCCATCGCCTCCAGCCCGCGGGCCAGTTGCGACGGGTCGGCGCCGGGTCCGGCGCCCAGCACCTGCGGCACCGCCAGGGCCAGCGCGCCGAGCGCGAGCCCGCCCAGAGCCGGGCGCCCCCAGACGGGGATGGGCAGCGCGCGGAAACCGCGCTCGGCGACCGTCACCGCCTGCATGGCGAGGATGCTGAGCCAGCCCGCCAAGAAGCCCAGCACCCCGCAGGCCACGTAATCCCAGCCCTCCACTGCCGCCGGGCGGCCGAAGAACAGGGTCGGGGAGGGGTCGGTCAGCCAGTGGGCCACCGCCACCGCGGCGACCGAGGCCGCGCCGATCGGAGCCAGCGTGGCGATGGTGTAGCCGCCCATGACCAGTTCGAAGGCGTAGAAGGCGCCGGCCAGCGGCGCGCCGTAAGCGGCGGAGATGGCCGCGGCCGCCCCGCAGCCGACCAGCATGCGCAAATCCGCCCGCCGCAGATGGAGCCTCTGCCCGAGCGTGGAGGCGATGCCCGCCCCCGCCTGGGTGTAGGCCGCCTCCATCCCCACCGACGCGCCGGAACCGTTGGACAGCAGGGTCGCCAGGGTCAGGCGCAGGCTGTCGACCAGGGACATCTTGCCGCCGTAGAGGGCGTTCGCTTCGACGGGGTCGACGATGTCGTTGGGCCGCCAGCGCCGCACCAGCTTCACCATCACGCCGAGCAGGAGGCCGCCGATGGCGGGCACCAGCAGGGTCCGCCAGGGGTCGGCCAGCGCAGCCTCGCCCAGCTCCTGCCCGTGGGCCACCGAGAAGACGAGGGACTGCGTCCAGACCACGAGTTCGTGGAGTAGGGCCACGGCGAGCCCGACCCCGGCGCCGATGGCCCCGGCGAGCATCAGCACGCCGAGGACGCTGTCGCGCAGGCTCCGCCGCGTCAGCACCCTGAGGAACCGCCGGCCGGGGTTTCGTGCTCTGGTCAGGGCGCCCGCCGCATCCCCGGCGGCGCCCCGGATTCCCGTCATGTCGTCCGGCATGCCGGACAATGTGTACCCGGCCTCCGCGCCGTCAACCGCAAGGCGCGGGCCTACCCCCTTAGGGCTTGCCCGTCTGGGCCGGCGCCGGGGAGGCGCCGGACGGCTGAGTCGACGGCGGGTTCACGGCGAGGCGGCGCAGCACCTCCGCCAGATTGTCGCGCACCTTGTCGGCCAGCCCGGTGTCGGCCTCCTGCGCCTCGTGGAACAGGATCGTGAAGAGGCGGCCCGGCGACAGGAAGAAGGTCAGCGAGACGTGCATCTTGCCCTCCTTCAGCGCGCAATCGACCGAGCCGGTGCGCAGCATCAGGCCGGGCAGGTCCTCGACGGCGCTCAGCGACGCGGTCGGCGTGCCGCCCTCGCAGCGCTTCTTCATGGCGTCGACGTAGCCGGCGGACAAGTCCTCCAGCTTGGAGCCCTCCTCGACCATCCGCTCGCGGATGCCGCCGACGATCGGGCCGATGCGCCAAGCCATGTCGGCGGGACGCTCGCCCTTCGGCACATTCTCCAGCGACACGCGCTTGACGTCGCGCACGCCGGCCGCCTTCAGCAGGTCGGCCAGCCCTTCCGGCAGCTCGTCGGGGCGGGTCACGCCCTTCTTGGTGCGGGTATCGATGGGCGGAACGGCGCCGGCCTTGTCCACGCAGGTTTTCAGGTCGGTGAGCACCTTCTTGGTGCCCTTCAGCGCGAAGGCCATGCGGTCGGCGTCGGAGGAGAACACCACCTCCTTGCCGTTCATCAGGGCGGTGTAGAGTTCCTCGTCCTTGCCGTTGGGGATGACCAGCATGTCCGGCTTGGGCGCCAGCGCGCGGCGCTCGCGCGTCAGCTTGCCGTCCACCACCACCTTGACCTTCCACTGCTCGCCGCCCGGCAGCTCGGCGCCCGGGATGCCCATGCCGAGATTGACCTCGCCCTTGACGTTGCGCGCGATCATCAGGACATGGCCGGTGTCGAAGCGGCCCTCGATGGCGCAATAGGCGAACTTGCCGTCCCGGTCGCGCGACGGGCCGCCTTCCCAGCCATCCTCAAGCTCGGCCGGCCCGGTCTTCTCGGCCGGATCGGCGGCGGCCGACGGCGCCGACGGAGCGACGGTGCGGGGCGCCGGCGCCGGGCCGGAGGACGGGGCCGGGTAATACATGGTCGGCGGGTTGACGGGGACCAGCTCCGCCACCTGCGCCCCATCGGCGTGGGCGGCGGCGGCGCCCAGCAGAAGAAGGGAGGAGAGTGCAGCAGCGACGGCTTTGTCCAACATGGCAGAGGTAATCCTTACGGGCTGGGCGACGCCGGAAGCTAGCCCCGCCGTATGGGATCGGCAAGCGCAAGACGAGAAAGTCACGACAAAGATCCCGGCCTGTTGCCGCAATGCCGAATTGCGTCCGGCGCCGCCCTGCGATGGCCGATCAGGGGCCCAGAAAGGCGTCCCGCAGCGCGTCGGCGGGAAGGCTTTCCACCGGCCCGTCATGAACCGCCCGGCCGAGGCGCAGCAGCACGACGCGCCCGGCGGCGGACAGGGCGCGGGCCGCGCTCTGCTCGGCGACCAGGACCGCCGTCCCGGCGGCGGCGATGGCGCGGACGGCGGCGAAGACCTCCCCGGCCAGCTTGGGCGACAGGCCGAGCGACGGCTCGTCGAGCAGCAGGACGCGCGGACGGCCCATCAGCGCGCGGCCAACCGCCAGCATCTGCTGCTGCCCGCCGGACAGGCGCCACGCGCGCTCCTCCGCTTTGCCTTCCAGCGCCGGGAACAGGGCGAAGACGCGCTCCAGATCGGCGGCCCGCCCGGCACGGTCGAGCCGGCTCGCCACCTCCAGATTGTCGCGCACGCTCATGCCGGGGAAGACGCGCCGCCCCTCCGGCACATAGCCCAGGCCGCGGCGCACCCGCCGCTCCGGAACCAAGGCGCCGATCTCCTCCCCCGCCAGCCGGACGCGCCCGCCGGTCGCCGGGACGAGGCCGAGAACGGCCTTGAGCAGCGTCGACTTGCCCGCCCCGTTGGCGCCCAGCAGGGCCACCGCCTCCCCGGCCGCCACGGACAGCGACAGGCGGTCCACGGCGACCGCCCCGCCATAGCCGGCGGTCAGACCCTCGACCTGCAACAGGGGCTCGCTCATCATGCGCCCTCCCCCAGATAGGCGGCGACCACGGCCGGATCGCTGCGCACCCCCTCCGGCGGGCCGGCGTAGAGCGGGCGTCCCTGGTCCAGGCACAGCACATGGCCGGCGAGCGGCAGCAGGAAGCCCATGTCGTGCTCCACCACCAGCAGCGCGGTGCCGGTGGCGGCGATGGCGCGTAGGTGACCGGCCAATTCCGCCTTCTCCCCGTCGGTCAACCCCGCCGCCGGCTCGTCGAGCAGAAGGACGGCGGGCTGGCGGGCCAGCGCGCGGGCCAGTTCCACCCGGCGGCGCAGCGCCGCGGGCAGGCCGGCGCAGGGCTTCGCGGCGAGGTCCGCCGCGCCCAGCCGCTCCAGCGCCCACAGGGCATGCGCCTCGGCCTGGGCGATCGAGCCGTCGCGCTCCAGCCGCGCCGCGGCCACGGCGGCCAGGACGCTGGCGGCGTCGGGCAAGCTGACCGCCTGGAAGGTGCGGGCGATCCCGGCGCGGGCGATCCGGTCGGGCCGCCGCCCGGCCAGATCCGCTCCGCCCATCAGCACCCGCCCGCCGTCCGGGGTCTCCAGGCCGGAGATCAGGTTGACCAGCGTCGTCTTGCCGGAGCCGTTGGGGCCGATCAGCCCGGTGATGGTCCCGGCCTCCAGCGTCAGCGACACGCCGTCCACCGCGCGCACCCCGCCGAAGCCCTTGGTCAGCCCCTCCACCCGCAGCAGGGGCCCATTCGGAACGGCGATGTCCGGTGGCGCCGCGGGCATGGGCAACGGCGCCGGGCGGGCCGGAAACAGCCGGTCGAGCAGGCCGGTCAACCCGTGCGGCGCCAGCACGATGGTGGCGAGCAGGGCCACGCCGTAGACGATCAGATAGCTGCGCTCCAGGAAGCGGAACCATTCCGGCAGGTGGAGCAGCAGCACCGCCCCCAGAATCGCCCCCGCCACCCGCCCGCGCCCGCCGACCACGGCGATGGTCAGGACGGAGACCATGACGGGGAACTCCAGCACCTCCGGCGAGACGACGCGCTGGGTGTGCACGGCCAAGGCGCCCGCCGCCCCGGCGTAGACGGCGCTCAGCGCGAAGGCGGCCAGCCGCAGCCCGCCGACGTCCAGCCCCAGCGTGCCCGCCGCCAGCGGGTCGTCGCGCACCAGCGTCAGCGCCCGCCCCCAGCGCCCGCGCGCCAGGCTCCAGGCGAGCAACCCGCCCAGCGCCACGAAGCCCCAGACCACCGCCGCCAGGGGCAGGCCGCGCGGCACCGCCCAGCCGAACAGGACGATGCCCGGAACGCCCGGCAGACCGTTGGCGCCGCCGGTCAGGCCGGGGCTGTTGACCGCCAGCAGATGGACGACCTGCGCGATGCCCAGCGTCGCCAGCGCGAAGTAATGGGATTCCAGCCGCAGCACCGGCAGTCCGACGAGCAGGGCCAGCAGCAGCGGCACCAGCAGCGACACCGGGAAGGTCGCGGCGAAGCCCCACCCCCACTGGCTGCCCAGGATGCCGGTGGCGTAGGCCCCCAGCCCGAAGAAGGCGCCATGAGCCAGCGACAGCGCACCGCCCAGCCCGAACACGATCTGGAACCCGACGGCGGCCAACGCGTACACCCCCGCAACGGTCAACACGCGCAGCCCGTAAGGCGACGCGTACAGCAGCGCGTACGCCACCAGCACCGCAAGCATCATCCCCTCCCCCGCCCAGCGGGGGAGGGTCAGGGTGGGGGCAAAAGCCACTCCTTTCCGCAGCTTACGCACGGCGCCGCGCCGCCTCGCCGAACAGCCCCTGCGGGCGGGCGACCAGAATGACCAGCAGCGTGGCGTAGAGCAGCCCGAGCGCCACCGGATAGGAGAGCACCGACGACACCCCCACCTCGAACAGCGCGATCAGCAGCGCGCCGGCCACCGCTCCGGGAACCGAGCCCCAGCCGCCGATGGTCACGGCGATGTAGGCCTTCAGGATCAGGTCGCCGCCCGCCGTGGGCGTGACGAAGTAGCGGTTGGCGAGCAGCAGCCCCGCCGCCCCGGCGAAGGCGGTGCCCAGCGCGAAGGTGATCAGGATCATCGCCGTCACCGGCACGCCGCAGGCCCGCGCCATCTCCGGATCCTGCGCCGTGGCGCGCAGGCGGCGGCCGAGCTGGGTCCGCCCGAACAGCCATTGCTGCCCGGCGATCAGCAGGGCGGCGACGGCGATGATGGCCAGGGACTGCTCCGCCACCACCAGCCCGCCGAGGTCGAGCGTCCCGCCGCCCAGCAGCGGCGGTGCCGCCCGCGGTTCCGGCCCGAACAGGACAGAGGCGCCGTTCTGCAGGATGATCCCCGCCGCGATGGTGCTGATGAAGACCGCCACCGGCGGGCGGCGGCGCAGCGGCAGATAGGCCGCCGCCGCCAGCAGCAGCCCCAGCCCGGCCATCAGCGTCAGCACCACCGGCAGCAGGAGCAGCCCGGGCAACGGCAGGTGATCCGGCAGATGCGGCGCCAGCGCCACCCCGAGCATCCCACCGGCCATCACGAGATCGCCCTGCGCGAAATTCACCGCCGCGGTGGCGTTCAGCACCAGCACGAAGCCCAGCGCGACCAGCGCGTAGGCGGCGCCCAGGGCCAGTCCATTGACGAGAAGCTGCAGGGTGATCAAGGCTGGCTCACTTCACCATGCCGGTCACCACGCCGGTCACGTTGTCGTACCGCTTGGCGATCGCCGGCACGCGCGAGGCGCCGTCGTAGCAGACGATCACCGCGGAATGCGCCATGTTGCCCTTGCCGTCCGACTTGTAGGTCATGGTGAGGCCCTGATGGGTCCCGGAGGACAGGGCCTTGCGGACGGCTTCCGCGCTGTCCGCGCCGCCCTGCACCGCCGCCAGCACCATGCGGATGCCGTCATACTGGCCGAGCGCGAAGGCGTCGGGCTCCGCGTTGAAGGCGGCGCGGTAGGCGGCGGTGAAAGCCTCCACCTCCGGGCTGCCGCCGGAGATCGGCGAAGCCGCCGTCTCGGCGCAGACGCCCTTCAGCTCGGCCGGTTCCAGAAGCGCTGCCGTGCTCGGCTGGTGCATGGCGGAGCCGGCGACGATCGGCACCGCCACCCCGTTGGCCGCCGCCTGCCGGATGAACAGGGCGGTCGGGCCGGAATGCAGGTGCAGCACCAGCACGTCGGGCTTGGCGGCCAGCGCCTTGGTCAGGACGGGCAGCAGGTCCTTGGCGGCGGGGTCCACCCCTTCCTCGAACACCGGCTCGACGCCGAGCGTCCTGAAGGCCTGCTCCAGATGGGCCTTGCCGCTTTGCCCGTAGGCCGTCGTCTGGTAGATCACCGCCGGGCGCTTCTTGCCCAGCTCCTCCGTCACGTAGCGGGCGTGGGCCTCCTTGGTCACGGCGTCGCCGGGGAAGAAGCGGAAGACCCAGGGGTTGCCCTGCTCGGTGATGCTCGCCGTGCCGGAGACCGTGACCAGCGGAATGCCGTAATCCTGGGCCAGCGGCAGCATCGCCAGCATCTGCGTGCCCAGCATGCTGGCCGCCACCGCGGTGACCTTGCCGCCCGCCGCGCGCTCCAGCGCCGTGACCGCGGCCTCCGGCGAGGTGCCGGTGTCGATCACCTCCGACCGCACCGCCACGCCCGCGGGCGCGTCCTTCAGCGCCAGGACCGCGCCGTTGCGCTGGCTCGTGCCCTCCAGCGACAGGAAGCCGGTCAGCGGCACCAGCACGGGGACCGAGGCCTCGCCCGCCAGCGCCGCGCCCGGAAATAGCGACGCCGAGCAGACCGCCGAAAAAGCCGTTGCCGAGAGGATGGAAAGGAAGCGCCGCATGGTTGTGTCTCCTCCTGCCCGGCGAAGAACCGCGCGAGGACGAGGAGGCCAGGGGTGTAGCGGCGGCACAGCCTCGAACGCTTGGCTCCCTTCGCTGGCATGACCCAGATCAGGTTCGATGGGTGTGGTCTCAGCCCGCCTTGCGGCAGGCACCCCAGCCGTTCGTGTGCACAGTGTGAGCCCGGCGCCCGGCTGTCAAGCGGTGGCCCGGCGCCTTTTCACAATTTCGCAACGCAACAGACACCGGAGAGTCGCGCTTCCCGTGGTTCCTTCCGCCGCCCCCGGCCCGCGCCGGACCGTCGCCCCAACCGGAAAGTCGCCACCCAGCATGCGGCCCACCCCGTCGCACAGCGCCGTCACCCTGCACCCCTTCGCCACGGCGGAGGGCGGATGCGGGCTGCGCGCCGTGCTGTCGGGACGGGTCGACCACGCGGCCCTGCCCGTCCTGACGCCCCTGCTCCGCCGCGTCGCGGAGGCGCAGTCCCTGACCCTGCGCGTCGATCTGGGGCGGGTGGAGTTCCTCGATTCCTGCGGCATCGGCATTCTGCTGGCGCTCCGCAACGCGGTGCTCGACCGCGGCAGCGCCATCGCCTTCGAGAATCACCCGCCGCGAATCCGGCGCGTGCTGGAGCGCAGCCGGCTCATCGCCCTGACGGACCCGCCGGGCGTCACGGACGGCGAGTTGGCGTTTCCCGCCGCCGCCTGACCCGTCAGTCGCCGCGGCGCAGGGTTTCCCGATAGAGGATGTAGAGCCCACTGGCGATGATGATCCCCGCCCCGGCCAGCACGGTGGGGGTCGGCACGTCGCCGAAGACCAGGAAGCCGAGCAGCGTCGCCCAGATCATCCCCGTGTACTCGAAGGGCGCCACCACCGCGGCGCGCCCCAGGCGGAAGGCCTGGGTCATCAGCACCTGCGCCGCGCCGCCCAGCGTGCCGACCAGAAGCATCAGCCCGAGGTCGAACCCGCCCGGCTGCACCCAGTCGGGGATCGCCGCCACGCCGCTCACCACCGTGGTGGTCAGCAGCAGATAGACGACGATGGCCGTGTTGCTCTCCGTCCGCGACAGGCCGCGCACCGCGATCATCGCCAGCGCGTAGAAGAAGGCCGCGCCCACGCCGACGACGATCGGCAGGATCGGCGCGTCGGCCTCCGGACGGGCCATCACCACCACGCCGCCGAAGCCGACCAGCACCGCCGCCCAGCGCCGCCAGCCCACCGGCTCGCCCAACAGAGGCATGGACAGCGCCGTGATGAACAGCGGCCCGGCGAAGCTCAGCACATAGACGTCGGCGAGCGGCAGATGCTTGAAGGCATAGAAGAAGCAGCCCATCGACAGCAGCCCGGCCATCGAGCGGAAGACATGGGCGACCGGGCGCCGCGTGCGCATCCCGCCCCAGCCGCCGCGCGCCACGGAAATGCCGCCGACCAGGATCACCGCCACCACCGACCGCGCGAACATGAGCTGCGCCACCGGATAGCCGCCGCTCAGATATTTGATGAGCGTGTCCATGCCAGCGAACAGGAAGATGGCCAGCAGAAAGCAGCCGATGGCGCGGCGGGTGTCATCGCTGGCGGCGGAAGGCAGGGCGGCGGCTTGGGTCATGATTGCACAGTATCTGAGCAACCATGACGCTGCCCAATGCCGCAACCGCAGGTCTGGCCCGCGCCGCTTCGCCTGTGGAAAGCGCCGGCGTTTCACGCTTCGTGAATCGCCGGACGGGCGTTTGGCGAAGCGGACCCGGCCTTTCGCGGATCGGCGCTGGCCCCGTCCGGTGCCTAAAGCGGATTTCGGTTCAGTTTAGATTCGGGTAGCCGCATAGCTTAAACCACGCTTTGGCGTCGGTAGCGGTGATCGCATTGAGGGCTGGGCCGAGTTCCTCGTTGAGGGCCTCGACGGTGCGGGCTTCCTTGGCGCGCAGGATTCCTTTGAGCTTGGCCCAGCCGGGCTCGATGGGCGAGAGGTCGGGCGAGTAGCGCGGGAGGAAGCGGACACGGATCCCCGCCGTCTCAAAGGCGGCGAGGATATCGGCCCGCTTGTGAGCGGAAAGGTTGTCCATCACGACCACGGCGCCGGGTTTGTCGCGCCGAAGCACGGGCAAGAGCACCTGCTCGACAAAGGCGAGAAACACGGCCGAGGAGGTGGACGCCTCGATGCTCATGGCGGCCAGCATGCCTTCGGCGCTCAACGCCCCGAGCACCGTGACGCGGTGCCACGACCCACAGGGCACGGATCCGAGCGCCCGCTGGCCGCGCGGCGCCCGGGCCTGGGTGGGCGTCATCTGGGTGTTGATGCCGGTTTCATCGAGGAAAACCAAACGCGCCGGTTCATGGACCACCGCATCGTCCCGGTAGGCCGCGCGTTCCGCGGCGATATCCGCGCGCTCTTGCTCGCTGGCCCTCAGCGTCTTTTTTTGCGCGCCAACCCCAGCCGCTTCAAGGTGCGGCACACCACCGCCGGGCTCAGCGCGATGCCGGTGCGTGCGGCCAACCGGTCGCGGTACTGTGCCAGTGTCGCGTCATTATCCTCCCGCACCAAGGCCCGCAGCACGCTCACGCCCTCCGCGTCCAGTTTGGCTGGTACGCCGCCGGCATGCGGCTTGGCGACCCGCCGCCCCTCAAGGCGTGCGGCCCGCACCCAGTTGTACGCGCAGGCTCGGCTGATCTGGAAGCGCCGCGCCAGCAACTCGGGGCCGCCCTCGTGGCGCTCATAAGCCAGCAGAACCCGTTCGCGCAGATCGGAGGAATATGGCTGGCCCATGGCGCGCGGTCCTTCAGCTGTGTCTTCCTCCAACCGCTCAGGCCAGCCAAAATTCCGTCTATACTCAGCGACAATCCGCTTTAGGACAGTCTGGCGGACGTCCCCATCACCGCAAGGGTCCGCCATGCTCCCGTCCAAACCGATCCCCCAACCGATCCGCATCCTTGCCGGCGTCGCGCCCTGGATCGCCTTCGGCCTTCTTCAACCGGCGGGTCATCCGGCCGCCGCGCTGGCGGCGCTGCTGCTCAGCCTGGCGCTCTGCGCCCAGGGTTGGCGGAGTGGTTCGCCGAAGGCGCCGGAACTGGTCGCCGCCGCCGTCTTCGCCGCGCTGCTCCTCGGCGGGCGGCTGGAGCATACGGGCGTGGTCGTCCATCTCGCCCTGGCCGGCATGGCCTTCGCCTCGCTCGCTCTGGGCCGCCCCTTCACCCTGCCCTACGCCCGCGAGACGACGCCGGCCGGCCTGTGGCATCTGCCGCCGTTCGTCGCCGTCAACAAGGCGCTCACCGCGCTGTGGGGGGCGGTCTTCCTGGCCGGCGCCGCCGGCTTCGCCGTCGCGACGGAGGTCGGCGTCGCCACCTCCGCCCTCGCCACGCTGGCCGGCCTGCTGGCGAACCGCCGTCTGCCGGACTGGCTGGTCAACCGGGCCGTCGCCCGCCGGCTGGCCGAGCGGGAGCCCCACCCCTGGCCCGCGCCCGCCGTTCTTGGACAGGGATCGGCAAAGGACGGCGTGGTTGTCGTCGGGGCCGGCATCGGCGGGATGGCGGCGGCGGCCTTGCTGGCGGAGGCCGGGGTCCGCGTCACCGTCCTGGAGGCGCACGACCGTCCGGGCGGCCACTGCTCATCCTGGGAGCGCAAGGTGCGGCTGCGCGACGGGACGGCCGGGCGCTTCATCTTCGACGCCGGTGTGCACGACGTCAGCGGCACCCGTCCGGAGGGGCCGGTCGGGCATCTGCTGCGCACGGTCGGCGTAGCGGAGCGCGTGCGCTGGCAGCCGGTCAACCGCGGCATCGTCCGGAACGGCGTCCTTCAGCCCCTGCCCGGCGACGCCGAGGGTCTGGCCGCCCTGATCGCGCGGGAGCACCCCGGCAGCGCCGCCGGAGCCGCCGCCTTCCTGGAGGAGATGCGCGGGGTTTACCGCGACCTCTACCGCGGCTGCGCCGAGACCGGCCTTCCCCACATCCCGCGCAGCGTCGCGGCGATGCGCGCCTACCCGCTGGAATGCCCGCAGGCCTTCCGCTGGCAGGACCGCGGCTTTCTGGAGATGCTGGAGCATTATGTGCCGGACGCCGGAGCCCGCGCGCTTCTGTCCAGCCTGACCGGGTACCTGTCGGATCGGCCGGAGCGGCTGGGCGCCACCCAGATGGCGCCGATCTTCGGCTATGTCTTCGACGGGGGCGCCTATCCAGAGGGCGGATCGCAGCGGCTGGCGGACGCGCTGGTCGAGGCGATCCGCGCCAGGGGCGGCGAGGTTCGGCTGCGCACCCCGGTCCGCCGCATCCTGATCGAGGACGGCCGCGCCGCCGGGGTCGAAACCATGGACGGGGAATGCATCGCCGCCTCCGCGGTGATCTCCAACGCCGACGCCCGGCGGACCCTGCTTGAGCTGGTGGGGGCGGAACACCTTCCCGCCGCCTGCGTGGAGCACGGCCGGGCGCTGCGCCCCTCGACGTCCGCCTTCCTGGTCACGCTGGCGCTGGACATCCGTCCCGACCTGCCGGCGATGACGTTTCTGAACGACGCGGGGATGGCGCTGGCCCTGCCCTCCGCCCATGACGCCACCCTGGCGCCACCGGGCTGCGCGGCGCTGACGCTGATGCGGCTGGACCCGGCGGGCGGCGCCTGGGACCGCTCCGCTCCCGACTACCGCGCGCGGAAGAGGCGGCGGGGCGATGCGATGATCGCCGCGGCCTCGGCCGTCATCCCGGATCTGGGGCGCCACATCCTGCACCGGCAGGAGGCCAGCGCCGCCACCTTCGCCCGCTACGCCCACACGACGGAGGGCGCGATCTACGGCACCGATCCGGCGCTTCCCGCGAAATCGCCGGTGCCCGGCCTGCTGCTGGCCGGCGGCGGCGTCTTCCCCGGTGCCGGGGTGGAGGCCTGCGTCATCTCGGGCCGCCTCGCCGCGGAGGCCCTGGTCGGACCGGTGCGGGCGCGGCACGCCGAGGCCGGACGCCACGCCGCGTGATGGCCCCGCTTCCTACAGCCGGATGCGGTCGGCGATCAGCGGCCCGGCCGGCGGGGCGGTGTCGGCCACCGTGAAGGCGCGACGGAGCAGAGCCGCCGCGTCCTCCGCCTGCGCCGCGCTGCGGGCGTGGACCACGGCGAGCGGGCGATCCGCCGGCCCCACCGAAGCGCCCAGCCCGGCGACGTCGGCCAGCCCCACGGCGAAATCGATGGGATCGGTCGTCTTGGTCCGCCCGCCGCCCAGGGCCACCACGGCGATGCCGACCGCCCGCACGTCGATGGCCGCCACCACGCCGGCCCGCTCGGCGAAGACCGGCTGAACGACCGGGGCGGCCTCCAGATGGCGGTCCGGCGCGTCCAGCAGGTCGGCCGGGCCGCCCAGCGCGTGGACCATGCGGGCGAAGCGCTCGGCCGCCCGCCCGCTCGCCATCGCCTCGTCGAAGCGGGCGCGGCCGGCGGCGGCGTCGGGGGCCAGCCCGGCCAGCACCAGCAACTCGGCGGCCTGGGCCGCGGTGACCTCGTAGAGCCGCGGGTCGGCCTTGCCGCCGCGCAGGATGTCGATGCACTCCCGCATTTCCAGCGCGTTGCCGGCGGTCCGGCCCAGCACCTCGTTCATGTCGGTCAGCAGGGCGACGGTGGGCAGGCCGGCCCCCTCCGCCACTGTGACGAGGCTGCCGGCCAGTTCCCGCGCCTTGGCGATGTCGGGCAGGAAGGCGCCGGAGCCGAACTTCACGTCCATCACCAGCGCGTCCAGCCCCGCCGCCAACTTCTTCGACAGGATGGAGGCGGTGATGAGGTCGATGGTCTCCACCGTCGCCGTCACGTCGCGGATGGCGTAGAGCCGGCGGTCGGCGGGCGCAATGTCGTCGGTGGCGCCGATCACCGCGCAGCCGACCTCCTTGACCACCCGCTCCAGCGTCGCCCGGTCGGGCTTGGCGCGGTAGCCGGGAATGCTCTCGAACTTGTCGAGCGTGCCGCCGGTGTGGCCCAGCCCGCGCCCCGACACCATCGGCACGAAGCCGCCGCAGGCGGCCAGCGCCGGCGCGAGGATCAGGCTGACCTTGTCGCCGACGCCGCCGGTCGAATGCTTGTCCACCACCGGGCCGGACAGGTCCAGATGGTCCCAGCGCATCACCGTCCCGGAATCCCGCATGGCCAGCGTCAGGGCCACCCGCTCCTCCAGCGTCATGCCGCGGAAGAACACGGCCATGGCGAAGGCCGCCGCCTGCCCTTCGCTGACGGAGCCGTCGGTGATGCCGCGCACGAAGGCGCCGATCTCCGCCGCGTCCAGGCGTGCGCCGTCGCGCTTCCTGCGAATCAGTTCCTGGGGAAGCATCCGTGCGTCCGTTCCGTGGTCGAGTCCGTCGCGCGGATCAATAGCCGGCGGCGGCCGGCTGGGCAACCGCGCCGCCGCCCTTTCCGTCACCCTTGCCCTCACTCTTGCCGTCCTTGCCGTCACCCTTGCCGTCCTTGCCGCCACCACCATGGCCGGCGGCGGCGAGCAGCGAGTCCAGCAGCGCCGACGCGCCGAAGCGGAAGGTCTCCGGCTTGGCCCATCCCTTGCCCTGGATCGCGGTGGCGAGCGCCAGGAAGGCCGCCGCCCCGTCGGCGTCGCGGATGCCGCCCGCCGCCTTGAAGCCCACCGGCTTGCCCGACTCGTGGATGACGTGCAGCAGCAGCGCCGCCGCCTCCAGCGTCGCCGCGGGCTGCACCTTGCCGGTGGAGGTCTTCAGGAAATCCGCCCCGGCGGCGATGGAATCGCGGGCGGCCCAGGCCAGCAGTTCCGGATCGGGGAAGCAGCCGGATTCCAGGATCACCTTCATCGTCACGTCGGTCCCGCAGGCCTCGCGGCAGGCGCGGATCACGTTCATCGGCTGGGTGCGGGCGCCGTCGATGAAGGCGCGGTAGGGAAGCACCACGTCGATTTCCTGCGCGCCGTCCTTGATGGCCGCCCTGGTCTCCGCCGCCACGGTGGCCGCGTCGGCCTCGCCCGAGGGGAAGTTGACGACCGTGGCGATCTTCACGCCGCTGCCCTTCAGCGCCTTGCGCGCGGTCTTGACGAAGCGCGGCCAGACGCACACCGCGGCGACCTTGCCGGCGGGGGTGACGGCGCGCTTGCACAGGGCCTCCACCGTCTGGTCGGTGTCGTCGTCGTTCAGGCTGGTCAGGTCGAGCAGGCCGACGGCGCGGCCGGCCCCCTTGGCGTCGGCCTTGGCGGTGGTCGCGGTGTCGAGCACCCGTTGCAGATCGGCGGGAAGTTTCATGACCGGCGTCCTTCGTCTACGTTCAGCCCGTCGAGAAAGCCGGTCAGCAGCCGCTCCAGGTCGGAGGCGGCGGCCGAGGCGGCGCGCAGGGTCTGGTCGTGGTCCACCGGCCCGTCGCCGAGTCCCACGCCCAGGTTGGTGATGACCGCGCAGCCCACGACCCGAAGGCCGCAATGCCGCGCGACGATGCATTCGGGCACCGTGGACATGCCGACCGCGTCCGCCCCCAGGACCTTCAACATCCGGACCTCGGCCGGCGTCTCGAAGGAGGGGCCGGGATAGGCGGCGTACACGCCCTCGACCAGATCGATGTTCAATTCCAGCGCCCGGCGCCGCATCAGCGCGCGCAAGGTCGGGTCCCAGGCGTCGGTCATGCTGGGAAAGCGCGGGCCGAAACTGTCCTCGTTGGGACCGGTCAGCGGGTTGGCGCCCAGCATGTTGATGTGGTCGGAAATCGCCATCAGCCGCCCCGGCCCGACCTCCACCCGCAGCGAGCCGGCCGCGCAGGTCAGCACCAGCGTGTCGCAGCCGGCCAGCTTCAGCGCGCGGACCGCCGTCTTCAGCGCGTCGAAGCCGTTGCCCTCGTAGGCGTGCACGCGGCCCTGCATGCAGGCGACGGGCTGGCCGCCGAGATGGCCCAGCACCAGCCGGCCCATGTGCCCCTCCACGCTGGGCAGCGGGAAGCCGGGCAGATCGCCGTAGGGCATGACGGTCGCCCCCTCGATCCGGTCGGCGACCCCGCCCAGGCCGGAGCCGAGCACGATCCCCACCCGCGGGCGGAAGCCGGGGACCCGGTGCAGGATTTCCGCGGCGGCGCGTGCGGCGGTCATGGCGGTCAGTTCCCCTCAGAAGTCGAGATTGTCGGGGCCGAAGGAGTGCGGCAGCAACTCGTCCAACCTAAACGTTCGCCGAAGCCCTTCCGGTCCACAGACATGAATCGGCGTGTCGGGGCGGGCGAACTCGCGCAGCCGCTGGCGGCAGCCGCCGCAGGGCGTGCACAGCCGGCCGTCGCCGGGCTGGCCGCCCATCACGACGATTGCCCGGACGCTGCGGTCCCCGGCCAGGATCATCGCCCCGATGGCCGAGGCCTCGGCGCATTGGCCCTGCGGGTAGGCGGCGTTCTCCACATTCGCCCCGGCGTGGATGCGCCCGGATTCGCCCAAAATGGCCGCGCCGACCGAAAAATGGGAATAGGGGGCGTAGGCCTGCGCCATCGCGTCGCGGGCGGCGGCAATCAGGGAGTCGGCGATCTGGGAATCCAGCGGGTCGCTCATCACCGTTCCTTCACGTAGGGGATGCCGTTGGCCCTGGGCGCCACCGCCCGGCCGACGAAGCCGGCGAGCAGGAGCACGGTCAGCACATAGGGCAGCATCTGGATGAACTGCACCGGAATCACCCCCACCACCGGCAGCGGCACGCCCTGCAGGCGCACCTGCACCGCGTCGGTGAAGGCGAAGAGCAGGCAGGCGAACAGCGTCGGCCAGGGCCGCCATTTCCCGAAAATCAGCGCGGCCAGCGCCAGATAGCCCTTGCCCGCCGTCATGTCGCGCACGAAGCCGGCGCCGTGGGCGGTGGACAGATAGGCGCCGGCGATTCCGGTCAGCACCCCGGTGATGATCACCGCCTGATAGCGCAGCCGCGTGACCGACAGGCCCGCCGTGTCCACCGCCGAGGGGTTCTCCCCCACCGCGCGCAGCCGCAGCCCGAAGCGCGAGCGGGTGAACACCCAGTGGGTCGCCACCACCAGAAGGACGGTCAGCCAGATCAGCACGTTGGCGTCGTCGATCAGTTCCCGGTAGACGGGGCCGAGGACCGGAATCCCGGACAGCGCCTCCACCCCCGGCAGATGGATCTGCGGCAGGCGCGCTTCTCCCGGCAGCAGCGGGGTCTGGCCGCCCTGGCGGAACCAGGCGTAGGCCAGCGTCGGCGCCAGCCCGGCGACCAGGATGTTGATCGCCATGCCCGACACCACCTGATTGCCCTTGTGGGTGATGCAGGCGAAGCCGTGGACCAGCGCCAGCGCCACCGAGGCCGCGATGGCGGCGCCCAGGCCCAGCCAGGGGTTGCCGGTGGACGACGCGACGGCGGCGGCGAAGAAGGCGCCGGCCAGCATCTTGCCCTCCAGCCCGATGTCCACCACCCCCGCCCGCTCGCTGTAGAGCGCCGCGAAGGCCGCCAGCACCAGCGGGGTCGCCACGCGGATGGTGGCGTCGGCCAGCAGCAGGATGACGAGCAGGGCGTCATCCATGCGCCGTCCCCCCGTCATGGCCCCCGCCGCGGCGGCGGAACAGCGCCTCGACCCGCGGCTTGAACAGATTCTCCAGCGCCCCGGCGAAGAGGATGACGAGGCCCTGGATGACCATCACCAGCTCCCGGTTCACGGTGGGGTATTCGAAGGACACCTGCCCGCCCCCCTGCGCCAGCACGCCGAACAGCAGCGCCGCCAGGACGATCCCCACCGGGTGGTTGCGCCCCATCAGCGCCACGGCGATGCCGACGAAGCCCACCCCGCCGGTGAAGTTCAGCAGGATGCGGTGCTGCACCCCCATGATCTCGTTCACGCCGACGAAGCCGGCAAGCGCCCCGGAGATCGCCATGGCCAGAATGATGTTCCGCGCCGGGGAGATGCCGGCATAGACCGCCGCCCGCTCGTTCCGCCCGACCGTGCGGATCTCGTAGCCCCAGCGGGTCCGCCACAGGAACAGGTAAAACAGCGCGCAGCAGGCCAGCGCCCACAGGAAGGACAGGTTCAACGGCGAGGCCGGGATGGCGACGCCAATCCAGCCGAGCGCCCGGTCCATGGTCGGCAGCCAGACTCCCGGATCGAACTCCCGCGTTTCCGGCGACTGCGATCCGGGGCGGATCAGCACGTCCACCAGCAGGTAGGTCATGATCGCGGCGGCGATGAAGTTGAACATGATCGTCGTGATGACGATGTGGCTGCCGCGCTTGGCCTGGAGCCAGCCGGGGATCGCCGCCCAGGCCGCCCCGAACAGCGCCGACAGGACCACCGCGCCCAGCGCCGCCACCGGCCAGGGCCAGCCGGTCAGCGCCAGCCCGACCAGCCCGGCCCCCAGCCCGCCGAGATAGGCCTGCCCCTCCCCGCCGATGTTGAACAGCCCGCAATGGAAGGCGATGGCCACCGCCAGACCGGTGAAGATGTAGCTGGTCGTGTAGTAGAGCGTGTAGCCGATCGCCTCCGGATAGCCGACCGCCTCGGTCACCAGCAGCGCCAGCACGTCCAGCGGATTCTCGCCGATCACCAGGATGACCAGCCCAGACAGGACGAGGGCGGCCAGCAGGTTCAGCAGCGGCAGAAGCGCGTAGCCGACCCAGCCGGGAATCGCGCCCGGCCGGCCGAAGCGCCGGCCCGTCACTCCCTGCGCCGCGTCCTGCGCCATCCCGGCTCCATGCGTGGTGAATTCCGCTCACAAGCCGGACGGCGTCCACGTTCCAGCGTCAAGGAAAGTGCCCCGCGCCACGGCCCAGCGCAAGCGGGAGCGTTCGGAGTCAACCTTACGCGGCCTCCACGACCCCGGCCATCATCAGGCCGAGGCGCCGCTCGTCCGCCTCGTCCGGAGCGACCTCGCCGACCAGTCGGCCGTCGAACATGACGAGGATGCGGTCGGACAGGGCGCGGATCTCGTCCAGTTCCACGGACACCAGCAGAATCGCCTTGCCCTGGTCGCGCAATGCCACCAGGCGGCGGTGGATGAACTCGATGGCGCCGATGTCCACGCCGCGGGTGGGTTGGCCGACCAGCAGCAGGTCGGGGTTCCGCTCGATCTCGCGGGCCAGCACGATCTTCTGCTGGTTGCCGCCGGAGAAGTTGGCGGCGGGCAGGCGCGGATCGCGCGGGCGCACGTCGTAGGCGTCTATTTCGGCGGCGCAGCGGTCGAACAGCGCGCGGCGGTCCATCAGGAGCCGCCCGTTGAAGGCCGGATCGCCCTGATGGCCGAGGATCGCGCATTCCTGCGCCTCGAAGCCGGTGACGAGGCCGACCCGCTGCCGGTCCTCCGGCACATGGCCGACGCCGAGCGCGCGCAAGCCCCGCGCGGTGAAGCGGCCGGGCGTGGCGGTCAGCTCCTCCCCGCGCAGCCGGACGGAGCCGCCGGCCGGGGGACGCATGCCGGCCAGCGCCTCCAGAAGTTCGGACTGGCCGTTGCCGGACACGCCGGCGATGCCGACGATCTCCCCGGCGCGCACGGTCAGCCCGACGCCCTTCACCCGCTCCACCCCGGCGCCGTCGCGCACGCGCAGGCCGGAGACCTCCAGTATCGCCGGGCCGGGCGTGGCCGGCGCCTTCTCCACGCGCAGCAGCACCTTGCGCCCGACCATCAGCTCGGCCAGCGCCTCGCGGCTGGTGTCGGCGGTGGCGACGTTCGCCACCACCTGCCCGCGGCGCATGACCGTCACGTTGTCGGTCAGCTCCATGATCTCGCGCAGCTTGTGCGTGATGATGACCACCGTCTTCCCCTGCCCGCGCAGCGCGCGGAGGATGCGGAAGAGGTGATCGGTCTCCTGCGGGGTGAGGACGCCGGTCGGTTCATCGAGGATCAGGATGTCGGCGCCGCGGTAGAGCGCCTTGAGGATCTCCACCCGCTGCTGCGCCCCCACCGGCAGCTCGCCGACCGGGCGGTCGAGGTCCACCTCCAGCCCGTAGTCGCGGGCGAGCCGGGTCAACTCCGCCCGCGCCCGCGCCATGCCGGCGGCCAGGGTGACGCCGCCCTCAGCCCCCAGCAGGACGTTCTCCAGCACCGTGAAGGGATCGACGAGCATGAAATGCTGGTGAACCATGCCGATCCCGGCGGCCAGGGCGTCGCGCGGGCTGCGCACCGCCACCGGGCGGCCATCCACCAGGATCGTCCCGCCGTCGGCGGGCAGGTAGCCGTAGACGATGCTCATGATCGTCGATTTGCCGGCGCCGTTCTCGCCGATCACGCCGTGGATGGTGCCCTTCGGCACGGCCAGCGACACGTCGCGGTTGGCGTGGTTGGCGCCGAACCACTTGTTGACGCCGCGGGTTTCCAGGGCGGGGGGATGTTGAGGCATGGTGACTTTCAAGATTGGAAGGTCCTTGCCCCCACCCTTCCCACGGCTTCGCCGCGGGCCCCTTCCCTCCCCCGCTGGGCGGGAGAGGGCCGATTTCCCTCCCCCGCCCAGCGGGGGAAGGTCAGGGAGAGGGCAATGCTCGGCGATGCGGCAGCTCAGCTCACGGCTGATACGGCGTCACCACCAGCTCGCCCGCGATGATCTTGCGCTTGGCGTCCTCGACGGCCGTCTCCATCTCCGCCGTGACCAGCTTGCGGTTGTTCTCGTCGAGCGCGTAGCCGACGCCCTCCTCCTTCAGCCCGACGACGCGGTGCCCCGGCGTCCAGCTGCCGTCCTTGGCCGACTTCATGCAGTCGTAGACGGTCACGTCCACCCGCTTGACCATCGAGGTCAGGATCTTGCCCGGGTGGATCCAGTTCTGGTTGCTGTCCACCCCGACGCCCAGCTTCCCCGCGTCCGCCGCGGCCTGCAGAACGCCGAGCCCGGTCGCCCCGGCCGCCGCGAAGACAACGTCGGCGCCGCGCCCGAACTGGCTCTTGGCCAGCTCCGCCCCGCGGGTGGGGTCGTTCCAGGCGGCGGGGGTGGTGCCGGTCATGTTGGTGAAGATCTCGCCGTCCGGCTTCACATGCTTCACGCCCTGCTCGTAGCCGGTCAGGAAGTTCCGGATCAGCGGGATGTCCATGCCCCCGACGAATCCGACCTTCCCGCTCTGCGAGGCCAGCGCCGCCAGCATGCCGACGAGGAAGGAGCCCTCATGCTCCTTGAAGGTCACCGATTGGACGTTGGGCAGGTCCAGCTTGTCGTCGATCAGACAGAATTTCGTGTTGGGATATTCCCGCGACACCTTGTCCACGGCGGCAGACTGGGAGAAGCCGACCGCCGTGATGACGGTGGCGCCGCGCCGCGCCATGTTGCGCAGCGCCTGCTCGCGCTGGCTCTCGCTGGTGACCTCGAACTCGCGGTAGACGATCCCGGTCTCCTTCTTGAAGCGCTCCGCCCCGTTGTAGGCCGCCTCGTTGAAGGACTTGTCGAACTTGCCGCCCTGGTCGAAGACCACCGCCGGCATGAACTCGTCCGCCGCCAGGGCGGGGCCCGCGGCGGGAACGGTCGCCGCTGCCAGCGACACGGCCAGGATGGTCAGAATGCGCGTCATCGTCATCGTTCCGCTTCCCCGTTCCGGTGCGCCCGCTTGCCGGGTCGTGGCGGCCAGGATAACCGCTCCTCCCATCCCGCGACAGGGGGCACATGGCGGGGGGAATTCCGCCGCAGGTCACCGCCCGCAGGGGACCTCCCTCCGCGACGCCGGTTGACGGGAGGGCGGTGGCCCGCTATCACGCCCGCCATTGCCCGGAGGAGGGTCCCGGAGGAGGGAATCGCAGATTGGACGAGGTGATCGGCGTGCATGGTCTGGTGGTTCTGCTGCAAGGCATCGTCCTCGGAATCGCCATCGCCGCCCCCGTCGGTCCCATCGGCCTGCTCTGCATCCGGCGCACGCTGCAGCACGGGCCGTTGATGGGCTTCTTCACCGGCTTCGGCGCCGCCGTGGCCGACACGATCTACGGCGCCATCGCCGCCTTCGGCGTCTCCGCCGCCCTGGACTTCCTGCAGGGGCACGAGATCGCCTTCCAGCTCGTCGGCGGCATCTTCCTGATCGTGGTGGCCATCCGCACCTTCCGCCAAAAGCCCGAGGACGAGGAGCGCGAGGCCGCCAGCGCGCCCGACACGCCGTCCTTCCTCGGCGGCTTCATGACCGGCCTGTCGCTGACCCTGACCAACCCGGCGACCATCATGGCCTTCATCGCCATCTTCGCCGGCTTCGGGCTGGGCGGCAATCTGGGGCGGGTGGACGCTTCCACGCTGGTGGCCGGTGTCTTCATCGGCGCGTCGCTGTGGTGGCTGGCCCTGTCGATGGGCGTCGCCGCGGTGCGCCACCGCATCTCCGACCGCGGCCTGACCCGGCTGAACCATTGCACGGGGGTGGCGCTCGCGGCCTTCGGCCTGTGGGCGCTCGGCATGGCCTTCACCGGCATGGCCGGCTGGGCCATGGGCTGATCCCTGCGGGCCGGACCTAAGAGTCCGGTCGAAGGGCCGAGTTCAAGGACTGAATTTAAGGGCTGAGCGGGGCCCCCGCCACCGGCGGATCGCCGCCCGACGATTTCTGGGCGCGGCGGATGCCGTGGAAATGGCTGACCAGCCGGTACAGATAGAGGCCGACCAGGACCACCAGCAGACCCACGGTGAAGTAGCCCACCAAGCTGTGCGCGAAGGGCCAGCGGGACAGCATGTAGCCGGTCCAGGCGAGCAGCAGCGTCCACAGGATCGAGCCGGCCCCCGAATAGAGGCAGTAGAGCGGGATCGACATCCGGCAGGCCCCCGCCGGGATCGAGATCAGCGTCCGCACCCCCGGCACCGGCTGGGTCAGGAAGACGGCGATCCCGCCATGCTTTCCGAACCACTCCGTGCTTCGTCGGACCTTCTTGGGATGGATCGTCAGCCAGTGCCCGTAGCGCTTTAAAAAGGCCTCCAGCCGGTCGCGCCCCATCAGGCGGCTGGGCAGGAACCAGACCAGTTGCCCAGCCAGCGATCCCAGCCCGCCGGCCAAGGCGACGCCGAGCAGATTGTACTCGCCCTGCGCCGCCGCGATGCCGGCCAATGGAATGACCGATTCCGCGGGAACCGGCGGGATGACCCGCGCCAGAACCAGCAGCAGGAAGATGCCCACGTAATTCATCGTGTGCATCACATCCACCAGCCAATTGGTCAGTCCGCCGGCCATGTCAGTCCATCCAATTTTTCGTCCCTCTGGAACAGGCTTCAGCGGCAGACGGTTCCTGGCGCGTCAATGGGGCGAAAGAGAGGGCTACCACCTTTTTCTTTCCTATTTGACCGACATCAAAGCGGTGCCGCCCTGGATTTTATAAAAATCCCTTCCATACCGGCCCCTTTGCGAGGCCCCAGTCTGTACGGGCCATCCGGGCTTTCATGGCGGAATTCCCAAATGCAGCTTGGCAATCTGAAGATTTCCACCAAGATCCTCTCCATCATCGTTTTCCTGGCTGCGATCTGCGCAGGCATCACCGCCACGTCGATCGCCGGCCTGGACGCTCTGAGCCGCGCGACCGACGAAATCAAGTTGGCCGGCGAAGAGATGAAGCTTGGCGCGCGCATCAACCGCATGGTTGTTGAACTGAACCGCGACGAGTACCGGCTGGCCGCCAATCCCGGCGATCTGGAGCAGGTTCTCCCGTCCATCGGCAAGACTCGCGAGGCCGTGAGCGGGCTGCTTGCCAAGGTCAAGGGAACCAGCGACGCGGAGCAGAGCCGTGTGCTGTCCTCGTTCGAGAGCGCTCTGGCGCTCTATTACAAGGAGCTCGAAGACACGATCGCCGTTGCCCGCCGAATCAAGGGCGGCAGCGACCTAACCCAGAATCAGCGCGACATCCTGGCGTCGGTGGATGCAAGCGCGAACGCCGCGCGGGCACTTCAGAATCTGACCATCGCCTACACCACCTACACCGACGAAAAGGCGTCGCGGCTGTCGCAGGATGCGTCCGCCCTGGCGGAATCCCGGTCGGTCCAGCTCGCCATCGCCGCCGCCATCGGCATCCTGGCGGGGCTGCTGCTCGGCTGGGCGGTGTCCCAGTTCGGCATCGTCCGGCCCGTGAAGGCCATCGTCGGCTGCCTGCGCGGCCTTGCCGACGGCAACCTGGACACCATGCTGTACGGCACCGGACGCAAGGACGAGGTCGGGGAGATCGCCGCCACCGCGGAGGTGTTCAAGACCAACCTGATCCGCAACCGCGCGATGGAGCGCGAGGCCAAGGAGGCTGCGGCCAAATCCCAGGCGGAGAAGCGCGCGGCGATGCTCGACCTCGCGGGCCGGTTCGAAGCGCGGGTGGGAGCCATCGTCAACGACGTCGGCGGTGCCGCGACGGAGCTACAGGCCACCGCCTCCCAGCTCTCCGCCTCGGTCGAGGAAGTCAGCGCCCAGTGCGGCGCCGTGGCCGGTGCGTCGGAGGAGGCCAGCGCCAACGTGCAGACCGTCGCCGCGGCGTCGGAGGAAATGTCCGCCTCGATCCATGAACTGGCGGAGCGCGTGTCCCGCGCCGCCGCCCGCTCCAAGGCCGCGGCGGAGGGCGCCGATCTGGCGCAGACCCAGCTCGATTCCCTGTCCGGAGCCATCGAGCAGGTGGACCAGATCGTCGCCGCCATCAACTCCGTCGCCTCCCAGACCAACCTTCTGGCTCTGAACGCGACCATCGAGGCCGCCCGCGCGGGCGAGGCCGGCAAGGGCTTCGCCGTCGTGGCGAGCGAAGTCAAGAACCTCGCCAACCAGACCCACGCGATGACCGAGCAGATCGGCAACCAGATCGCCGCGGTGAAGAGCGCCTCCAACCGGACGGTGGACGCCATGCGCGCGATCATCACGCAGGTCGAGGACATCGACCGCTCCACCGCGGAAATGGCCGCCTCGGTCGAGCAGCAGAGCGCCGCGACGGGGGAGATCAGCCGCAACGCCCAGCAGGCCGCCAGCGGCACCGCCGAGGTGTCCCGCAACGTCGTCGGCATCCAGCAGGCGGAGGCGGAGACCAGCGCCGCCACCCACAGCGTGAAGGGAGCCGCCGACCGGTTGGCCGAACGTGCGACCGGTCTGAAGCGCGAGGTGGACCAGTTCCTGGCCGAGGTGCGCGCGGCATAGACAGGCGCACGCTCGGAAGGCCGCTGAAGCGGAAGGCATTCCGCTTTGGACCGCGACGGCGGTCCCGGCCGCGCATGCGGCCGAAGCCCGCCCGGCCAGTAAGGCCAAGGAGTCCAAAGCGAATGAAAATTCGCTTCAGCCCCGGGTGCCCTCCGGCGGCGGGGGCGGCGGTGCGCTCTCCGCCACGGCGGAGCGGCCCGGATCGCGCTTCTGGCATTCCAGAAGAATGTCGCGCGCGATGGGCGCCGCCGCGGTGGAGCCGCCGCCGCCATGCTCCACGAACACCGCGCAGGCGTAGCGCGGGGAACTGACCGGCGCGTAGGAGATGAACAGCGCGTGGTCGCGCTCCCGCCAGGGCAGGTCCTCGTTCTTCTTCACGCCGGTGCTGCGCTCCGCCATGGTGATGCGGCGGACCTGGGCGGAGCCGGTCTTGCCGGCCATCTCGTAGCCGGGTTCGGTGATGCGCGACTTGTAGGCGGAACCGTTCGGCGCGTTGGTCACCTCGTAGAGGCCGCGCAGGACGAGGTCGAGGTTCTCCTTCTTCACCCCGATCGGCGGCCAGGTCGTCTGCTCGGCCGACAGCGCCTTGATCTGTTTGGTCAGGTGGGGCTTCACCGCGAAGCCGCCGTTGGCCAGCCGCGCGGTCATGGCGACGAGCTGCATCGGCGTGGCCAGCACATAGCCCTGCCCGATCGCCGCGATCAGCGTCTCGCCCTGCGCCCAGGGCTTGCCGAGCGCCCCCTTCTTCCAGTCGATGGAGGGAATCAGGCCCGGCCGCTCGTGCGGCAGGTCCAGGCCGGTTAGCTGCCCCATGTCGAAGCGGTTGGCCATCTCGGCGATGCGGTCGATGCCGATGCGCCGCGACACGTCGTAGAACCACACGTCGCAGGAATGGCGCAGCGCGCCGACCACGTCCACCGTGCCGTGCCCGCCCCTCTTCCAGCAGTGGAAGCGGTGGTCGCCGAGATCCATGTGGCCCGGACAGAACACCGAATGGTTGCGGGCGATCAAGCCGGATTCCAGAGCCGCCAGGGCCACCACCGGCTTGAAGGTCGAGCCCGGCGGGTACTGCCCGGCCACCGCCTTGTTGTTCAGCGGGGTCGCCTGGTTGGACAGCAGCTCCTCCCACAGCTCGGCGCTGATGCCCATGGTGAACTGGTTGGGGTCGTAGCTGGGGTGGGAGCAGAGGGCGTAGATGCCGCCGGTGTGCACGTCCATCACCACACAGGAGGCGCTGATCTCCTTCGCCAGCCGCTGCTGCACGAACTTCTGAAGACCGATGTCGATGGTCAGCTGGACCTCGCGGCCCGGCTGCCCCTCGTCGCGCGACAGCTCGCGGATGACGCGCCCGACGGCGTTGACCTCGAGCTGGCTGGTGCCCGCCGTGCCACGCAGCGCCTTCTCGTGGTACTTCTCCATCCCGGCCTTGCCGATGCGGAAGCCGGGCAGCGACAGCACGGGGTCGCCGTTGAGTTCGGCCTCCGACACGGCGCCGACATAGCCCAGGATATGGGCGGTCGCCTCCGCCTCCGGGTAGTGGCGGATCTCGCCGACCTCGATGGCGACGCCGGGCAGGTCCGGCGTGTTCATCTCGATGGTGGCGACCTGCTCCCAGGTCAGGTTCTCGCGCACGGTGACCGGCACGAAGCGGCGCTTGCGGTGCAGCTCGCGCATCACGCGGCGGCGGTCGCCGTCGGTCAGAGGGACGATCTTTGAGATCTTGTCCAGCGTGTCCTGGATGTTGCGCGTGCGCTCAGACACCACGACGACGCGGTAGTTCTGCTGGTTCACCGCCAGCGGCACGCCGAAGCGGTCGACGATGGTGCCGCGCGAGGGGGCGACCAGCCGAAGGCTGATGCGGTTCTCCTCCGCCAGCATGGTGTAGCGCGCGGATTCCACCACCTGCAGGTAATAGAGCCGCCCGACCAGAGCGGACAGACCGGCGAGCTTCAGCCCGCCCAGCACGGCGGCGCGGCGGGTCAGCAGGCGGTAGCGGTCGGTGTCGCGGTCCATCGCAGTCAAAGGCTCACATCCCCTGCCAGATCATCCCTGCCGGCTCCCCCCGGCCATCACCCTTGAAGGAACGCCCGGTGGACGCGGATCAGCATCCAGGCGATCGCCGGGAAGAAGGCCATGGTCAGCAGCGCCTGGAACAGCGCCGGCCGGAACGGCAGCACCGTCGCCTGAAGCGCCGAGAAGGCCAGCCACTGGATGCAGGCCACGCCCATCATGACCAGCCCGAAGCCGAACCACATCAGGGCGAAGGTGCTCGACGCCAGCACCCGCCGCTGGCTGGACACCGCCCAATGGACCAGCACCAGCACCAACGCGTTCACCCCCAGCGGCCCGCCGGTCAGCAGATCCTGCAGCAAACCGATCAGGAAGGCGGTGCCCGGCCCCATCAGGTCGGGCCGGTGGATCGCCCAATAATAGACGGCGATGGCGGTCAGGAAAGGCGCCACCGACGCATAGCCGGGCAGCGGCACAGGGATCATCCCGGCCAGAGCCAGCATGACCGTCACCGCGAACGGGGCGAGATTCCGCCCCGTCTTGTCCAGCCGCTGCCACCAGGTCAGCGTCATTTCGACTCGGATGACGGTTCCGCCTCGCTTCCCGGCAGGGTGAACTCGACCAGCTGCAGGTGCTCCACCCGCGACAGATCGACGTTCGGCTGCACCCGGACGCCACGTTCACCCGCCGAGGACACCACGCCCACCGGCAGGCCCGGCGGGAGCTGCCCGCCGTGACCGGAAGTGACCACCCGCTCGCCCACCTGCACCGGCGCTTCCGGCGGCAGGTAGAGAAGCCGGGTCTGGTCGGAATTGTCGCCCGCCATCACCGCCCGCTGGCGCGAGCGCTCCAGAACGACGGGGATGCGCGTGTTGATGTCGGTCAGCAGGAGGACGCGGGCCGACCACTCCCCGACCTCGACCACCCGGCCGACCAGCCCGCTGCCGGCGATGGCCGCCTGCCCCTTGCGCACCCCGTCGCGGCGGCCGGCGGTGACCACCAGCGTGCGCAGGAAGGAACTGCCCGGAGCGGCGATGACCCGCGCCGTGATGAAGGAGGAGGACGGCTCCGGCGTGGCCTTCAGCAGAGAGCGGAGACTGATGTTCTCCGCCTCAAGCCGCAGCGCCGCCTGCTTCCACTGCAGCAGCCGCGCGTTCTCCGCCTTCAGCCGCTGGTTCTCCTCGAAGGCGTTCTGCACCTCGACCACCGACTCCACAACGTGGGCGGCGGTGGCGGCGGGGCGCGAAATCGCATCAAGGATCGGGGCGAAGGCGTCGGTCACCCGGGCGCGCGCGCTGTCCACCGACAGCGCGTCGATCCGGCCCACCATCATCAGGGCAATGGAGGCGAGCACCAGCAGCAGGAAGGAGAAGCGCTGGGCGAGCGCCCGCAGCGGGGCCGCAAGGCGCACGACGGAACCGGAATTGCGAGGCTTCACAGGATCATCCCGTCCAGGTACGCGATCCGCCCCCGGCTACGCCGGCGAATGGACGAACCACCGGGGGAACCCAACCGAGCAATACACCAATCAGTAGGCGCTGACCAAGACGTTTCGCAGCGTCTTCATCTCTTCCAGCGCCCGCCCGGTGCCCAGCGCGACGCAGGACAGAGGGTCGTCGGCGATCGACACCGGCAGGCCGGTGGCGTGGCGCAGGACGAAGTCCAGGTTGCCCAGCAGCGCGCCGCCGCCGGTCAGCACGATGCCCTTGTCCACGATGTCCGCGGCCAGTTCCGGCGCCGTGTGCTCCAGTGCGACCTTCACCGCCTCGACGATGGCCGACACCGGCTCCGCCAGGGACTCGGCGATCTGCCGCTCGGAGATGATGAGTTCCTTGGGCACGCCGTTCATCAGGTCGCGGCCCTTGATCTCCAGGATGCGGCCCTCGCCGTCTTCCGGCGGGCAGGCCGAGCCGATTTCCTTCTTGATCCGCTCCGCCGAGCCTTCGCCGACCAGCAGGTTGTGGGTGCGGCGGATGTAGCCGATGATGGCCTCGTCCATCTTGTCGCCGCCCACGCGCACGGAGCGCGAATAGACGATGCCGCCCAGCGACAGCACGGCCACCTCGGTGGTGCCGCCGCCGATGTCCACGACCATGGAACCGGTCGGCTCCGTCACCGGAAGCCCGGCGCCGATCGCGGCGGCCATCGGCTCCTCGATCAGGAAGACGCGGCGGGCGCCGGCGGCCTCCGCCGATTCCTGGATCGCCCGGCGCTCCACGGCGGTGGAGCCCGACGGCACGCAGATGATGACCTGCGGGCTGGCGAAGCTGCGCCGGTTGTGCACCTTGCGGATGAAGTGCTTGATCATCTCCTCGGCGACTTCGAAGTCGGCGATGACGCCGTCGCGAAGGGGGCGGATGGCCTGGATGTTGCCGGGCGTGCGGCCCAGCATCATCTTCGCCTCGTCGCCGACGGCCAGCACCTGCTTCTTGCCGCGGACGTTGGCGATGGCCACGACCGAGGGTTCGTTCAGAACGATGCCGCGGCCCTTGACATAGACCAGGGTGTTGGCCGTCCCCAAATCGATCGCCATGTCGGCGGAAAGCACGCCGAGGAGTTTGGAAAGCATGGACCCGACTAACTCTTCAATGCGGTTGAGACGGCCTTGCCGGCGATGTGCCCGCTCCGGTGCGGAGGGCCACGCCCGCCAACGGTTCCATAGACGAATGCCCCTTCGCGCTCAAGCGGAGAGTGCAACCGGCACGCCTTGCCGAACCCTGTTCCCGGCGCCCGTGGGGCGGGTGCCGGCGCCGGTCCGGCGCTCTGGTCGATGGGAGGCGGTCCTTGAGGCAAGGCCGGTCCCGGCGGAATATCCATTCCCCGAAGTCTTGGCGGAACGCCGTCCTCCGGTGTTCGCCACACTGCCGCGTCAGGGTTAATTTTCCGTCAACGGGAGGCGGAAGCCTCCGGCATCCGGGCCACCGCCCCGCTCGCGCCGGAGGCTATCCTTAGGCTGATTCCCCACCCGCCGCAACGGCTTTGTGTCGCGTTTGAAACCGCTCCGGCGCCCCGGTGCCGGCCCCTTCCGGCGGCCTCAAGGATGGCCGGATGTCGTCGCGGCCGCAGCCTTTCCGTGCGCTCCGTGATGGCTCCCTTCCAGGCGGTCCATCAGGGCCAGCAGCACGCCCGACACCACGAAGGTCATGTGGACGATGACCATCCACATCAGGTTCTCCTTGCTGGTGGTGTCGATGCTCATGAAGCTTTTCAGCAGGTGGATGCCCGAGATCGCCACGATGGAGGCGATGAGTTTCAGCTTCAGCCCGCCGAAGTCGACCTTGCCCATCCAGTCCGGACGGTCCTTGTGGTCGGCCACGTCGATCTTGGACACGAAGTTCTCGTATCCCGAAAAGATCACCATCAGCAGAAGGTTGCCGGCCAGCGACAGGTCGATCAGCGTGAGCACGGCCAGCAGCACATCCTTTTCCTGCATCTCCAGCACGTGCGGGACGATGTGGAAGATCTCCTGGGTGAACTTCGCCAGCAGGAGCACCAGCGACACGACGAGCCCCAGATAGAAGGGGGCGAGCAGCCAGCGGCTGGCAAAGATGATCTGTTCGAAACGGCGTTCGATCATGACGGTCGGCGTCCGCGCTTGGTCATAAGGGGTAGGAAGGCCGGACTCTTGCCATTTCGCACATGCGAAATCAACCTTTCCCATGCCGCCCCCGCCGTGTCGCCCCGTGGCAAGAGCACTGGCCTGCGAGGCTGCGAAACGGTAACGTTCCCGGCCGTCCGCCGCACCGATAAGGCCAGCCCCATGAAGCACCCCGCCCCGCACATCGTCACCGCGTTCGAAGACGCCATGAAGCGGCTGAAGGCCAGCATCGTGCAGATGGCGGGCGCCGCGGAAACCCAGCTGGACGGCGCGCTGACCTGCCTGACCCAGCGCAACCCGGAGCAGGCCCGCGCCATCGTCGAGTCCGACGCGCGGCTCGACAGCTACGAGCATGAGATCGAGGCCAACTGCATGCGCATGCTGGTGCTGCGCCAGCCGGTGGCCGACGACCTGCGCGAGGTGATCGCCGCGCTGAAGATCGCCGGCAACCTGGAGCGCGTCGGCGACCACGCCGCCAACACCGCCCGCCGCGCCGTCGCCGTGGCCGAATTCCCCGAATCCCCGGCGATGAGCACCCTGCCCAACCTGGGCCGGCTGGTGCGCCAGCGCCTGACCACCGCGGTGGACGCCTATGTGGACGGCGACGTCGAGCTGGCGCTGCGCGTCTGGCGCACCGACGACGAGGTCGACGCGCTCTACACCAGCCTGTGCGAGAGCATCAACCAGTCGGCCGCCCGCCTGCCGGAGATGTTCACCGCCCACATGCACCTGCTGTTCATCGCCAAGAGCCTGGAGCGCATCGGCGACCACGCGACCAACATCGCCGAGGTGGTGCATTTCGTGCACACCGGCCGGCCGCTGCTCGACGAGCGGCCGAAGGCGGACCGGTCGCGGGGGGATGTGTGAGGGAAAGCGAGCGCTTGCCCCCTCCCCGACCCTCCCCCGCTTTGCGGTGGAGGGAGGTATGTCCCCTCCCTCGCGCAGCGGGGGAGGGTTAGGGAGGGGGCCAAAGTTTCCCATTCCTGCACCCCAAAAACAAAAAAGCGCGCCTCGCGGCGCGCTTTCCCGTTTCTCGATCCAGGAACCGATCAGTTCTTGGACTTGTCCACCAGACGGCGCTCGGCGATCCACGGCATCATGGCGCGCAGCTTCTCGCCGACCTGCTCAATCGAATGCTCGGCGTTGCGGCGGCGGGTCGCCTTGAAGGACGGCTGGCCGGCCTTGCACTCCAGCATCCAGTCGCGGACGAAGCGGCCGGTCTGGATGTCCTCCAGAACGCGCTTCATCTCGGCCTTGGTCTCCGGGGTGATAATGCGCGGGCCGGTCTTGTAGTCGCCGTATTCGGCGGTGTTGGAGATCGAGTAGCGCATGTTGGCCATGCCGCCCTCATACATGAGGTCGACGATCAGCTTCACCTCGTGCAGGCACTCGAAATAGGCCATCTCCGGGGCGTAGCCGGCCTCGGTCAGCGTCTCGTAGCCGGCCTTGATCAGCTCGGTCAGGCCGCCGCAGAGCACGGCCTGCTCGCCGAACAGGTCGGTCTCGCACTCTTCCTTGAAGGTCGTCTCGATGATGCCGGCGCGGCCGCCGCCGATGGCCGAGGCGTAGGACAGGGCGATGTCCAGCGCGTTGCCCGAGGCGTTCTGGTGCACGGCCACGAGGCAGGGCACGCCGCCGCCGCGCTGGTACTCGCCGCGGACGGTGTGGCCGGGGCCCTTCGGCGCGATCATGAACACGTCGAGGTCGGCGCGCGGCTCGATCAGGTTGAAGTGCACGTTCAGGCCGTGCGCGAAGGCCAGCGCGGCGCCTTCCTTCAGGTTCTTGGCGAGGTCGTCGCGGTAGAGGTCGGCCTGCAGCTCGTCAGGGGTGAGGATCATCACCACGTCGGCCCAGGCGGCGGCCTCGGCCGGGGACATGACCGTGAAGCCGGCGTTCTCAGCCTTCTTGATGGTGGCCGAGCCGGGGCGGAGGGCGATGCGCACGTCCTTCACGCCGCTGTCACGCAGGTTGTTGGCGTGGGCGTGGCCCTGGCTGCCGTAGCCGACGATGACGACCTTCTTCCCCTTGATCAGGTTCACGTCGGCATCACGATCATAATAGACGCGCATGGTGGTCTTCCTTGGATTTTTCGATCTGGTGGTGCGGGTTTTGCGCAGCGGAATTACTCCACCGGCGAAAGGGCCGCGTCAAGCAGAACACTGTTCGATGGGCTGATAAAGGACGGCGGGCTGGGTTGTCCCACCGTCATTCCTGGCCGTCATGAGGCCGGGATCAGAACCCGGTGGGCCCCTTGGACATGGCGACGACGCCGGTCCGGCTGGCCTCGACGAGGCCGAGCTGGGCCATCAGCCCGACGAAGTCGTCGACCTCCGCCGTCGTGCCCGTCAGTTCGAACACGAAGGAGGTCAGGGTGGCGTCCACCACCTTGGCCTTGAAGATGTCGGCCAGGCGCAGCGCCTCGATGCGGCGCTCGCCGGTGCCGGCGACCTTGACCAGCGCCAGCTCGCGCTCCACCGACGGCCCCTCGTCCGTCAGGTCGTGCACCTTGTGCACCGGCACGAGCCGGTCGAGCTGGGCCTTGATCTGCTCCACCACCATGCGGGTGCCGGAGGTGACCAGGGTGATGCGCGACAGGTGGTCAGCGTTGTTCACCTCCGCCACCGTCAGGCTTTCGATGTTGTAGCCGCGGCCCGAGAACAGGCCGATGACGCGGGCCAGCACGCCCGGCTCGTTGTCCACCAGCACGGCGATGGTGTGCTTCTCGATCTTCTCTTCCACGATCCGTACTCCGCCAGAGGGCCTTCAACCGTTCGTCTTGGTCGCCGCGATCAGACCAGCACCATGCCGTCTTCCGGCGTGGCGTCGGACGGGCTGTCCTCCGGACCGAACAGGATTTCGTTGTGGGCCTTGCCGCCGGGGATCATCGGGAAGCAGTTCTCCTTCGGGTCCACGGCGATGTCGATGATGCAGGGGCGGTCGGTGACGGCCAGCATCTTCTCGATGACCTCGTCCACCTCGGCCACCGTGGTCGCGCGCAGGCCGACGCAGCCCCAGCTTTCCGCCAGCTTCACGAAGTCGGGCAGCGCCTCGGAGTAGCTGTTGGAGTAGCGGGAGCCGTGCAGCAGCTCCTGCCACTGGCGCACCATGCCCATGTACTTGTTGTTCAGGATGAAGATCTTGACCGGGGCGCGGTACTGCACCGCCGTGCCGATCTCCTGCATGTTCATCAGGAAGGACGCCTCGCCCGACACGTCCACCACGATGGCGTCGGGGTGGGCGAGCTGGGCGCCGATGGCCGCCGGCAGGCCGTAGCCCATGGTGCCCAGGCCGCCGGAGGTCATCCAGCGGTTCGGCTCGTCGAAGGGCAGGAACTGGGCGGCCCACATCTGGTGCTGGCCGACCTCGGTCGTCACGTAATGGTTCTTGCCGCGCAACGCCTCGCGCAGCCGCTCCAGCGCGTACTGCGGCTTGATGACCGCCTCGGTGCGGTTGTAGTTCAGGCAGTTGCGGGCGCGCCAGCCCTCGACCTGGCCCCACCACTCCTTCAGCGCGGTCTGGTCGGCGCGCTTCTGGCGGGCCTTCCAGATGCGGATCATGTCCTCCAGAACGGCGCCGGCGTCACCGACGATGGGGATGTCCACCGCGACGTTCTTGTTGATCGAGCTGGGGTCGATGTCGACGTGGATCTTCTTCGAGCCCGGCGCGAACTCCGACAGCTTGCCGGTCACGCGGTCGTCGAAGCGGGCGCCGATGTTGATCATGACGTCGCAGTTGTACATGGCGAGGTTCGCCTCGTACGTGCCGTGCATGCCCAGCATGCCCAGCCACTGCGGGTCCGACGCCGGGAAGGCGCCCAGCCCCATCAGGGTCGAGGTGATCGGGAAGCCCGTCATCTTCACGAACTGGGTCAGCAGCTTGGCCGCGATCGGGCCGGCGTTCACCACGCCGCCGCCGGTGTAGAAGATCGGGCGCTTGGCGGTGGCGATCAGCTCGATGGCCTCCTCCACGCGGGCGATCTCGGGCTTCACCTGCGGGCGGTAGGTCTTGTGCTTCACTTCGGTCGGCGGAATGTAGGTGCCGTCGGCGAACTGCACGTCCTTCGGGATGTCGACCAGCACCGGGCCGGGACGGCCGCTGCGCGCCACGTAGAAGGCCTCGTGCATGGTGCGGGCCAGCTGGTTGACGTCCTTCACCAGGTAATTGTGCTTGGTGCAGGGGCGCGTGATGCCGGTGGTGTCGGCCTCCTGGAAGGCGTCGTTGCCGATCAGATGGGTCGGCACCTGCCCGGACAGGCAGACCAGCGGAATGCTGTCGCACAGCGCGTCGAGCAGGCCCGTCACGGCGTTGGTGGCGCCGGGGCCGGAGGTCACCAGCACGCAGCCCACCTTGCCGGTGGAACGGGCGTAGCCTTCGGCGGCGTGCACGGCGGCCTGCTCGTGCCGGACCAGGATGTGCTTGATGTCGTTCTGCTGGAAGATGGCGTCGTAGATCGGAAGTACCGCGCCGCCCGGATAACCGAAGATGATGTCGACGCCCTGGTCCTTCAGGGCCTTGATGACGATCTGCGCGCCGGTCAGCTTCTGTTCGGGCATAGCTCACGACCTTCCAATGGGGGCCCCTCTTTTCACGGGCGGCCCTGTTCCTTCTCAAACCCCGGCGATGGCCTGCTGGGAAAACAAGGGGTTATCCCCAAAGGCGAAGGCCGGGACCGGCAAACTAGACAATCCGTCCGTCTTTGGTCAACCCATTTTGCGAATGATCGAAAAGATTTTTTGCCGCAGTTTTTCCAAATATTTCGCAAGCTGGAAAGACCGCCCTCCCCGCAAAGCCGCCCGGAAACGCGAACGGCCTGCCCCGCGGGTGCGGAGGCAGGCCGTTGCGCGGGGGACCGGCGGCGCTTACGCGGCGACGGTCTGGAGCAGGCCGCAGAGGCGGCGGATGCCTTCGCGGATGCGCTCCGGGTTGTTGTTGGAGAAGCTGAGGCGCAGCGTGTTCTTCCCCGAGCGGTCGGCGTGGAAGGCCGAGCCGGGGACGAAGGCGACGTTGGCGTCCCTGATCGCACGGGCCAGCAGGTCCACCCCGTCGGTGCCCTCCGGCAGCTCGATCCAGACGAACATGCCGCCTTCCGGCCTGGTCCAGGCCACCCCAGCCGGGGCGAACTCGGCCAGCGCGGTCAGCATGGCGTCACGGCGCTCCTTGTAGCTGGCGCGCAGGCGGCGGATGTGGCTGTCGAAGTTCTCCGACACCACGTCGTGCAGCACGATCTGGTTGATGGTGCTGGTGTGCAGGTCGCCGGCCTGCTTCATCAGAACCAGACGGTTGATCACCTCGGCCGGGCCGTTGATCCAGCCCACGCGCAGCGCCGGCACCATCGTCTTGGAGAAGGAGCCGCAGAAGAGCACGTTGGTGATCTTGCCCCCGTTGCGGGCGGCGTCCAGCGCGACCATCGACGGGATCGGCTCACCCTCGTAGCGCAGCTCGGTGTAGGCGGCGTCCTCCACGATCGGCACGCCGTGCCTGGCGCAGAGGTCCAGCAGCGCCTCGCGGCGGGCCAGCGAGATCGTCGTGCCGTTGGGGTTCTGGAAGTCGGGGACGAGGTAGAAGAACTTCGGCTTCTGCTCCAGCGCCGCTTCCACCGCGGCGAGGTCCGGCCCCTCGGCGTCTCCGGGAACGGAGAGGTACTGCGGCTCGTAGGGCGAAAAAGCCTGGAGCGCGCCGAGATAGGTCGGGCGCGTCACCAGGATCTTCTCGCCCGGCCCGATCAGCAGCTTGCCGACGAACTCCAGCGCCTGCTGCGAGCCGTTGGTCACCAACACCCCGTCCAGCCCGGCCTGGATGCCGCGGCGGCCCAGATAGGCGCAGATCCACTCGCGCAGCGGCGTGTAGCCTTCGCTGATGGTGTATTGAAGCGCGCCGCCGGCCCCGCCGTTGGACTGGAAGATCTTCTCATAGGCGCGGGCGATGGCCGCGGTCGGGAAGAAATCGGGGTCCGGGATGCCCCCGGCGAAGGAGATGATTTCCGGCCGCTCGAGCAGCTTCAGCAGCTCCCGGATTTCCGAAGCCCCCATGCCGGCGACGCGACCGGCAAACACGTTTCCCCAATCGACCGTCACTTTCAATCCTCCTGAGGGTCAACGACGCAACGTCGTTTCAAGATAGGTCAGTATTGCTTCACTAAGTGGTCTTGTGTAGAGCGAATTGATCGTATGGCAGCCATGCAGCGCGGAGGCCGGCGGCCGGGCCGCGAGCTGGTGGCGGAACCATGTGACCTGCCGCTTCGCGTAGCGGCGCGTCGATTGCTGAGCCAGCGCAATGGCTTCGTCGAGAGTCAGCGCGCCGCGCAGATGGTCGCGCAGCTCCGGCACGCCCAGCGCCTTCATCGCCGGCAGGTCGGGATCGAGGCCGAGCGCGTCCAGACGCCGCACCTCCTCCAGCGCCCCCTGCCCCATCATCACGCGGAAGCGGCGGTCGCAGTTGGCGTAGAGCGCGTCGCGCGGCGGGTCGATCACCAGCACGGCGAAGGCCAGCCCCTCCGGCGCGCCCTCGGCCCGCTGGGTCTGCCAGTGGGACAGCGGGTGGCCGGTGGCCTCCAGCACCTCCCAGGCGCGGGTCAGGCGGGTGGTGTCGCCGGGACTCAGCTTGGCCGAGGCGGGATCGCGGCGCACCAGCTCCGCGCGGAAGGCCTCGCCGCCCAGCTCCCGCAGTCGGGCGTGGGCGGCCTTGCGGACCTCGTCCGGGACGGCGGGGACGGCGCTTAACCCCTCCATCAGCGTGCGCAGATAGAGGCCGGTGCCCCCGACGACGATGGGCAGGCGCCCGGCGGCGTGCGCTTCGGCGATCTCGGCCAGCGCCATGTCGCGCCAGCGCGCGGCCGACCCGCGCTCCGCCGCCGGCAGCACGCCGTAGAGCCGGTGCGGCGCCAGCGCCAGATCCTCCGCTCCCGGGCGGGCGGTCAGCACGTCCAGCTCGGCGTAGAGCTGCATGCTGTCGGCGTTGATGACCGTGCCGTTGCGCGCCAGCGCGATATCGAGCGCCATGCCCGACTTGCCCGACGCCGTCGGGCCGCCGATCACCACCACATGCCGGTGCCGCACATCCCGGTTCCGCGGGCTGTCCTGAACCATGTCGCCTTGCCTGACGTTCCTCCGGCTACAGCGTATGGCAGGGGAGGACACGGCTTGGCAAGGCCGACCGGATGGCGCCTCAGCGAACCGTGATCGTCCCGGTCATGCCGAAGCTGCTGTGCAGCGGTTCGTGGCAGGCCAGGTCGTAGGTTCCGGCCTCGATCGGGATGAAGTCCACCACGTCGGTCTGGCCGGCGGGGATCTCCAGATTCACCAGGGCCGGCGTCTCGACGGCGCCCTGCGCGGTGGTGACCCGCCGCACCGCGATGGCCTTGAAGAAACCTTCGGAGGTGAAGGTGTGCGCGACGTTCCCGCGGTTCTCCAGCGTCAGGCGGTAGGGCGTCCCCCGGTCGAAGGCCAGACGGTCGGGCTGGAACCGGAACTCGTCCAACTGCACAGTCACCGGACGGGCCTGCGCCCAGTCCACCGCCGAGACGCGGGCCGCCACGTCGCCGACATAGCCGGGGGGCGGTCGCTGCGCCAGATCGGTCCCGGTGCCGCATCCGGCCAGGATCAGGGTGAAAGCGAGAATGGATGGGGGAAGAAGGGTGGCAGGCCGCTGGATCATGGACGGACCTCCGGCGATTTGAGCGGAAACGCGGCGGGAAGCGCCCGGGTTCCCGGCGCGGAATGTCTACGACGCTTGGCGGAGTGGGTTGGCGGAGGGTCCCGGCTGTGCTAGGGAGCGCGCGCGCCCTTCCCCACGGCTCTTCCAGGATCGCCCCGCCATGAGCGCTGTCGTTACGCTGATCGCCGCCGCCTCCGCCGTTCTCGACGAGCAGGCCGTGCAGGCCGCCCGCGCGTCCCTGACCGCGCTGGGAGCCGACACCGCCAAGCCGGACTGGCTGGCGCCCGACCGCGCCTGCGACATCGCTGAAGATGGGCTGGTGCCCGAACAGGCCGAAGCCGCCGTCCGCCGCGCTCTGGACGGCCTTGCCATCGACGTGATCGCCCAGAAGCCGGGCAACCGGAGGAAGCGTTTGCTGGTCGCCGACATGGAATCGACGATCATCGAGCAGGAGATGCTGGACGAGCTGGGCGATTACGTCGGGCTGAAGGACCACATCGCCGCGATCACCGCCCGCGCCATGAACGGCGAGATCGACTTCAAGGGCGCGGTGCGCGAGCGGGTGGCCCTGCTGAAGGGCCTGAACGAGAGCGTCGTCGACGAGGTGTGGCAGCGCGCCACACTGATGCCGGGCGCCAGGACGCTGGTCTCCACCATGCGCGCCAACGGGGCGACCTGCGTGCTGGTCTCCGGCGGCTTCCGCTGCTTCACGGAGCGGGTGCGCCAGTGGGTCGGCTTCGACGACGACCGCGGCAACGTGCTTGAGGTGGTGGACGGCGTCATGACCGGCGCGGTGGTCGAGCCGATCCTCGACAAGGACAGCAAGCTGGAGGCCCTGCTCGCCTACGCCGGCGAGCGCCACGTCCCGACCGTCGAGACGATGGCCGTCGGCGACGGCGCCAACGACCTGCCGATGCTGCTGGCCGCCGGTCTGGGCGTCGCCTTCCACGCCAAGCCGACGGTGGCCGCCCAGGCCCGCGCCCGCGTGGACCACGGCGACCTCACCGCCCTGCTGTTCGCCCAGGGCTACCGGATCGGGGAGTTCGTGGAGGGCTGACCGCCAACCGGCGCATTTTACAAAGCGAAAGGGCACCGGCGGTCTCCCGCCGGTGCCCTTTTCTTTTCGGGATAGCCCTCGGATCAGCCCTGGCTGAGCGGGATGGCGACGAAGCGCAGGTCGCCGTGACGGTCCACCAGAAGCAGGATGGACTTCTTGCCCTGCTCCTTGGCCTTCTGGATCTTGGACGTCACATCCTCCGGCTTGCGGACCTCTTCCTGGCCGACCTCGATGATGACGTCGCCGGCGCGGATGCCCTTCTCCGACGCGGTGGAGTTGCCGGCCACCTCGGTCACCACGACGCCCTTCAGCTCGGGCTTGATCTCGAACTGCTGGCGCAGCTCCGGCGTGATGTTGGTCAGCTTCAGACCCAGCGTCTCGGTCGGCTTCTGGGCCGGGGCCTGCTGCGGCTGGCGGCGCTGCTCGTCCGGATTGGCGGCGAGAAGGCCCGATTCCTCGGCGGCCTCAAGCTCGCCCACCTTCACCTGGAGCTGCTGCGACTTGCCCTTGCGCCACACCTCGACCGGGACGGCCTTGTCGATCGGCGTCTCGGCGACGACGCGCGGCAGGCGCCGCATCTCGTTGATTTCCTTGCCGTCGAACTTGGTGACCACGTCACCCGCCTGGATGCCGGCCTTGGCCGCCGGGCCGTTCGGCGTGACGGAGGCGACCAGCGCGCCCTTGTGGCCCTGCAGGCCCAGGCTCTCGGCGATCTCCGGGGTCACGCCCTGGATGCGCACGCCCAGCCAGCCGCGGCGGGTCTTGCCATACTCACGGAGCTGGGCGACCACCTGCTTGGCGAGGTTGGACGGGATGGCGAAGCCGATGCCGACCGAACCGCCCGACGGCGAGAAGATCGCCGTGTTGATGCCGATGACCTCGCCGTTCAGATTGAACATCGGGCCGCCGGAGTTGCCGCGGTTGATCGAGGCGTCGGTCTGCAGGAAGTCGTCGTAGGGGCCGGCGTTGATGTCGCGCTGGCGGGCCGAGATGATGCCGGCGGTGACCGAGCCGCCCAGGCCGAAGGGGTTGCCGATGGCCAGCACCCAGTCGCCCACGCGCATCGCGTCCGAATCGCCGAAGGGAACGGCGACCAACGGGTGGTTGGTGGTGATCTTCAGCAGGGCGACGTCGGTCTTCGGGTCCTTGCCGATCAGCTCCGCCTTGATGTTGGTGTCGTCCTGCAGGATGACGGTGATCTCGTCGGCGTCCTGGATGACGTGGTTGTTGGTGACCACGTAGCCGTTCTTGGCGTCGATGATGAAGCCGGAACCGAGCGAGGTCGACTTGCGCGGCTGCTGCGGCTGGTCCTGCTGCTGGCGGTCGAAGAAGTCGCGGAAGAACTCCTCGAACGGGGAGCCCGGCGGGAACTGCGGCATCTCGGGACGCGCGCCCTGCTGGCGCTGCGGCACCGCCTGGCTGGTCGAGATGTTGACCACGGCGGGCAGCAGCTTTTCCGACAGGTCGGCGAAGCTGGTCGGCGCCGGGCGCGACTGGGCCATGGCGGGGGTGCCGACGGCGGCGGACAGCCCCAACAGGAGAGCGGCGATCAGCGGCACGACGCGCAGCCGGCGGCCGGATTCGGCGCGGTGGATGGGGTGGTTCGGGTTCAACTCAGCTCTCCCTGCCGGACGTCCGGCACCTTCTTGTTCCAATCGGCCATCTGTACCAATCGGCCCGCGGCTTTTGCGTGTCGCGGTCCGAGGGGGCGCTTCACCGATCCGTGTGCCGGATGTAATCCCCGCGCGTCACCGCTTCAAGCAAAGGCGCACGGGTCCCATCCGCCACGGAGGACGCGCGAGTATAGAAGTCGGAGTATGGCCGGAAAATGGCGGCGCGGTCCAGCGACGCGCGCGGCAAAAGGGTGTCAGGCGCCCCGCAGAAGCCAGACGAATCCGACGCCGGCCATCGCCGTCACCAGCCCGACGGTGCGCAGCCGGTTTTCCGGCATCGTCAGCGCCTCGACGATCAGACGCCGCATCGCGGACGGGAACAGCGCGTAGAGCACGCCCTCGATCACCAGGACCAGGGCCAGCGCGGTGAAGAAATCCGTCATCGGTCGGGCGGCGCTTCCGGCTTGGAGACGAAAGGGGGGCGGGAGAACAAAATCGGGGTGGGAGAACGGGAGCCCCCACCCCACCCCCTCCCCGGCATCCGGGGAAGGGGCGTCGAGCGCGACGATCTTACTGCTGCTGGGCGGTCGCCGGGGCCGGAGCCCGCTGCGGCGCCGGGGCGCTGCCCGAGGCCGGAGCCGGCTGGCCGTTGCCGCCGCCGGTGATGTCGCCGAAGTAGCGGAAGAACTCGCCGGTCGGGGACAGCACCATGGTGGTGTCGTCCTTGTTCAGCGACTTCCGGTAGGCTTCGAGCGTCCGGTAGAAGCTGTAGAACTGCGGGTCCTGCGACGTCGCCTCGGCGATCAGCTTGAGCGCCTGGTTGTCGCCTTCACCGCGCAGGATCTGCGAATCGCGCTGCGCTTCGGCCAGGATGACGGTGCGCTCGCGGTCCGCGCGGGAGCGGATCTGCTGCGACTGCTCCTGACCCTGGGCGCGGGCCTCGGCGGCTTCGCGCTCACGCTCCGACCGCATGCGGGCGAAGATCGACTGGCTGGTCTCCTCCGGCAGGTCGGCGCGGCGGATGCGGACGTCGACGATCTCGATGCCGAATCGCTTGGCCTCGTCGTTCACCTGCCCGCGGATGTCGTTCATCACGCGCGGACGCTCGTCCGACAGGATGGCGAGCAGCGTCACGCTGCCGAGAACGCGGCGAAGCGCCGAGTTCACGATGGCGTTCATCCGCGTCTCGGCCACCGCCTCGTTGCCGGCGGTCTGGTAGAAGCGCAGCGGGTCCAGGATGCGGTAGCGCGCGAAGGCGTCCACGTCCAGGCGCTTCTGGTCGGCCAGGATGACCTGCTCCACCGGCGGATCGAGGTCGAGCACGCGGCGGTCGAGGATGCGGACTTCCTGGATGAAGGGGACCTTGGCCTTCAGGCCGGGTTCGCGGATGACGCGCATCGGCTCGCCGAACTGGAGGACGAGCGCCTGCTGCGCCTCGTTCACCGTGAACAGCGAGGCCGAGGCGAGCACGCCCGCGGCGAGGATGCCGATGCCGGCGACCAACAAAGTGCGGTTCATGGCATCCCTCCTCAACGGGCCGGCGGCTGGCCGGCGGGCCGCGCCGCGCCGTTCGGCGACTGCGCGCCAGCCGGGGCCGGCTGAAGCTGGTTGAGCGGCAGATAGGGAACCACGCCCTGCGCGCCCTGCGCGTTGCCGTCGATGATGACCTTGTTCGCGCCGCGCAGGATCTCTTCCATGGTCTCCAGATACATGCGCTTGGCGGTCACGTCCTTGGCGGTCGAGTAGGCGTCGAAGACCTTGCGGAAGCGGTCGGCGTCACCCTGGGCCAGGTTCACGACCTGCTCGCGGTAGGCGGAGGCTTCCTGGATCAGCCGTTCCGCATCGCCTCGGGCGCGCGGGATCACGTCGTTCCGGTAGGCCTCGGCCTCGTTGCGGGCGCGTTCGCGGTCGGCGCGGGCGCGCTGCACGTCGTTGAAGGCGTCGATGACGGGAGCCGGCGGGTCGGCCTTCTGCAGCTGCACCTGCGTCACCTCGATGCCCGCCTCATAGTCGTCCAGCATGGCCTGGAGGAGCTGGCGGGTGGAGGTTTCGATCTGCTGGCGGGCCTCGGTCAGGGCCGGCTGCAGGTCGGTGCGGCCGATGACCTCGCGCATCGCGCTTTCGGCCGCCTTCTTCACGGTGGCCTCGGGGTCGCGGATCTTGAACAGATACTCGCCCGCGTCCTTGATGACCCAGAAGACGGTGAAGTCGATGTCGATGATGTTCTCGTCGCCGGTCAGCATCAGCGACTCGTCGGGAACATCGCGGTCGCCGCGGCGGCCGTCGCCGGCCGAGCGGTAGCCGACCTCGATCCGGTTGACGCGCGTCACCTTGGGCATCAGCACCGTTTCGATGGGCGACGGCAGGTGGTAGCGCAGGCCGGGCTGTTCGGTGCGCACCCACTGGCCGAAGCGCAGCACGACGCCCTGCTCGTCCGCCTCGACGCGGTAGATGCCGCTGGCCAGCCAGACCACGGCCAGCAGGCCGACGACGAGCGCGATGCCCCGGCCGCTGCCGACGCCGCCCGGCATCACCCGCTTCAGGCGGTCCTGGCCGCGGCGCAGCAGATCCTCCAGGTCCGGCGGCTGCGGCCCTCCGCCGCCGCCACCACCGCCGCCACCGCCACCCGGCGGACGGCCCCACGGATTCTGACCGCCGCCACCCGGCGGAGGACCCCAGGGGCCGCCACCGCCGCCCCCTCCCTGATTGCTCCACGGCATTCCGTTCGTTCCCCTTCGCGCTCTCTCAATTCTTGGGACGGAAATTCCGGAAAACAAATCGTTTCCGGACCGTCCGATCCCTTTACCATTATTGTCCGCCGGCCCTATAGTGCCCATCCCATTCGGGGAAGGATTTCACCGACGGATATCCGCCAATATCGGGAAGGAAGCGGAGTTTTCAACCATGGCGCAGGTCAGCGAAGCTCAAGTCCTTGAAGCTCTGAGGACGGTTGTCGATCCGGAACGGGGCAAGGACGTCGTCAGCCTCGGCATGCTTTCCGGCCTTGTCGTGCGTGACGGGCACGTCGCCTTTTCCATCGAAGTGGACCCCAAGCGCGGCGCCCAAGCCGAGCCGGTGCGCCACGCCGCCGAGAAGGCGGTGGAGGCCCTGCCGGGCGTCCTGTCGGTCACCGCGGTGCTGACGGCTCACCGCCCGGCCGGCCAGGGCGCCGCCCCTCAGCAGGGCCACGGGCATTCCCACGGCGGCCAGGGCCATTCCCATGGCGGCCACTCCCATGGGCAGCCGTCGGAGCAGAAGCCGCTGGTGCCGGGCGTGAAGGCCATCGTCGCCGTTGCGTCGGGCAAGGGCGGCGTCGGCAAGTCCACCACGGCCAGCAACCTCGCCCTCGCCATGGCGGCGAACGGGTTGAAGGTCGGGCTGCTGGACGCCGACATCTACGGCCCGTCCATGCCGCGCATGCTGGGCATCTCCGGCCGTCCGACTAGCCGCGACGGCCGCATCCTGGAGCCGATGGAGAACTACGGCATCAAGGTGATGTCGATGGGCTTCCTCGTCGCCGAGGACACGCCGATGATCTGGCGCGGCCCGATGGTGATGAGCGCCCTGCAGCAGATGCTGCGCGACGTGAACTGGGGCACCCTCGACGTTCTGGTGGTGGACATGCCGCCGGGCACCGGCGACGCCCAGCTCACCATGGCGCAGCAGGTGCCGCTGGCCGGGGCGGTCATCGTCTCGACCCCGCAGGACATCGCCCTGCTGGACGCCCGCAAGGGGTTGAACATGTTCCGCCGCGTGGACGTGCCCGTCCTCGGCATCATCGAGAACATGAGCTACTTCTGCTGCCCGAACTGCGGCCACCGCACGGACATCTTCAGCCACGGCGGCGCCCGCAAGGAGGCCTCCGACCTGGGCATGGAGTTCCTGGGCGAGGTCCCGCTGCACCTCGACATCCGCGAGACCTCCGACCAGGGCCAGCCCATCGTGGTGTCCCAGCCCGAGTCGGAACACGCGAAGGTCTACCGCGGAATCGCCAAGCGCCTGTGGGAGAAGATTGCCGGCGAGCAGGGCCCGGCGCGGGCGGCGCCGCGGATCGTGGTGTCGTAAGGAGGGCTTGCTTGCCCCACCCTTCCCACGGCTTGCGCCGCGGGCCCCTTCCCTCCCCCGCTGACGCAGAAGAGGGAGTTTTGTCCCCTCCCCTGCGAAGCTCTCGCGCAAACCAAAGGTTTGCGCTGACGCGGCAGGCGGACCTTTGGTCCGCCGAGAGCGGGGGAGGGTCAGGGAGGGGGGCAACGGCTGCCACATAGGCACCCCGCCCCACGCCCCCCATATTCCGTCCCTCGACACAGCGCGGACGGGCCCGATGCCGGATTTCGTGACGTTGGTGGTGCTGCTGGCCGCCGTGGTCCTGGCGGTTCCGGTGGCCAAGCGGATCGGCTTCGGCGGGCCGCTCGGCTACCTCGCCGCGGGGCTGGCCATCGGGCCGGGCGGGCTCGGGCTGGTGACGGACGTCGAGGCGATCCGGCACGTCTCGGAACTCGGCGTCATCATGCTGCTGTTCCTGATCGGGCTGGAGCTGCGCCCCGCCCGCCTCTGGGTGATGCGGCGATCGGTCCTAGGGCTCGGCGGCGCCCAGGTCGCGGTGACCGCCGTCCTGATCGCCGCCGCCACCATCCTCCTGCTGGGCTTCACCCCCGCCGCCGCCGCGGTGACCGGATTCGGCCTGTCGCTGTCCTCCACCGCCATGGTGCTGCCGATGCTGGCGGAGCGGGAGTTGCTGACCACCAACGCCGGGCGCAGCGCCTTCTCGATCCTGCTCTTCCAGGACCTCGCCATCATCCCGGCGGTGGCGCTGCTGCCCCTGCTCGGCCATGGCGCCGGGGAGGTGCCGGACGCCGGAACGGCGTGGCTGGCCGTGCTGAAGGCCGGCGGAGCGATCGCGGTGATCCTGGCCGGCGGGCGCTACCTGCTGCGCCCGGTGCTGCGCATCGTGGACGGCGCCCGGACGCCGGAGATCTTCACCGCCACCGCCCTGCTGATCGTTCTGGGCAGCGCCCTGTTCGCCGCCTGGGCCGGCCTGTCCATGTCGCTCGGCGCCTTCATGGCCGGGGTGCTGCTGTCCGATTCGGAGTACCGGCACGAGGTGCAGGCCGACATCGCGCCGTTCGAGGGATTGCTGCTCGGCCTGTTCTTCGTGTCGGTGGGCATGGGCGCCGACGTGGCGGCGCTGATGGCCGAGCCGGTGCGCTACCTCTCGCTGGCGCTCGGGCTGATGGCGCTGAAGGCGGCGGCGCTGTTCGGGCTGGCCCGCCTGTCCGGGCTGCGCCCCGGCGGTTCGACGCGGCTGTCCACCGTCCTGAGCCAGGGCGGCGAGTTCGGCTTCGTGCTGTTCGGGCTGGCCGTCGGCGTCGGGGCGATGACCGGGGGGCAGGCGGCGACGGCCATGCTGGTGGTCACGCTGTCGATGATCGCCACCCCCTTCGTCTTCGCGGCGGAGGAGCGCTGGCTGGCGCCGCGGCTGATCGTGAAGCCGCTCCGCCCCTACGACACCATCGCGCCGGACGGAGAGCCTCCGGTGCTGATCTGCGGCTTCGGCCGGGTCGGGCAGATCGTCGGCCGCGTGCTGCGGCTGCGCGGCATCCCCTTCACCGCGCTGGAGCAGAGCGCCGAGCAGGTCGACGTCGTGCGCCGGTTCGGCAACAAGGTCTATTACGGCGACCCGTCGCGGCTCGACCTGCTGCGCGCCGCCGGGGCCGACAAGGCCAAGGTGCTGGTGGTGGCGCTGGAGGACATGGAACAGTCGCTGCGCGTGGTGGAGATGGCGACGCGCCACTTTCCCCACCTCGTCATCCACGCCCGCGCCCGCAACCGCCGCCACGCCCATTTCCTGATGGACCGCGGGGTCACGCATTTCGTGCGCGAGACCTACGATTCGAGCCTGCGGCTGACCGGCGGCGTGCTGGAGTCGCTGGGCCTGCCGCCCGAGGAGACCCGCCGCACGCTGGAGACCTTCCGCGAGCATGACGAGCGCACGCTGATCCGCCAGCACGCCGTGCACCACGACGAGAACCGCCTGATCCAGACCTCCCGGCAGGCCGCCGCCGAGCTTCAGGCACTCTTCGAGGCCGACCGCGAGGACCCGGAGAAGGAGCGCGACCGCAAGACCGTCTGACGCTCCTTCCCCCGCCTCAGCCGATCAGACCTCACCCGATCAGCAGGCTGTCGTCGGTGATGTCCTCGCCGCCGCGCTGCTTGGCGAACAGCGCCAGCAGATGCGGCACGTCCAGCCCGGCGCGCTGCTCGCCCGACACGTCGAGCACGATCCGGCCCTCGTGCAGCATCACCGTGCGGTCGCCGTAATCCAGCGCCTGCCGCATGGAGTGGGTGACCATCAGCGTGGTCAGCCGGTTCTCCTCGACGATGCGGCGGGTCAGGCCGAGCACGAACTCCGCCGTTCCCGGGTCGAGCGCCGCCGTGTGCTCGTCGAGCAACAGGATCTTCGACCCGGCGAGCGTCGCCATCAGCAGGCTGACCGCCTGCCGCTGCCCGCCGGACAGCAGGCCCATGCGGTCGTGCAGCCGGTTCTCCAGCCCCAGCCCCAGCTCCGCGATGCGTTCGCGGAAATGCCGGCGGCGGTCGCCGCGCAGGGCCAAGCCCAGGCCGCGGCGGCGCCCGCGGGCGGCGGCCAGCGCCATGTTCTCCTCGATGGTCAGCGCGGTGCAGCTGCCGACCATCGGGTCCTGGAAGACGCGGGCGACCAGCGCGGCGCGCTTCGGCGTCGCCCAGCGGGTGACGTCCACCCCGTCGATGGCGATGCTGCCCTCCTCGGCGATGACGTCGCCGGCCAGCGCGCCCAGGAAGGTGGACTTGCCGGCGCCGTTGGAGCCGATGACGGTGACGAACTGCCCTTCCGGGATCGTCAGGTCGACGCCGCGCAGGGCGTGCTTCTCCAGCGGGGTGCCGCGCCCGAAGGTGACGTGGATGCCGTTGACCGTGATCATCGGGCGGCCTCCCTCTTCTTCGACGCGGCTTTCAGCCGCATTCGCGGCAGGATCAGCGCCACCGCGACCAGGACGGCGGTGACGAGGTTGAGGTCGGAGGCCTGGAGCCCGATGGCGTCCGCCGACAGGGCCAGCTGGACCGCCAGACGATAGAGGATGGAGCCGACGACGCAGCCGACCAACGCCCACAGCATCGCGCGGGCGGGCAGCACCGTCTCGCCGACGATCACCGCGGCCAGCCCGACCACGATGGTGCCGATGCCGGTGGTCACGTCGGCGAAGCCGTTGGTCTGGGCGAACAGCGCGCCGGCCAGGGCGCACAGTCCGTTCGACAGCGCCATGCCGGCGTAGATGTGGAAGTCCGTCTGCACGCCCTGAGCGCGGGCCATCCGGGCGTTGACGCCGGTCGCCCGCATGGCGAGGCCGAACTCGCTGTTCAGGAAGCGGGCCAGCAGCAGGACGACCGCGGCCACCACGACCAGCACGACCAGCGGCCGCACCACATGGTCGGGCAGCCCCAACCCGTAGAAGGGCGTCAGCACCGTGTCCTGCATCAGCAGCGCCACGTTGGGGCGGCCCATCACGCGCAGATTGATCGAGAACAGCGCGATCATGGTCAGGATGCTGGCCAGCAGGTGCAGGATCTTGAAGCGGACGTTCAGCGTCGCCGTGACCAGCCCGGCCATCGACCCGGCCAGCGCCGCGACGAGGCTGGCGATCCACGGATTGACCCCGGCGACCAGCAGCGTGGCGCAGACCGCCGCCCCCAACGGGAAGCTGCCGTCCACCGTCAGGTCCGGAAAATCGAGCACGCGGAAGGACAGGTACACGCCGAGGGCGACCAGCGCGTACACCAGCCCGATCTCGACGGCCCCGAAGAAGGCGATTTCACTCATGATCGGTCCTTGGGGCGTGTCGAGGCGGGCCCCCTCCCAAACCCTCCCCCGCTCCGCAGGGGAGGGCTTTCTCCTCCCCCTGAGAAGCGGGGGGAGGTCGGGAGGGGGCCCTCCGCAACCACTCCCCCTCAACAAAACAACTTACTGCCCGACCACCTTGGTCGCGCGCTTGGTCACCGCCTCGGGAATGGTCACGCCCATCGCCGCCGCGGATTTCGGATTCACGAACAGGTCGGTGCCCTTGGCGAAGGTCACCGGAACGTCGCCCGGCTTCTCGCCCTTGAGGATGCGCACGACCGCCTCGCCGGTCTGGCGGCCGACCTGCCGGTAATCGAAGCCGATGGAGGCCACCGTGCCGCGCGCCACGCTGTCGGTGTCGGCGGAGAAGACCGGCAGCTTGGCCTGCTGGCCCACCGCCACGACGCTCTCCAGCGCCGAGACGACCGTGTTGTCCAGCGGCACGTAGAGCGCGTCGACCTTGCCGACGAGGCTGCGGGCGGCGGGCTGGGCGTCGGCGGACTTGGTGGCGGTCGCCTCGACCACGGTCAGCCCGGCCTTCTGCGCCTCGTCCTTCAGCGCCTTGACCAGCGAGACGGAGTTCGGCTCGCCGGCGTTGTAGAGGACGCCCAGACGCTTGACCGACGGCACGATCTCGCGGATCAGCGCGACATGCTCGGCCACCGGGGCCATATCCGACACGCCGGTGACGTTGGCGCCCGGCTTGTCCAGGCTGCGGACGAGCTGCGCGCCGACCGGGTCGGTCACGGCGGTGAAGACCACCGGGATGTCGCGGGTCGAGGCGACGACGGCCTGGGCGGAGGGGGTGGAGATCGGAACGATCACGTCCGGACGGGCGCCGGCGAACTGGCGCGCGATCTGAGCGGCGGTGGCGGGGTTGCCCTGGGCGCTCTGATACTCGACCTTCAGGGTGTCACCCGGCGTGTAGCCCGCGGCCTTCAACGCCTCGACCACGCCGTCGCGCGTGGCGTCCAGCGCCGGATGCTCGACGATGGCGGTGATGGCGACGGTCTTGGTCTGCGCGAACGCGGCCGGACCGGACAGCGCGACGGCGGCCGTGGCTGCGGCGAGGAACAGGCGGGTGATCATCATGGCTCCAGGCTCCCGGAGGGGGTTTGTGCATCCCGTAGACGCCCAGGGGCCGGTCCGTCAACTGCCGGAGAATGAATCCGATGAGCGAAGACCCGCGCGACGCCCGACTCAATGCCCGACTCCACGCCCTGGAATCCGCCATCGCCGACATCGAGGCGGAGGCCCGCGCCGCCGCCCACGCCCTGTGCGCCCATGAGCTTCAGATGCGGCTGGAGAACATCGCCCGCCGCGTGGAGGCCCTGCGCGCGGCGCAACCCCGGGGTGCGGGCGACGGAACGGCGTGACGATCGGTCGCTCCCTCCCCATATGAGGCCCTTCGGGGAGCGGAACGCAGGGGTACGGTCATGACGGCGGAAGACAGGGCGGCGGTCGGAGCGGAAGACGGGACGCGGTCGAAGACGACGGCGGCGCTGCGCGGGCTGATGGGGCAATGCCCGGCCTGCGGACGCGGGCGCCTGCTGCGGAACTACCTGAAGCCGGTGGACCACTGCTCCCATTGCGGCGAGGCGTTCGGCCATCTGCGCGCCGACGATGCTCCGCCCTGGATGACCATCCTGATCGTCGGCCACATCATCATCCCGGCGGTCCTGTCGGTCGAGCAGAGCTACGAGCCGGCGACCTGGGTGCATCTCACCATCTGGCCGCTGCTGACCCTGTTGCTGACCGGCCTGCTGCTGCCGCGCTGCAAGGGCGTGGTGCTGGGGCTGCTGTGGAGCACCGGCGCGCCGGGGTCGGAGCGCGCCTGAGCCTCAATCGAAACTGGCTCAATCGAAACTGAGGGCGAAGCTCGCCCGCCCCTGCCCGGCCTGGAAGCGCTGCCACATCACGCCGAAGGCGGCCTCCAGCGCGCGGGTGAAGCGCACGCCGTCCAGCGCCGGGGACGCCGCCAACCGGTCCCGCAGGCCGCCGCGCATGGCCGCCAGCCCCGCCGGGTCGGCCGCCAGCGCCGCCGCCTTGGCGACGTAGCCGTCCGGCCCGTCGGCCACCAGATCGGACAACCCCGCCGAGGCGAGGTGCGTTACCGAATGGCGGGCGCAGAAGCGATCGCCGCCCAGCGTCACCACCGGCACGCCCATCCACAGCGCCTCCAGCGTCGTCAGCCCGCCCGAATAGGGGAAGGGATCGAGCGCAACGTCGACCTCGCCGTAACCGGCCAGGAACTCCCGGTGCGGCGCCCCGCCCCGCAGGTCCACACGCGCCGGGTCCAGCCCGGCCCGCTCGAACAGGGCCAGCGTGCGCGCGGCGGTGCCGGCGTCGTCCAGCCCCGGCGTGCGCAGCAGCAGGCGGGAGCCGGGCACGGCATCCAGCACGCGCGCCCACAGCGCCGCGACCTCGGCGTTCAGCTTGGGCAGCGCGTTGAAGGAGCCGAAGGTGGCGTGACCGCGCGCCGCCAGCGGCAGCGGCCCGACCGGCGGCGCGTCCTCGGGCGGCGCCCAGGGGACGTAGGCGTCGGGCATGCGCACCACGCCCTCGATGCACCAGCCGTCCGATCCCGGCGGGCTCTGCCGCGAATCGGAAATCAGGTAATCCATGGCCGGCAGGCCGGTGGTGCCGACATAGCCCGCCCAGGTCGCCTGCACCGGCGCCGCGCGCCGCGCGAAGACCGGCAGGCGGTTGCCGAAGGTGTGGCCCGCCAGATCGACCAGGATGTGGATGCCGTCCGCCTGGATGCGCTGGGCCAGGGCCGCGTCGTCCAGGCCGGTGGTCCAGACCCAGTGGTCGGCCTGGGCCATCAGCCGCTCCGTCTTCCAGTCCGGGTTGGCGGTGTTGGCGTAGCAGACGACCTCGAAGGCCGAGCGGTCGTGATTCGCCAGCACCGGTTCCAGGAAAAAGCCCACGGGATGGGCGCGGAAGTCCGGCGAGACATAGCCGATGCGCATCTTCGGCACCGGAGCGGCCACCGCGGGCACCGGACGGTCGGGGTAGCGGGCGCCCCAGTCCGCGTGGGCCTGGGCGATGGCCGGCATGGTCAGCCCCGGCACGAACTGCATCAGATAGAGGCGCGAGGCGTGCAGCGAATCGACGCCGCCGTGCTGCGCCACCACGGCCTCGATCTCTGCGAGGGCCTCGTCCGCCCGCCCCTGCATGGCGAGCACGCGGGTGGCGCGGTTGGCCCGCACCTCCGCCCGGCCCGGCGCGAGGGCGAGCGCCGCCCCATAGGCGTCGTCGGCCTCGCCCAGCCGGTTCATCTCGGCCAGCGCGTTGCCGAGGTTGTAGGGGTGCGCCCAGTTGGCCGGGTCGAGCTGTCCGGCGCGCCCGTAGAGCGTCACCGCCTCCGCCCGCCGGGCCTGGGCGCGCAGCAGCACGCCCAGATTGGCGACGGCGGCCAGCGTCTTCGGGTTCAGGGCGATGGCGCGGCGGAAGAAGGCCTCCGCGCGCGCCGAATCGCCGGCCCGGCGCACCGCCTCCGCCATGGTGAGCAGCCCGTCCATCGCCATCTCCAGCGACGGGTCGAGGTTCAGCGCCCCGGCGTAGGCGTTGGCCGCCCCGGCGACGTCGCCCAGGCTTTCCATCACCAGCCCGTAATTCGCCCACCAGATGGGGACCGAGGGATAGGCGGCGATGGCCCGCCCGATCCGGTCCAGCGCCTCGTCGAACCGCCCGGCCTGCGCCGCGACGAGGCCTTGGCGGTGAAGTCCATCGGCCTCGTGCGGAGTCATCGGGGGCGGTGTCATGGCGGCTGGTCCTTACACAGGTGAAGCGGGCGTTACTCGGCGCGGCCGAGCTGGTCCATCAGCTCCCGCCACTCGCGCTTGGACAGGCCGCTGGCCTCCTGGGTCACCGCCTCGCCGGACAGCAGGCGCTTCACGACCTCCAGCCCGGTCCTCGACATGTGGGTGCCGCCCAGCCGGTACTCGCTGAAGGCGTCGAACACGGCGGGGACCCAGCGCTTCACCACGTCCAGCATGGCCTCGGCGTAGACGCGGATCTCGTACTGGGCGTGCGGGTCGGCGCGCAGGCTGAGGAAATGCAGGAGATTGTGGAGATCGACCTTCCAGTACCACTGGGTGTAGTAATTCAGCGTCAGGTTCATGCGCGCCAGCTCACGCGCCAGACCCTGGCGGCCCTCCTCGATGGTGGTGCCGTCCTCGCGCTGGTTCAGCATCTCCTCGTAGTGGGCGTAGACCGTCTCCGAATCGTCGCGCAGCAGCTTCATCACCGCCGCCGCCTCGTCGCCCTGCAGGACATCGCCGCGGCCCTGCCGGTTGACGACGGCCTGGGCGCCCAGATTCTCGGGCGTCGGGATGTAGAACTCACGGTCGAGGATGGAGTAGCGCGCGGAGTATTCGTTCACGTTCGCCGTGCGGTGACGGATCCACTGGCGGGCGACGAAGATCGGCAGCTTGACGTGGAACTTGATCTCGCACATCTCGAACGGGGTCGAGTGGCGATGGCGCATCAGATACTTGATGAGGCCGGCGTCCTCGGTGACCTTCTTGGTGCCCTTGCCGTAGGACACGCGCGCCGCCTGGACGACGGCCGAATCGTCGCCCATGTAGTCGACGACGCGCACGAAGCCGTGGTCCAGGACCTCCAGCGGCTCGTAGAGGATCTCCTCCAGGGCCGGAACGGTGGCGCGGCGGGTGGTGGCGGTGACGGCGCGCAGGCGGTCGATCTCGGCGCGCTGCTCGGGCGTGATCGGCATGGGTACTCCGGGGACTGAATTCGGGCGGCACTCTACGTCCCCGGACCCGGCCAGTCACCCCCTTCGCGGCGGCCTCCGGTCAGAATCCGCGGCACCCCCTTTCCATCTCCGGACGAAGGGCCTATATTGGGTCCGTCGGCAGCAGCCGACTATGGCGATAAACGCCTTGCGGAATAAGCGTTGTGGACCCGGGGGCGGTACCCGGCGCCTCCACCAAACAAACCACCGGTCTCCCGGGCGTTGCCGTGGGGAGCGGGTTCGTTGGGGGCGAAATAGGATCGACACGCGTGGTAAAGGCATGGTCTTCGCCCGGCATGGTTCCGCCGTTATCGGGCCATTGCAATAGTTGCCAACGACAACGTTGCTCCGGTCGCCGTTGCCGCCTAACAGCGGTAACTGACCGAAATCAATCCCCGATGGGTAGCACCTGAGGGTGGGGCCGTGGGCCGCCTAGCAACAGAAGGCCCACACTTACCCGTCTGGCGTTAAGGACCCGCCCAAGAATGCCGAGAGAGCAGTTGCGTTATGACCGCATGGTCGAGGCCGCCCTGCGCGGTGTCGTCCGTGACGCGCTCCGCCAGGTGACGGACCGCGGGCTCCCCGGCGATCATCACTTCTACCTGACCTTCCGGACGGGCTACCCGGGCGTCGACATCCCAGAATATCTGTCGTCCCAGTATCCCAACGAAATGACCATCGTGATCCAGTACCAGTTCTATGGGCTGGAGGCGCTCGACGATCATTTCGAGGTGACGCTGAGCTTCAACAACGTGCATGAGCGGCTGGTCATTCCCTATGCCGCCATCACCACCTTCGCCGATCCGTCGGAGAATTTCGCCCTGCAGTTCCAGCCGGTGGAGCCCGCCGAATCGGCGGACGTCGCTACCATCCCCGGACGCGAGGCGCCCGAGCGGAAGGCTTCGGACGGCACGAAGCCGTCCATCGCGAAGCTCGCCAAATCCGACTCGGCCAAACCCGATTCGGCCAGGGCCGACGCCGGCAAGCCCGACTCCGACCGCTCCGGCGAGGAGCCGAAGCGCGGCGAGGTCGTGGCGCTCGACGCCTTCCGCAAAAAATAAGTTTTCCGCCATGGCCACGGTCAGCGAACTCGTCCGTTTCCTGTGCGAGTCGCTGACGCCCCTGGGGGCCATCACCGCCCGCCGCATGTTCGGTGGCTACGCGGTCTATTGCGACGGCGTCGTGTTCGCCCTGGTCGCCCGCAACATCCTGTATTTCAAGGCCGACGACGGCAACCGCCCGGACTACGAGGCGCTGGGCCTGCGCCCCTTCAAGCCGTTCGACGACAAGCCGACGGTGCTGCCCTACTTCCCGCCGCCCGACTCGGCGCTGGACGATCCCGACGAGCTTCTGTTCTGGGCCCGCCCGGCCCTGGCGGCGGCGATCCGCACCGCCGCCGCCAAAAAGCCCGCCCGCAGAAAAGTGCCCGCGGGCAAGTGAAGGCCTGAGCCCTCAGATGTTTTCCGCCATGTGGGCGGAGGCGGTGTCCACCGGGGCGTTTCCGGCGCGCTGGCGGACCTGACGGGCGAAGCGCGCCGGGCTCGGCAGATGGCTGAGGAGGCGCCCGGCGCGGCCCATGGCGGACATCGCCTTGCCCATGCTCATCACGTCGCCGAGACGGCGGTCCACGAAGGCCCAGGTCTCCGCATGGCCCTCCGACCGGTCATCCAGCCAGTAGAAGGTGGCGGAGCTGAGCACCGCGGCCAGCGTGGCGCGCTTGGTGTAATGGTTGAAGTCGGTGGCGGTGTCGCCCGCCGCGAACCACATGGCGTCCACCGTGCGGTAGAGCATGGTCAGCCCCATGCCGAGATTCTGCGGCATGGCGAGGTAGGCGAGCAGGCGGCGCTTCGCCTCCATATGCGGTTCCAGCACCTCGAAATGGGTGCGGATGGCGAGCGCGATCTTCTCGCGCACCTTCATCTCGTCGAGCGGATGCTTGTCCATCTCGGCCAGCATGCGGCGGTCGGTCCAGGCGCCGAAATGCTCGACCAGCTCCGGCACGCCGCCGGGGAAGGCGCGGTGCATGGTCGCCGTGTCGTAGCCGGCCATCTGCGCGCCGTCGCGCAGCGCCTGCTGGCTCCAGCCGTCGAACACGATGTTGGGAAGCGTGGAGAGCAGGATGTCGTCCCGCACCGCGTCCATGTCCAGCGCAGCGTCCATGTCAGTCTCTCCCCTCCTGCTGTTCCAGCGCCTCGGTGATGTGATGCGCCTCGTCGGTGAAGGCCAGATAGCGCAGATCGGTCATCCGGTCGATGTAAAGCACGCCGTCCAGATGATCGCACTCGTGCTGGATGACCCGGGCGTGGAACCCCGACGCCTCGCGCTCAAAGGGTTCGCCGTCCAGCCCGACGCCGCGGTAGCGGATGCGGGCGAATCGCGGAACGACGCCGCGCAGCTCGGGAATCGACAGGCAACCCTCCATCCCGTGTTCCAGTCCGCCGTCCAGCGGCTCGATCACCGGGTTGATGAGCACCGTCGGCTCCACCGATTCGCCGCCGGAGCGCAGGGCGGGAACACGGAACACGATCATGCGCAGCGATTCGTGCACCTGCGGGGCCGCCAGCCCGACTCCGGGCGCGTCCAGCATGGTGTCGATCATGTCGGACGCCAGCCGCCGGATCTCCGGGGCCGTCGGGTCGGGCACGGGGTCTGCGACCTTGCGCAGCACCGGGTGCCCCATGCGGGCAATCTTCAACAGGGCCATGCCCTATTATCTGGGCGCCGCGGGGCGCCGGACAACCGTTTTGCCCACGCATTGTCGCCTTGGGGCCCCCAGGGTTGGAAGACTCCGCTTCACAGGCGGCCCCGTCCGTGCTACATAAAGGTCCACACAAGGGGTGCGCCCGAAAGCGCATGCCTGTCGCATGCCTGTTTGTTGCCTCATGGCAACTCGGCTCACTTGATAAAGGTGACGGTTAACGTGCAAGTTCTGGTCCGAGACAACAACGTCGATCAGGCCCTCCGCGCGCTGAAGAAGAAGATGCAGCGCGAGGGCATTTTCCGGGAAATGAAGCTGCGCCGGAACTACGAGAAGCCCTCGGAGAAGCGCGCGCGTGAGAAGGCTGAAGCGGTGCGTCGCACCCGCAAGCTGCTCCGCAAGCGCATGGAGCGCGAGGGCTATTAATCCTCAGGCGCGTTTCGCGCCGGATTGACAGGCGCGCTCCGGCGCGCCGGGCATCCATGCGCGTTCGCGCGCTTGCCCCTCTTGTGTCTTGCACCTGCCGCCCCGCGTCTGCGCGTGGGCGGTTTTGGTGCATCTGCGGTCCGCTTCGCCGCACAAAGGAAGATCTGCCAAGAAAAGAATAGGGAGGGTCGCCAATGAGCGCATCCAAGGACACTCCGCGCGTCTCCGTGCCGGCGCTGCGCGCGCGCAAGAGCGGGGAGCCGATCGTCTGCCTGACCGCCTACACGACTCCGGTCGCCCGGCTGCTCGACCCGCATGTCGACCTGCTGCTGGTCGGCGACTCGCTGGGCATGGTGGTCTACGGCTTCGACAGCACGCTTCCCGTCACGCTCGACATGATGATCGCCCACGGCGCCGCCGTGGTGCGCGGCTCGCGTCACGCCTGCGTGGTCGTCGACCTTCCCTTCGGCAGCTACCAGGAAAGCCCCCAGGTGGCCTTCCGCAACGCCGCCCGCGTCATGGCGGAGAGCGGCGCCCAGGCGGTGAAGGTGGAAGGCGGGCTGGAGATGGCCGAGACGGTGGCCTACCTGACCACCCGCGGCATCCCGGTGATGGGCCATGTCGGGCTGCTGCCGCAGTCGGTCAACGCGCTCGGCGGCTACAAGGCGGTGGGCCGCGATCCGGAGGCGGCGGAGCGCATCCGCGCCGACGCCCGCGCCATCGCCGAGGCCGGCGCCTTCTCCCTGGTCATCGAGGGCACGATGGAGTCGCTGGCCCGCCAGATCACCGAGGATGTGACCGTCCCGACCATCGGCATCGGCGCCTCCCCCGCCTGCGACGGGCAGGTCCTGGTGTCCGACGACATGTTCGGCCTGTTCGGCGAGTTCCAGCCCAAGTTCGTCAAGCGCTACGCCCAGCTCGGCACCGCCATCGGCGACGCCGCCGCGACCTACGCCGCCGAGGTGAAGGCCCGTAGCTTCCCCGGTCCGGAGCATTGCTTCGGCATCAAGAAGGCGTAAGGGCACCCTTCCCTTTCCGGAAGAAAAAGCCGTGCGGCCCCGCACGGCTTTTTTCTTGTTCCGGGGAGCGTCAGGCGCCGTCCACCACGATCATGCGGAAGTCGGCGGCGTCCTTCCGGGCCTCGCGCGCCTCGCGGTACTCGGGGCTGTCGTAGAAGGCCTTCGCGGCGGCGTAGTCCGAGAATTCCAGGATGACCACGCGGTCGGGCTGCCAGCCGCCCTCCAGCTCCTCCGCCTGCCCGCCGCGGGCGATGAAGCGCCCGCCGTTTTTGGCGACCGCGTTCGGGGTCAGCTTCTTGTAATTTTCATAGGCCGCGGGATTCGTCACGTTCACGTCGGCGATGATGTAGGCGGGCATGGCGTCCTCTCTCCGTTTCCTGGGGGCAAAAAAAGAAACCCCCGGGGCGAGCCTGCCCCGGGGGTTCATCTTAACCCACAGCCATGAGGGCGCGGGTCACTCCATCGACTTCACGACCTCTTCGGTGACCTTCTTGGCGTCGCCGAAGAGCATCATGGTGTTGGGGCGGAAGAACAGCTCGTTCTCGACGCCGGCGTAGCCGGCGGCCATGCCGCGCTTGATGAAGAACACCGTCTTGGCCTTCTCGACGTCGAGGATCGGCATGCCGTAGATCGGCGACTGCGGGTCGGTCTTGGCCGCCGGGTTGGTCACGTCGTTGGCGCCGATTACGAAGGCCACGTCCGCCGTGCTGAAGTCGCGGTTGATGTCCTCCAGCTCGAACACCTCGTCGTAGGGCACGTTGGCCTCGGCCAGCAGCACGTTCATGTGCCCCGGCATGCGCCCCGCCACCGGGTGGATGGCGTACTTGACCTCGACGCCTTCCTTCTTCAGCAGGTCGGCCATCTCGCGCAGCGCGTGCTGGGCCTGGGCCACCGCCATGCCGTAACCGGGCACGATGATCACCGACTGGGCGTTCTTCATGATGTAGGCCGCGTCCTCCGGCGAGCCGGCCTTGACCGTGCCGCGCTCGCCGCCGCCGGCCGCCGCCGACGCCGCCCCGCTGTCGCCGCCGAAGCCGCCCAGGATAACGTTGAAGATCGAGCGGTTCATGCCCTTGCACATGATGTAGGACAGGATCGCGCCCGACGAGCCGACCAGCGCGCCCGTGACGATCAGCAGGTTGTTCTGCAGCGTGAAGCCGATGCCCGCCGCCGCCCAGCCGGAATAGCTGTTCAGCATCGAGATCACCACCGGCATGTCGGCGCCGCCGATCGGCAGGATCAGCAGGAAGCCCAGCGCCAGCGCGACCAGCACGATGATCCACATCGCCGCGCCGGAATTCGACTGCACCAGCCAGATGATGAGCAGGACGGTGAGGACGCCGAGGCCGGCGTTGAGGTGGTGCTGGTAGGGGAAGACCAGCGGCTTGCCGGTGACCAGGCCCTGCAGCTTGGCAAAGGCGACGATCGAGCCGGTGAAGGTGATGGCGCCGATGGCGGTGCCCAGCGCCATCTCGACCAGCGAGCCCTTGGCGATGGCGCCGGGCACGCCGATGCCGTAGGCCTCGGGCGAGTAGAAGGCCGACAGCGCCACGAACACCGCGGCCAGACCGACCAGCGAGTGGAAGGCGGCGACGAGCTGCGGCAGGGCGGTCATCTCGATCTTCTTGGCGATGACGTAGCCGATGCCGCCGCCGATGGCGATGCCGAGCACGATCATCCAGTAGGACTGGACGATGGGCAGGGCCAGCGTGGTCAGCACGGCGATGGTCATGCCGGCCATGCCGAAGAGGTTGCCCTGGCGGGAGGTCTCCGGGCTGGACAGGCCGCGCAGGGCCATGATGAAGCAGACCGAGGCGACGAGGTAAAGAAGGGCGGAGAGGCTTTCCATGGTTACTTGCCCTTCTTCTTGAACATCGACAGCATGCGCTGGGTGACCAGGAAGCCGCCGAAGATGTTGACGCTGGCCAGGATGACGGCGAGGAAGCCCATGATCTTGGAGAAGCCGAAGCCGGCCGGGCCGGCGGCGATCAGGGCGCCGACGATGATCACCGAGGACACCGCGTTGGTCACCGCCATCAGCGGCGAGTGCAGCGCCGGCGTCACCCGCCACACCACGTAGTAGCCCACGAAGCAGGCCAGAACGAACACCGTCAGGCCGGTGATGAAGAAGCTGCCGTGGCTCGCCGCGTCCGCGACGGGGGCGGCGTGGCCGAGCGCGGCGGCCTGGGCGGCGAGCGCGTCGATCTGCTGGCTGGCCGCGGCGAGCTGGGCCTTCAGCTCGGCGACGCGGCTGGACAATTGAGTCTGATCCATAAGTGTCTCTCCCTAATTCCGTCCGGCCTTTAGACCGTCTGGCCGGCGAAGGCGGGATGGACGACCTGCCCATCGCGGGTGAGCGCGATGGCCTTCACGATCTCGTCGTCCCAGTTGAGCGTGACGCCCTTCTCCTTGTCGTGCAGCGACTGCAGCAGCGCGAGCAGGTTCTTGGCGTAGAGTAGCGAGGCGCTCTCGGCGATGCGGCTGGGGTAGTTGGTGTGGCCGACGATCTTCACCCCGTTCTCCGTGGTGACGACCTTGCCCAGCTCCGAGCCCTCGACGTTGCCGCCCTGCTCGACCGCCAGATCGATGATCACCGAGCCCGGCTTCATCGAGGCGACATGCTCGCGCGTCACCAGGATCGGCGCCTTGCGCCCGGGGATCAGCGCCGTGGTGATGACGATGTCCTGCTTCTTGATGTGCTCGGCCACCAGCGCCGCCTGCTGGCGCTTGTAGTCGTCGGACATCTCCTTGGCGTAGCCGCCCGCCGTCTCGGCCTGTTTGAACTCGTCGTTCTCCACCGCGACGAAGCTGCCGCCGAGGCTCTGCACCTGCTCCTTGACCGCCGGACGCACGTCGGTCGCCGAGACGATGGCGCCCAGCCGCTTGGCCGTGGCGATCGCCTGCAGGCCGGCCACGCCGACGCCCATGATGAAGGCGCGCGCCGGCGGCACCGTGCCCGCCGCGGTCATCATCATCGGGTAGGCCCGGCCGTACTCGCTGGCGGCGTCCACCACCGCCTTGTAGCCGGCGAGGTTGGCCTGCGAGGACAGCACGTCCATGACCTGGGCGCGGGTGATGCGCGGCATGAACTCCATGGCAAACGCGTTGACCCCGGCCGCCGCGTAGGCCGCCACATGGTCGCGGCTGTTGTAGGGGTTGAGGATGGCGAACAGCAGCGCGCCGCGCTTGAGCAGCGCCAGCTCGTCGAGGTCCCCTTCCCCGGCCAGCAGCGGGCGCTGCACCTTCAGCACGATGTCGGCGTCGGCCAACGCCGACGCGGCGTCCGGCGCGATCTCCGCGCCGGCGTCCTGATAGACCCGGTCCGGCAGGTTCGAGCCCAGACCGGCCCCGGTCTCCACGACCACTTCCAGGCTGAGGGCTTTGAGTTTCTTGACCGTCTCCGGAGAAGCCGCGACGCGATTCTCGCCCGCGCGCCGCTCCCTGGGTATGGCGATTTTCATGGTTGTTTATCTCCCCTGCCGCAAGTGGCCGATTTGCGTGCAATCGGCCTAGACCGTCGGCATCAATGCCGGATTTATGTGACTTTGTGAAGCTCTAGAGCGTCGATGGTATTACCAGCGGTGACGGGTGCGGCGCAACAGCCCGGAGAGGGTTGGCACGCCCGCGTGCAACGGAAAGTGCAAGGTCGCCGCTTTCGCAAGGTCCCGCCATCGGTCTTTCGCATCAGGCGTCCATCCGAGGCGGCGGTCCCCGCCGCGGGCGTATCCCACTATCCGGGCACACCCGGCCATGGCGTGCCGCCGATGGGCCGGCCCTGTGGCATCCGCGCCGACGACGCCGGGAGTCGCTTGCCATCGACGGCGCCCGCCGATATCGTCCGCGCCGGATTCCCCGGAAGCACCCAATTTGAGGTTACCCTTATCATGTCCGACGTCGGCGGCATTGCGGCGGATCGCCTGAAATCCTTCGTGGAGCGCATCGAGCGCCTGGAAGAAGAGAAGCGCGGCCTGCAGGAGGACATCAAGGAGGTCTACTCCGAGGCCAAGGGCACCGGATTCGACACCAAGATCATCCGCCAGATCATCCGGCTGCGCAAAATGGACAAGGCCGACCGTCAGGAGCAGGAAGCCATCCTGGAACTCTACAAGGAAGCGCTGGGGATGGTGGAGTAACCACCCCCGGCCCCTTCCCCGTCACGCCGCCGCGTCCGCCAGGATGCCGGCGGCCAGCCGGTCCATCACAGTGTCCAGCAGGGCGAGACCGGCCCCACCGTCGAGCGACAGGATCGACTCGGGGTGGAACTGCACGGCGGCGAGCGGAAGCCGCCGGTGCTCGACCGCCATCACCAGACCGTCGGCGGTCTCGGCGGTGACCCTGAGATCCGCCGGCAGCCGGTCGCGCCGCGCCACCAGCGAGTGGTAGCGACCGACTGTCAGCCGCTCCGGCAGGCCGGCGAACAGCGCGCCACCCAGCACCCGAACCTCCGTCGCCTTGCCATGGACCGGCTCCGGCAGCACGTCCAGCGCCCCGCCGAACCGCTCCACCATCCCCTGCAGGCCCAGGCAGACCCCGAACACCGGCAGGCCGAGCGCCAGCGCCGCGTCGATGGTGCCGGCCACGTCGAAATCCGCCGGGCGGCCCGGACCGGGGGACAGCACGACCAGATCCGGCCCCGACTGGGACGATGACTGTTCGGCCAGCGCCGCCCGCGCGTGACTGTGACGCAGCGTCGTCACCGACGCGCCGGTCTGGCGCAGGTAATCGGCCAGCGTGTGGACGAAGCTGTCGTCGTGATCCACCAGCAGCACCCGCCGGCCCCGCCCGCCCTTGACAGCCGCCGGACGAGCGGGCGCCGCACCCGCCGTCGTCCCGCGGATGGCGTCGCGGAAGGCGGCGGCCTTCAGGCGGCATTCGGCGTCCTCCGCGTCCGGATCGCTGTCGGCCAGCAGTGTCGCCCCCGCCCGCACATACGCGACGCCCTCGGCCATGCGGATGGTGCGCAGGGTCAGGCCGGTGTCCATCCCGCCGTCGAAGCCCAGCCGGCCGAAGGCCCCGCCGTACCAGCGGCGCGGCGACCGCTCCGTGTCCTCCAGGAACTGCATGGCCCAGCGCTTGGGCGCCCCGGTCACCGTCACCGCCCAGGTGTGGGTGAGGAAGGCGTCCAGCGCGTCGAGGCCGGGCCGCAACCGCCCCTCCACATGGTCCACCGTGTGGATCAGGCGGGAGTACAGCTCGATCATCCGCCGCCCAATCACCCGGACGGACCCCGGCTCGCACACCCGCGCCTTGTCGTTGCGGTCGACGTCGGTGCACATGGTCAGCTCCGCCGCGTCCTTGGCCGAGGTCAGCAGGCGGAGGATCTGGGAAGAGTCGCCCAGCGCGTCGGCACCGCGCGCCACGGTGCCGGAAATCGGGCAGGTCTCCACCCGCCCGCCGGACACCCGCACGTACATCTCCGGGCTGGCCGCGACGAGGAACTCGCCCCGCCCGAGATTGACGAAGGCCTCGTAGGGCGCCGGGTTGGCGGCGCGCAGCCGCCGGAACACCGCCGAGGGCGCGTCGGCGCAGGGCTCGGCGAAGGTCTGGCCGGGCACCACCTCGAACAGGTCGCCGCGGCGGAAGGCGGCCTTGGCGCTCTCGACGACGCGCTGATACTCGCCGGGCGCGTGATCGCAGCCCGTCCCGGCCTCGATGTCGGGGCCGTTGATCTCCGGGCGGTAGGGGTGATCGCGCCCGCCGCGCTCCAGCCCCTCGGTGCTTCCCGCCGCCGTGGCGAACTCGTACGCGACGAGCCGCGCGAGGCCCGTCACGGGGTCCAGGGCGACGAGCCGGTCCGGCAGGTAGAGCACCAGATCGCGCTGATCGTCCGGCCGCTCCAGCCGCAGGCGGATCGGCTCGAACTGGAAGGCGAGATCGTAGGCGAAGGCCCCGTAGAGCCCGAGCAGCGGGTCGTCGTCGGTGGCGAACAGGGCCAGCATCGCGCGCAGGACCGAGAAGACCGACGGCTGGCGGCTCCGCTCCTCCTCCGGGAAGGGGTGGCGGGGCTTGCGGACCAGGGCGGTGACCCGCGACGGCGCCTCCTCAAGCCCGGCCAGCGCCTCCAGGCCGCGCAGGGCCTCGGCGACGGCCGGCAGCAGCACGCGGCCCCGCGCGTTCAGCGCATCGATGCGCAGCGTCCGCCCGCGCGCGGTGAGCGCCAGCGGCGGGTCGGTGAAGCCCAGCGCGTGGCGGCGGTAGCGGCCCGGCGCCTCGACCCCACCGGCCAGCAGCAGGCCGCGGCGGCGGTCCAGCGCGTCGATCACCGGATCGAGCGCGTTCCGCGGGTCGAGCGCCGTGGCGCGCCGCGTCACGGTCACGCCGCCGCGCGTCCGGAAACGCAGCGGTTCGAGAAAGGTGGGCGAAGCGAGGAGATCGGCGGGATACATGGTGGGGTCTCCGGTGGTCGATCCGTTGGCGGACGGACACCCGGAGTTCCCTTGCTCGACACCTGGATTCCCTGGTCAGGAAAAAGGCCGCCCGGAAGCTCCGGGCGGCCTTTCGATGCTGTGTGCGCTCACGCGCGTCGGCTGGCCGGCCCGGTTAGACGGGCCACCACCAACGACGCGACAGGGAGGGCGCAACGAAAATCATGGCATCGAGTTCGCCACAGGGATGCGCCTCTGTCAAGCCCCCTTCCCCAAACCGGTCGGGTCGGCGGGCGCGTGCCACGCGCGGAGTTCCGCCACCGCCTGCCGCAGGGCCGTCACCGCGCCGGACAGCACGGTGGCGGCAATGACCGCGGCGACCAGATGGTCCGGCCAGCCTTGCCCCATCACCCAGGCCCCCGCCGCCGCCAGCATCACCGCGGCGTTGGCCAGCACGCCGTTACGGACGCACAGCCAGACCGCGCGCAGCGTCAATCCGCCGCGCCGTCCGGCGAACAGCAGGACCGCCACCGACAGGGCCGCCCCCACCCCGAGAAGCGCGACGAGGCTCATCACCGGCGCGTCGGGAACGGTTCCGGCATAGGCGCTCCACGCCGTGGCGGCCAGCACCCCCAGCCCCAGGACGGTCAACGCCAAGCCTTTCGCCAGCGTGGCCCAGCCACGGGACTCCAGCCCGCGCCCCATCATCCACAGGCTGACCCCGTAGGTCATCGCGGTCGCCATGAAATCCAGCGCGCCCGCCCGCAGGGCCATGGATTGGGTCTCCAGCCCCGCGGCCAGCGCGACGGCGGCCATCAACCCGTTGACGAGCAGCGCCATGCGCAAGGTGCGGCGGTAGTCGGCCTGCTGCCCTCCCATGGGCCGCCCGACGTTCGGGCGTCCGTTTCCGCCACCGCCTCCGCAAGACCCGCCACAGCAATTGCCGGCCATCCCGTCACCCTCCGCCCGCGCCACGCGCTCCGTTTGTCAAGGACACTCTAATATGCGCATCCCGGACCGTCCACAGGACCGGCCGTCATTCCGCCCATTCCGCGTCGCTGGTGAAGACGATGGTGAGCCAGCGGTCGGGGCCTTCGCCGCCGATGGCCGCGCCGACCTCGTCGCGGATCCTGTCCCACTCCTCCAGCCTGCGCGGCGGCCAGCCGCTCGGGGCGATGAAGAACAGCTCGATCTGCCGCCCCCGCCCCACCCGCGCGACATAGGCGCGGTAGGAGGAGAAGCCGTGGCGCCGCAGGATGTCCGAGGCGACGGCGTCGACGTGCCGCTTGAGGTCGGCGGGGGTGACCAGCAGGACGTCGGCCAGCGCCTGCCGCATCGTGCCGACCGGAATCGGGATGACCACCAGACAGACCAGGGCCAGCACCGCCGGGTCGATGTAGGGCGACAGCCACTGAAGCCGGGTGCCCTGGATCAGGTACCCGAAGACGAAGGCGACGAGCAGCGCCGCGGTGAGCGCCGCCGACATGATCCAGGCCTTCGCGTCGAGCGCCAGGAAATCGGAGCGGACCGTCCGGTTCGCCCGCGTCGCGAAGACCGCCATGCCGGCCGCGACGAGAACGGTTACCGCCGCGTAGACGATCGCGTGGTCGAAGGCGAGGTCGCGGCCACCGGTCATCAGGCTGCCCACGGCGTTGATGAGCGCGTAGATCGCCGCTCCCATCAGCAGCGTGGCGTTCAGCCCGAGGACCATGGGCTCAAGGTGCCAGAAGCCCATGGTGAAACGCTCGGCCAGCTTGCCGCGGCGCGGACCGCCGGCAGTGGAGGCGGCGGTGGAGGCGGCGATCAGGTTCGACACCAGCAGCGTCACCGTCGTCATGCTGGCGTCCACCAGCGAATAGATGCCGTCGAAGACGATGGCGAAGGAGCCCGACAGCAGGCCGAACAGGATGCCGGCACCCGCCAGCAGCACCGTGACGGCGATGGACAGGCGAAGAACCTTCTGCTCGGTGGTCATGCGCGTTCTCCCTTCCCCGTCCACACGTCGCTCTCATGCATAGCGGCCCCGGCGGGGCGGCAAAACCGATTTTCCGATCCGGGCCGTAACGCCCTTGCCGGAACCGCCAGCCGCTCCACGCTCATTCCGAATCGGACCCCGCCGATTCGCCAATCCCAAAGAGGGAGGGTGGACATGACCGTCGTTTCCGAGGTTCTGAACCGCAAAGGCCACACCGTCGCATCGATCCTGCCGTCCGAATCCATCCGGACCGCCGCCCGCGCGCTGACCGACCGGCGCATCGGCGCCCTGGTGGTGTGCGACCGCCGGGGCCGGCTGGCCGGCATCCTGTCGGAGCGCGACATCGTCCGCGCCGTGGCGATGCATGGCGCCGACGCGCTGGACATGCCGGTGGAGGATCTGATGACCCGCCAGGTCAAGACCTGCCGGCCGGAGGACACGATCAAGGACCTGATGCAGATGATGACGCTGCGCCGCCACCGCCATGTGCCGGTGTGCAACGAGGCGGGCGACCTCGCCGGGGTGATCTCCATCGGCGACGCCGTGAAGGCCCGCCTGGACGAGCAGGCCCACGAGGTGGCCGTCCTGAAGGATCTCGCATTGGTCCGCTAGAGGCACCCCGGACCTCGACCAAGTCACCGGACGGGGGAGCCGAAGACCAAGCGCACTCCATGAGGCGAAAAGGCTCCCCCGGTCGCGCGCCGATTGGCGCTAACACGTCTCCGCGTCCTGAAATCCCAGGGCGGCGTTCGGATATTCGGTAACGCTTCGTTCCCGAACCTTCGGACCCGACATGCCGCGCCGCTACCCGACCCACCTGAAGATCCTGGTCGTCGAGAACAACCCGCTGCTGCTGCGGGCGTTGCGGGACATGCTGGAGCATTGGGGCGTGGGTCAGGTCGCCCCGGCCGCCAACGGGCAGGAGGCGATGGAGTTGCTGCGCCGGGAGCCCTACGACCTGATGGTCACCGACTGGGTGATGGAACCGGTGGGCGGCGGGCAGCTCGTCCGCTGGGTGCGCGGCTCGGTCAGCTGCCTCAGCCCCGATCTTCCGATCATCGTGCTGACCGCCAACGCCGACGTCGCCACCGTGCGCGCCGCCTGGGACGCCGGGGCGGACACCGTCCTCGCCAAGCCGGCCTCCGCCGCAACCATCGCCCGGCGGATCGAAACCGTGCTGAACAACCCGCGCCGCGGCGGCCGTTCCCAGAGCGAGTCGGCCACGGCGAAGCCGACGAACAACAACACGCCTCCCGCCGCGCACCCGGCGCCGGCCCGTCCGGCGATCGCCTCCGCGCCCGCCCCGCTGCGCCTGCCGCCGCCGCGCCCGCCCGGCCCGTCCGGAACGGGTCCGCTGCGTTCCACCGATCCGCAGATGGTCCGTCTGGTGCTGGCGCTCGACCGGATGGAGCGGGCGGTGGCCTGCCCCGACGCGCTTGGCACGCGGCTGCGCCACGCGGTCTCCGACCTTCAACTCGCCGCGGCCGGCAACGCCGCGGCCACCGCCATCGTCGCGTCGCTGTCCACCTGCGTCACCTGGGTGGACCATGACGGGGAAAGCTTCCAGGAGGCGGTGCAGGCCCATATGGACGCCCTGCGCTGGACCGTCAGCATCGGCGGCGGGACCGAATCGACCGCCGCCCTGCGCGTCATGATCGGCGCCCTGCGCGCGATGGTGCGCAGCCTCAGCCTGCGCGACGGCAACGGCCCCAGCCTGTGGCCGGACGGCGCCTTCGGCGCGCCGGACCACGGGGGCGACGCTGGTCATTCGTCCGGTCATCCTCCCCTCCCGCCGGCCTGAAGACGTCCCATATCCGATAAGTGGCCCCCACCCCAGCCCTCCACCGCTCTCGGCGGACCAAAGGTCCGCCTGCCGCGTCAGCGCAAACCTTTGGTTTGCGCGAGAGCTTTGCGGGAGAGGGTGCCGTCTGCGAAGCGGCGGCAGTCCCCTCCCCTGCGAAGCGGGAGAGGGTTAGGGAGAGGGCAGCGGTCGAACGCTTTGGAACGCGAGCGGGAATGTCCCGCCGGAGGGCGATTCCCGCCTGTCCGTTTCACAGCGCTGCGAGCGCCGGACCGTTCCTTGCTTTTTGCAGGAGCAGCCCCGGCGCCGGTTGCCGAATAAGACAGCCTTCGTTACCTTTTTGCTGGTCGAACAAACACAAGAAGCGGCGCGGCGAACGCGCCCCGAACAGCGCTTTTCAGGGCGCCATAAAGGGGATGGAACAATGGCTCTCGCAACCGTGACCCTGGACGACAAGTACGCGCTTGAACAAGGGCGCGTGTACCTGACGGGAACCCAGGCGCTGGTGCGCCTTCCGATGATGCAGCGCCAGCGCGACCTTGCCGCTGGGCTGAACACCGCCTGTTTCATTTCGGGTTACCGCGGATCGCCCTTGGGTGGCTTCGACCAGAATTTGTGGAACGCGCGCAAGTTCCTGGAGAAGAACCACATCCGCTTCCAGCCCGGCGTGAACGAGGAGCTGGGCGCCACCGCGGTCTGGGGGAGCCAGCAGGTCGGCATGTTCCCCGGCGCCAAGTACGACGGCGTCTATTCCATGTGGTACGGCAAGGGTCCGGGCGTCGACCGCTCCGGTGACGTGTTCAAGCACGCCAACGCCGCCGGCACCTCGCGCAACGGCGGCGTGCTGGTGCTGACCGGCGATGACCACAACGCCAAGTCCTCCACCTTCCCGCACCAGTCCGAACACGCCTTCATGCACGCGATGATCCCCGTGCTGAACCCGTCGGGCGTGCAGGAGATTCTGGATTACGGCCTGATCGGCTGGGCGATGAGCCGGTATTCCGGCTGCTGGATCGCCATGAAGACGATCGCCGAGACGGTGGACACCTCGGCCTCGGTGTACATCGACCCGCACCGCGTCAGCCCGATCGTCCCCGCCGACTTCGCGATGCCGCCGGGCGGCCTGAACATCCGCTGGCCAGACCCGCCGCTGGAGCAGGAATACCGGCTGATGAAGCACAAGCTGTACGCCGCCCTGGCGTTCGCGCGTGCCAACCGGCTGGACAAGGTGATGATGGCCTCGCCGCGCCCGCGCTTCGGCATCGTCACCACCGGCAAGAGCTATCTGGACGTCCGGCAGGCCTTCGACGAGCTGGGCATCACCGAGGAGATGGCCGCCGACTGGGGCCTGACCGTCTACAAGGTCGGCATGCCCTGGCCGCTGGAGCGCGACGGCGTGCGCCACTTCGCCGAGGGGCTGGACGAGATCGTCGTGGTCGAGGAGAAGCGCGCGGTCATCGAGAACCAGCTCAAGGAGCAGCTCTACAACTGGCACCCCGACGTGCGCCCGAAGGTGGTCGGCAAGTTCGACGAGCACGGCGAGTGGATCCTTCCCTCCGCCGGCGAACTGTCCCCGGCCCAGATCGCCGTGGTCATCGGGCGCCGGCTGGAGCGCTTCGTCGACAACGAGAACCTGAAGCGCCGCGTCGCCTTCCTGGACGCGCAGGAGAAGCAGAAGGCCCATCAGGCCCGCGTCATCCGCAAGCCGACCTTCTGCTCCGGCTGCCCGCACAACACCTCCACCCATGTGCCGGAGGGCAGCCGCGCGCTGGGCGGCATCGGCTGCCACTACATGGCGACCTGGCTGGACCGCAAGACCGACACCTTCACCCAGATGGGCGGCGAGGGCGTGCCCTGGGTCGGCCAGGCGCCCTTCACCGAGGAAAAGCACATCTTCGCCAACCTCGGCGACGGCACCTACTACCATTCCGGCATCCTGGCCATCCGCCAGTCCATCGCGGCGAAGGCCAACATCACCTACAAGATCCTGTTCAACGACGCCGTGGCGATGACCGGCGGCCAGCCGGTGGACGGCACGCTGACCGTCCAGTCGCTCGCCAACCAGCTCCGCGCCGAGGGCGTGGGCCGCATCGTCGTCGTCTCCGACGAGCCGGAGAAGTACGGCATCGGCGACGGCCTGCCCCAGTACACCACCATCGAGCACCGCGACGACCTGGAGCGCGTGCAGAAGGAGATGCGCGAGGTTTCCGGCGTCAGCGTCCTGATCTACGACCAGACCTGCGCCACCGAGAAGCGCCGCCGCCGCAAGCGCGGCAGGATGGTCGATCCGGCCAAGCGCGTGGTCATCAACGAGCTGGTCTGCGAGGGTTGCGGCGACTGTTCGGCCAAGTCCTCCTGCGTCTCGGTGGTGCCGCTGGAGACCGAGTTCGGGCGCAAGCGCCAGATCGACCAGTCGAGCTGCAACAAGGACTATTCCTGCACCAAGGGCTTCTGCCCCAGCTTCGTGACGGTGGAGGGCGGGCAGCTCCGCAAGCCGAAGCCGGCCGCGGCCAAGGCCGGGGCCGACCCGTCCGACCTGCGCACGCCCACCCTGCCCACGCTCGACCGGCCCTGGGGCATCTACGTCACCGGCGTCGGCGGCACCGGCGTGGTGACCATCGGCGCCCTGCTCGGCATGGCCGCCCACATCGAGGGCAAGGGCGTCGGCGTGCTCGACATGACCGGCCTCGCCCAGAAGGGCGGCGCGGTGACCAGCCACATCCGCATCGCCGCCACGCCGGAGGACATCCATTCCGTCCGCATCGCGGCGGGCGGGGCCGACGCGGTGGTGGGCTGCGACCTGATCGTCGCCGGGGCGGGCGACGCCCTGTCGAAGATGGCGCACGGCCACACCCGCGCGGTCATCAACACCCACGACACCATCACCGTGGACTTCCTGAAGAAGCCGGATTTCACGGTGCCGGTCCGCGATCTGGTGGCCGACATCCGCAAGGCCTGCGGCGAAGGGGCGGTGAACGCCTTCGACGCGACCAAGCTGGCCACCGCGCTGATGGGCGACAGCATCGCCACCAACCCCTTCCTGATGGGCTACGCGTGGCAGAAGGGGCTGATCCCGATCACCGCCGAAGCCATCCTGAAGGCCATCGAGCTGAACGGCGTGGCGGTGAAGATGAACACCGACGCCTTCAACTGGGGCCGCCGCGCCGCCGTCGATCTGGCCGCGGTGGAGGCCGCCGCCAACCCGCCGCAGGAGCAGGCCGCCGCTAACGCCAATGGCCACGACCTGTTCATCCTCGACCAGCGCCGCCCCTCGACCAGCCTGGACGAGGCCATCGCCCGCCGCACCGCCTTCCTGACCGACTATCAGGACGCGGCCTATGCCAGCCGCTACCACGCGCTGGTCGACTGGACGCGGCGCGTCGAGGGGCAGAGGCTCCCCGGCTCCACCGCCCTGACCGAGGCCGTGGCGAAGGGCTATTTCAAGCTGCTCGCCTACAAGGACGAGTACGAAGTCGCCCGGCTCTACACCGACACCGGCTTCATCGAGCAGGTCGGGCGGATGTTCGAGGGCGACTACAAGCTGGTCTTCCATATGGCCCCGCCGGTGATGGGCGAGACCGGCGAGGACGGCGGCGAGCCGAAGAAGAAGCGCTTCGGCCCGTGGATGCTGAAGGCCCTGCGCCTGCTCGCCAAGGGCAAGCGCCTGCGCGGCAGCCCGCTCGACCCCTTCGGCTGGCTGGCCGAGCGTCGCATGGAGCGCCGCCTGATCGCGGAGTACGAAGCCGTCATGGGCGAGATCCTGCACGGCCTGACCCGCGACAACCACGCCACGGCGGTGGAGATCGCCCGCCTGCCGCAGGAGATGCGCGGCTACGGCCCGGTGAAGGCCCGCAACGTCGAGGCGGCCAAGGCGAAGGAGGCCGCCCTGCTGGATGGCTTCCGCCAGCCCGCCGCGCCGCAGCCGATGGCCGCGGAGTGACCGCAAGGCTTGCGACCGAAGCGACCGGGTGCGGGAGGCGGCTGGCCTCCCGCACCCTCATCGCGGCTGCAGGACGCCGATCTCCGCCAGGGCGGCGCGGTTGCGGGTGACCGCGGCGGCCAGATGGCGCAGGTGCTGCTGCTGAAGGACCGGATTGGCGAAGGTGCGCAGATAGCCCTTCAGCACATGCTCCCCGAAGTTCAGCGCGAGGTCGGCGTCCAGGTGATGCCCTTTCCGGGATGAGGCATGAACCGTCATGACAGGGCGCCCGTCGAGCACGAAGCCGTTGCGGGTCCGTGGCTCCGGCATTCCCACATCGGCCAGAGGCGCGTCGTAGACCTGCCACACGCGCGCGTCGAGCACTTCCACGCAGGCAGGATCGGGTAGGATCAGCGCATTCAGCACATTCTGCTCCCACAGCGCGTGCTGAGCCACGCTCCGGCAGGTCATAGCCCATTGCGCCGGCAGCCCGCGGGAAACCCACAGCATCAGTCCCGACGACAGGTAAGGCATTTCCGGCTCGACTCCGCGCTCCCGCAGCAAACGCTCCGCCGGGGCAACGTAATTGCCGCCACTGCGCAGTTCCTCCATCATCCCGCCCACGGTCATGCGGTCCACCGTGCCGGTGAGCGCAAGAGCCTTGCCGGAGCGCTGGAGACCCTCCGCCAGCCCTTCGGCCACGGCAAGGTCGAGAGCACCCAGCATGATGTCCGCGTCCAGCCACAGCAGGCTGTCCCACGCCTCGCCCGAGCAGTATTCCGACAGATGCCCCTTGCACAGATAGGGATGCGCGTCCGCCGGCAGGATCTTCGGGCGATCCAACAGCAGGCCGGCGGCGCGCAGGTAATCGCGTTGCCCATCGGTCAGGCCGAAATCGCAGACGCGCACCTGCTCCAGCGGAAAGCGCCCCGTCAGCCCCTCCAGGAAAGCCAGCGTGGTGATGAAGTAGCGCTCGTTGGCGCCGGTCACGCACAGTGTCGTCATGGTTCATCCTGCAAGGGTCCGTTCAGCGCCGCCAGATCGCGGCGCAGCCGTTCCACCGGCTCCGTCCAGTCGCCGAACACGGATTGGCGGTAGAGGCGCGCCGTCGGGTACCAGGGCGAATCCGTCCGTCCGCACATCCAGCGCCACTCCGCCCCCTGGTCAAGCAGCACCGCCACCGGCTTCCCCAGCGCTCCGGCGAGGTGGGCCACGGCGGTGCAGGGGCTGATCACGATGTCCAGCGCCTGGATCGCCGCGGCGGTATCCGCGAAATCGCGCAGTTCCCTCCCGATGTCGAGGACCGGGCCGAGCGGGCGGACGCGCTCCAGGTCCGAGCGTCCATGGCCGACCTGGAGCAGGACCGCCGTCACGCCGGGAACGTCGGTCAGCGGCCGCACCGCCTCAAAGCCCGGCGAGCGCTGGCGATGGTAGGGAAAGGCGACCGAGCCGTGCCAGACCATCCCCGCCCTCACCCCGCGCAGCCCGGCCAGCCGATCCGCCCAACGCCGCGCCGCCGCCTCGGGGGCCCGCAGATAGGGCACGGCGGCGGGCACGCTGTCCAGATCGGTGCCCATCCGATGGATCAGGCTCATGATGGGGATGTGGACGTCGTGGGCCGGCGGCGGTCCGTCGAGCCCGGACAGGTCGTCCAACAGTTCCGACGCGCGGAACAGGTCGAGCAGCCCTTCCGGACCGTGGAAGACCACCCGCATGCCCTGCGCCCGCAGCAGCGGGGCGTAGCGGATGAACTGGATGGCGTCGCCATGGCCGCGGTCGGCGTGGATCAGCAGCGTCCGGCCCGGCCGGACCCGGCCGTCCCATAGGGGCCGGCCGTAGGATCGCGGCGGCGCGAAGGCGGGCAGGCTCAGCCGCGCCTCGTAATCCGCCGCCCCGTCGCGCAGGCGCCCGGCGAGCATCCGCAGCGTCCCCCGCCCCGCCCGCGCCGTCTCCATTTCCGGCGCCAGACGCAAGGCGCGGTCGAAGGCGGCCTCGGCCGGAACGACCGCGTGCCGCCCCAAGCCGGCGAAGCCCAGGTTGGCCCAGTGCTCGGCCGTGGACGGGTCGAGCGCGACGGCCCGGCGCAGCGCCGCCCGCGCCTCGTCCTGCCGCCACGCCGCCAACAGCGCCGCCCCCGCCGCTCCCCAGGCGGCCGCCGTGCCGCGCAGCACCGCCAGCCGGGCGAAGGCGTCGGCCCCCGCGTCCAGCCGCTCCGCCTTGCCCAGAGCCTCCGCCATGTTGTTCTGGCTGCGGGCGTGGCCGGGGGCCAGCGCCAGAGCCAGCCGGTAGAGCGCAATCGCCGAGGCGACGTCCCGCATGCCGAGCCGCAGGTCGCCGAGGTCGCAGGCGAGGTCGGGCGACAGCACGCCGCGGCGCGCGGCGCCGTCCAGCAGGGACGCCGCCCGCTCCGCCCGCCCCTGCCGCTTCAGGCATTCGGCCTGACTGCGCGCGTAGGCGGGGTTCTCCGGCGCGCAGGCGGAGGCCCGGCGGAAGCGCGCCTCCCCTCCGGCGGGGTCGCCCGCGGAGACGGCCAGCACGCCCAGGATGTTCCAGCCCTCGCCGTGGCCGGGTACCAGCGCCAGCGCGCGGACGACCCGGCGCTCCGCCCCCGCCCGGTCGCCCCGCTGGAGCGCGGCGGCACCCGCGCGGAGAAGCTCCATCGCGTCGGTCACGCGGCCTCCTGGGATGGGAATCGGATCATGTTGGGCGGATCATGACGGCAGGTCCAGCGCGTTCAGGGCCTCCGCCCAGACCTCGGCGGCGCGGATGAGGTGGAGGTGGTGGTCGGCGGGGTTCGGGCTGCGGAACGCCTCGGCGACCAGCCCGGTGTCCGGGTCGGTGATGCACGGGGTGATGTCGACGAAGGGCAGCCCGCGCGCCTCCGCCTCGCACCGCAGGCGGGCGTTGTAGCGATGGGTCAGCTCGGTGCGCTGGCGCAACGTGGCGGTGACCTCGTGCCGGGCCCGCGCGACCTTGCCCCGGGTCTCGCCGTCCCGGATGGTCGGCAGCACCGCCCCGGTCAGCACCAGCGTGGGATAGCCGCCCTCCAGCAGTTCGTCCACGAAGGCGGCGCAGGCGGACACCGACTCCTCCAGCTGCCGCTCGACGCAATCGCCGTGTCTCTGCGCCCGCCACCAGATGACGAAGCCGCAATCGACCTCGCCGAGCTGGATCACCGGAATGGCGTTCGGATCGGCGGGCAGCAAGGCGTCCTTGAAGAGAGCGACCGCGTGGGTCCGGCTTTCCGGGTTGCGCAGCCCGACCGAGGTCGCCCCGGGAACCAGCAGACAGCGCGCCGGACGGTCGAGCAGGCGGATCGTCGCGGCGATCTCGAAGGATTGCACATGGCTGTCGCCGATGAAGAACCAGTCCCGCATGCCCCGCGATCCACGCCGCCACCGGCGCATTGTGGAGCGGCGGCGGGGCCGGAGTAAACCGGGAAACGAAGCGCGGGGCGTTGTCTCAACCCGACGCCCGCAAGGGGCCCGTCATCCCGCCAGGATGCGCGAGGGGCGGCGGGCGCCCCTCGCGCATCGGTTCCCGTCCCGGCTCAGCTGTCCTTGGGCTTGTGCGTGTCGCTGATCGGCTGGACCCCGGCCGGCGGCTGGTCCTGCTGCTGTTGCTGGGGTTGCTGCTCTTGCTGCTGCTGGGGCTGCTGGTTCTGCTGGGATTGCGGCTCGGGGCGGCGCGGGCCGGCCTTGACGTCGTTGTAGACGGCCTCGGCGACGCGCAGCAGGTCCTCCTTGGACATCCGGCCGGCCAGCGCGTAGGCCAGCGGGCCCTCCACCCAGTAGATGGTCGCCACGTCGCCGTTCTGCGAGAAGCCGAACTTCGCCGGGTTGCCGGAACGCGGGGCGCCGACGAACAGGGTGACGCGCTTGTTGGCCTCGTTCACGTACATGTACTGGGCGCCGGCCCCCAGCTCGGTGGGCAGCGACCGCCCGCCGATCAGCCGCAGGCCGACCTTGCCGAGGTCCGGGCCGAAGACGTCGCGCCCGACGCGCTTGGACAGCCAGCTGTTCAGCTCGTCCTGGTTGTCGGCGCCGAGCTCGACCTGGAAGCGCTCGTCGGAGGTGTAGAAGCGGTGGGCCTGGGTGGCCTCCTCGGCGAAGGTCTGGAGCGTCTGGCGCTGCTGGACGACCGGCGACTGGTCGACGGCGCCGCGGCCCAGCCAGCCGCCGCCGGCCCCGCCGACGATCAGCATCACCGCCGCGGCCATGCGCACCCACGAGCGGGCGTGCCAGGGGGCGGCGTTGTCGTTGCCCGGCATGCGCCCGCGCAGCTTGCCCGTCAGCTCCTCGACCGGGCCGCTGGCCGGTTCGCGCAGCACGGGGTCGAAGAGTTCGTGCAGCAGCGCGGCCTGGGCGCGATAGTCCTCGGCCCGGCGGGCGGCATCGGGATCGTCGGCCAGCCATCGCTCCACGAAGAGCCGGCGTTCCGGAGCCAGTTGCCCATCCACGTAGGCGTGCAGTTCGTCGTCCGTTACGCAATGCGCGTTCATCACTTCACCCGCCTGAGAGCCACGGAGCCCTCGTTCGCCAGCTTCGCCCTGACCGCCTCGCGCGCCCGCGAGAGGCGCGACATGACGGTCCCGATCGGTACGCCGAGCGTCTCGGCGACCTCCTCGTATTTCAGGCCTTCCAGCGCGACCAGGAGCAGCACCTTGCGCTGCTCCTCCGGCAGATCGTCGAGCGCGCGCATCATCTCGCGCAACTCCACACGTTCCTCCTGCCGGGCCGGGGTCACCAGCTTCGACTCGACGCTGTCCACATCGACCTCGTCGGGCCGCGACGCCTTGGAGCGGACCTGATTGACATGGACGTTGTGCAGGATGGTGAAAAGCCACGCCCGCAGGTTCGTCCCCGCCTTGAAGGTGTCGGCGCGCGCCACCGCCCGCGTCAACGCCTCCTGCACCAGATCCTCGGCATCCGAACGGTTGCGCAGCAACGCGCGCGCGTAGCGGCGCAGCGACGCAATGTGGACTTCCAGCTCGACCCCGAACGTGCTCAAACGCGCACCCGATTGTTGCCTCGAAGGCTCCACGGACCGCCGGGTGGCGGATCATGGCACTCCTTCAGGTAGGAACGGGTGGCGCGCCCTCCCAGGGCCGAGCCCCCTCGCAAGGACCCGGTACGCCAGGATGAACGCCCCCCGCTCATCGTTTATTCCAGACTTTGATGCCCGTGCAGCAAAAATTCGGCGGAAAGGTGGCGGTACCGAAAACGATCAGCCTGAAGCGCCGCCTTGTGGCAAATCGCCGCTGCGCGCGGATGAGCCGCCTGTTCCGGCGCGCCTCTTGGCACAATCCGCCGCACTGCGTCATAAGGGCGGGGCCATGGCACGCCATCACGACACCATCGAGATCCTGGTCACCGCCCGCCATCTGGAGGCCCAGGGCATCCGTCCGACCACGCGCATGCTGCGGCTGGCGCTGGGCGGCGGCAGCAACGCGGCCATCGCCCAGGCGCTGGCCATGGCTGAGCTGACCCCTCTGGAAGAGCTGATCCGGCGGCGGCGCGACCAGCTCGATCTCGACATTGCCAACGCCCGCCGCGCCCTGGCCGAACTGGAGGCCGAACAGGCCCGGCTGGACGAGCTGGACGACTCCCTGGCCGCGCTGGGCAAGGCTTAGCCGAAAAGGAAAACCCCTCCCCCGGACGGTGCCGGGAGAGGGGTTTGGAACGCCGCGCCGATGCCGGCGAAAGCGCTCAGTTGGTCTGATGCGCCTTGGCGTAGCCGAGCGACTGCAGCGCCTCGGCGATCTCCGGCAGGATGCCGGGATCGTCGATGGTCGCCGGGGTCTTGTAGTCCTGGTTGTCGGCGATCTTCTGCATGGTGCCGCGCAGGATCTTGCCGGAGCGGGTCTTCGGCAGGCGTTCCACCACCACGGCGCGCTTGAAGTCGGCGACCGGGCCGATCTGCTCGCGCACCAGCTGCACCACCTCCTTGACGATCTCCTCGTGCGGACGGGTCACGCCGGCCTTCAGGCAGAGGAAGCCCAGCGGCACCTGCCCCTTCAGATCGTCGGCGACGCCGATGACCGCGCATTCCGCCACGTCCTTGTGGCTGGCCAGAACCTCTTCCATGCCGCCGGTGGACAGGCGGTGGCCGGCGACGTTGATGATGTCGTCGGTGCGGGCCATGATGTAGACGTAGCCGTCGTCGTCGATGAATCCCGCGTCACCGGTCTGGTAGTAGCCGGGATAGTCGGACAGGTACGACTTCCTGTAGCGGTCGTCGGCGTTCCACAGCGTCGGCAGCGTGCCCGGAGGCAGCGGCAGCTTCACGCAGATGGCGCCGATGTCGCCGCGCGGCACCTGCTTGTTCTCGGCGTTCAGGATCTGCACGTCCCAGCCCGGCATCGGGCGGGTGGCGGAGCCGTACTTGATCGGGAAGAGTTGCACGCCCAGCGGGTTGCCGGAGATCGCCCAGCCGGTCTCGGTCTGCCACCAGTGGTCGATGACCGGAACGTTCAGATTGTCCTCGGCCCAATGCAGCGTGTCAGGGTCCGACCGCTCGCCGGCCAGGAACAGGGCGCGGAAGTGCGACAGGTCGTACTTCTTCAGCAGTTCGGCGTTGGGGTCTTCGCGCTTGATGGCGCGGAAGGCGGTCGGGGCGGTGAACAGCGTGCCGATCTTGTGCTGCTCGATCACCCGCCAGAAGGTGCCGGCGTCCGGCGTACCCACCGGCTTGCCCTCGAACACCACCGTGGTGCAGCCGTGCAGCAGCGGGCCGTAGACGATGTAGGAGTGGCCGACCACCCAGCCCACGTCCGACGCCGCCCAATACACCTCGCCCGGCTCGACGTTGTAGATGTTCTTCATCGTCCATTTCAGCGCCACGGCGTGGCCGCCGTTGTCGCGGACGACGCCCTTCGGCTGGCCGGTGGTGCCGGAGGTGTAGAGGATGTAGAGCGGGTCGGTCGCGGCCACCGGAACGCAGTCCGCCGGTTCGGCCTTGGCGACGGCCTCCGCCCAATCCACGTCGCGGCCCTCGACCAGGGTCGCGGTCTCCTGCGGGCGCTGGAAGACGATGACGCTGGACGGCTTGTGCTCCGCCTGCTCGATGGCGGCGTCGAGCATCGGCTTGTACTTGACGACGCGGTTCGGCTCGATGCCGCAGGAGGCCGAGACGATGGCCTTCGGCCGGGAGTCGTTGATGCGGGTCGCCAGTTCGTGCGGGGCGAAGCCGCCGAACACCACCGAATGCACGGCGCCGAGACGCGCGCAGGCCAGCATCGCGACCAGCGACTGCGGGATCATCGGCATGTAGAGGATGACGCGGTCGCCCTTCTCCACGCCCTGGGCGCGCAGCGCGCCGGCGAAGCGGGCGACCTGATCCTGAAGCTCGGCGTAGGTGATGGTCTGCACGGTCTTGGTGACCGGGCTGTCGTAGATGATCGCCGCTTGGGCGCCGCGTCCGGCCTCCACATGACGATCGACGGCGTTGTAGCAGGTGTTCAGGACGCCGCCGGTGAACCAGCGGTAGAAGGGCGCGTTGCTGTCGTCCAGCACCTTGTCCCAGCGCTTGATCCAGGTGATGTCTTCCGCCGCCTCGCCCCAGAATCCGTCGGGGTCGGACAGGGAACGGGCGTGGATCTGGTTGTAGCGATCGGCCGAGCTTTGGCTCATGGGGGGCGTCCCTTATATTTTGTTTGGTTCGCGTTTCTCCGCAGCCGCGCAATGAACGTTCACGCAGCGGCCCCAATCTGCGTCAAATCTGCATCGTTTGGCAAACGGCATTCCGGAAGGTGCGGCGGGCTGTCGCACCACTTTGGTGAGTGCCGGACCCGCCCGCCGCCCTTTCGGCGGGTGTTACCGTTCCAGTTGCAGGAAGCCGGCGGCCAGTGCCGCGCCGCAGAAGCCGACATCCTCGATGTAGGTCTTCGTCTCCGACACCCGCACCCGCCCGCAGGGGCGCTGCGGGTTGCCGGTGTCGATGGGCATGACGTGGCCGACGTCCTTCAGCAGAACCGTCTTCACCCACAGCGCGTTGGCGCCCGCCGGGGCGTAGCCCTGCCGCACGGCGCGCGCCGGCCAGGACGGCTCCTGCCCGATGACCACGGGGGCATCCGCCTTCAGCCCATGGAAGGCCGTCCATTGGTTGGTCAGGTAGAGGGCGTTCTGCGGGTCGACGGTGCAGTCCGCCGTCCCCTGGACGATCAGCACGCGCGGACGCCCCACGGGGTGCCGGGCGCGCTGGACCGCCTTCGTCCAGTCGCCGCGGTCGTAGCCGCCGGAGCGCGCCTTCACCTCGGCGCAGGCGCGCATAACCGAGATGCCGCAGAGCGACGCGGCCGACTGCATGCTCTGGGCGCACAGTGCCGGAACGCCAGCGAAGAGCGCCCCGCCCGCGAAGACCTGCGGGAAGTCGGCCAGCAGGGTTGCCGCCATGCCCGCCCCCGCCGACAGGCCGGTGACCGACACCTGGTCCGCGTCCACCGCCGGGCCGTCGGCGCCTAGCTCCTTGCCGGAGACGACCGCGCCGACCATCGAGGCGATGGCCGCCGCCTCGCGCGGCACGAAGCCCTTCAGCGGGCTGTTCAGCCGGTCGGCGAAATTGAAGCAGCCGAGAGGGTTGCCGTAACGCCCGAAGCCTCCCGTCCCCACCATCGAGAACAGGTTGTGCTTCTGCGCCGGCAGCAGGACGACGAAGCCATGGGCCTCGGCCAAGTCCTTCCAGCCCGAATCCTCGAAGAAGGTGCGGGCGTCCTGCTCGCAGCCGTGCAGCAGGACCAGCAGGGGCACCGTGCCGCGAGCCCGCGCGCTGTCCGGCACATAGACCAGGGCCGACAGGGCGGTGCCCTGCGCGTCGTAGGCGCTGGCGGGCAGTTCGACCGGGACCGGCGCCGCGGCGACGGGAAGAAGCCACGACAAGAGGAAGAACGCCGCCAAAACCGGCTTTCGTAAGCGCACCAACAATGTCATCGCCGCCCTCCCTTTCCCGATCCGGCGGTTTGATTCGCAAGGCTGCAAGTCATCCCACACTTACCTATGGAAGACGCGCAACAATCACTTGTGAACTGGTAATTTTCTTGATGTCTGTCCAACCACATACTTGCGTATGGCTGCGTTCATTTTTCGCAGGCCGCGACCTGCTGTCCCGCATCCTCCCCGTCGCTGGCGGCCTTGTCTCTGGCCTAATGCGGACCGGAGCGCTATGCATGGTCCCATGAGCAGCGACCCGCCCGTCTTCGGCATCCGCCCGATCCTGACCGTCGTCCACCCGAACGGCGAACGGCTGATCGTGGCACGGCTGACCAGTCTCGGCGGGTCCAGCCAGTCCAACCGCTTCGTCCTGCGCCGCGCCGATTTCCGCGCGCCTTGGGAGCAGCCGGACAAGGGCTATTTCGGCTATGCGGAGGTCGCCCGCGCGCTGGACGCCAACGGCTGGCGCGGCTGCGCCATCGAGGCGATGCCCACCACCGACCTCGAGGAGCGGCGGACCCGCCAGCTCGCCCGCAAGAAGCTGCACCTGCAATGCGTGGAGGCGGCGATCCGCCGCGCGCAGGAAAGCCAGGCCCGCTGAGCGGACGCCGCAGCGCAGCCTTCCCCCGCACCCGCCCGGCGCTTATATCCCGTTCCAAAGCTCAGAACAGCCAATCCTCAGAACGGCCAAAGCCCAGAACGGAGGGACAGATGACCCGCAGCGCCACCCGGCACCCGATTGGCGATTTTCCTGGCGCTCCCCAGACCACGATGCCCGACTCCGCCCTGGCCGCCACGGGGGACGGCCCGGACCTCGGCACCCTGCCCTCCTGGGACCTGACCGACCTCTATCCGGGCATGGACTCGCCGGAGCTGAAGGCCGACCTGGAGCGGATGGAACGCGCGTCCAAGGACTTCTATGAGAAATACGCGACCAAGCTGGCCGGGCTGGACGGCGACGCCTTCGCCGCCGCCATCCGCGCGTACGAGCACATCGACGAGGTGCTGTCGCGGGTGATGTCCTATGCCGGGCTGGTCTACAACGGCAACATGACCGACCCGGCCATCGCCAAGTTCTACCAGTCGGCGCAGGAGCGGGTGAACGGCATCTCCACCCACCTCGTCTTCTTCACGCTGGAGATCAACCGGCTGGAGGACAAGGTTCTGGACGCCAAGCTGAAGGCGTCGAAGGACCTCGCCCGCTACGCCCCCTGGCTGCGCGACGTCCGGCTGTTCCGCGAGCACCAGCTCTCCGACGAGGTGGAGCGCCTGCTCCACGAGAAGCATGTGGTCGGGCGCGCCGCCTGGAACCGCCTGTTCGACGAGACGATCGCCAGCCTGCGCTTCCCCATCGGCGGCAAGGAGCTGACCTGTGCGGAGGCGCTGAACCGCCTGTCCGACCGCCGTCCGGAGGTCCGCAAGGAGGCCGGGACGGTGATCGGCCGGGTGATGGGCGACAACATCCGCCTGTTCGCCCTGGTCACCAACACGCTGGCCAAGGACAAGGAGATCGACGACAAGTGGCGCAACTATAAGGCGCCCACGTCGGCCCGCAACCTGTCCAACCGCGTCGAGGACGAGGTGGTGGACGCGCTGGCCACGGCGGTGAAGGACGCCTACCCGGCCCTGTCCCACCGCTACTACGCGATGAAGGCCAAGTGGTTCGGCCAGGACCATCTGGATTACTGGGACCGCAACGCGCCGCTTCCCGACGACACCGACCGCAGCATCCGCTGGGACGAGGCGCGCGATCTGGTTCTGGGCGCCTATGGCCGCTTCTCGCCGGATCTCGCGGCGCTCGGCAAGCGCTTCTTCGACAACGCCTGGATCGACGCGCCGGTGCGCCCCGGCAAGGCGCCGGGCGCCTTCGCCCACCCCACGGTGCCCAGCGTCCACCCCTATCTCCTGGTCAACTACCAGGGCAAGACGCGCGACGTGATGACGCTGGCGCATGAGCTGGGCCACGGGGTGCACCAGATCCTGGCCGGCGGCCAGGGGCACCTGCTGTCCGACACGCCGCTGACCCTGGCGGAGACCGCGTCGGTGTTCGGCGAGATGCTGACCTTCCGCGCCCTGCTCGACCGCGAGACCGACCCGAAACGCCGCAAGATCATGCTGGCCTCCAAGGTCGAGGACATGCTGAACACGGTGGTCCGCCAGATCGCCTTTTTCGACTTCGAGCGCCGCGTCCACACCGAGCGCCGCGAGGGCGAACTGACCGCCGAGCGGCTGGGCGAAATCTGGATGGCGGTGCAGACCGAAAGCCTCGGCCCGGCGTTGCGCTTCGACGAGGACTACCGGAACTACTGGTCCTACATCCCGCACTTCATCCACTCGCCCTTCTACGTCTACGCCTACGCGTTCGGGGACTGTCTGGTGAACTCGCTCTACGCGGTCTACCAGGAGTCGGAGAAGGGCTTCGCGGAGAAGTACTTGGCGATGCTGTCGGCGGGCGGCACGCTGAGGCATCAGGAGCTTCTGGCCCCCTTCGGGCTGGACGCCAGCGACCCGGCCTTCTGGCAGAAGGGGCTGAACGTCATCCGCGGCTTTGTTGACGAGCTGGAAAATCAGTCCTGACCGGGCTTTCTTGACGGACGTCAAGAATCCCCAATCGGGGGATGGGTATGGTGGCCTCCAATGATCCCTTCGGAGAGCACCATGCCCACCCTCTCGATCCCCGCCTGGAGCCCGTCCCTGGAAGTCGGCAACGCCATCATCGATGCCGACCACAAGGAAACCGTCGAGTTGCTGAACGACGCCGCCAAGGCGTCGGACGCCGACCTGCCCGCCCATTTCACCGCCTTCGCCCAGCATCTCCGCGACCATCTGGCCCGCGAGGAGGAGCTGATGCACCAGTACGGCTTCCCGCCGACTCCCATTCACGTGCACGAGCACAACCGCGTCCGCCTGGAGCTGGAAGGCATCGCCAAGCGCTTGGACGCCGGGAATCTGGCTCTGGTCCGCGGCTATCTGACCGAAGTCGTGCCGAAGTGGTTCATCAACCACAAGAACACCATGGACAGCGCCACCGCCGCCTGGATCCGCAGCCAGGGCGGCTGAGCCGCTGTCCTCCACCGTCAAAGCCGCGCAGACACCGAATTGAGGGGTGGCTCCGTCCGGAAGAACACCGGAGGGAGTCCTTTCCCGGATGGCCTGAACATGGGCGAAACTTTACCCTTGTTGCGCCGATCCACTCCGGATATTCGCGAAAATTGCTGCTTTGACGTGGGAGGTGCTTGATGGGCGAATTCACGCTTCGCACCGCCGACCGGCGGGACGCGACCCTTTCCGAGGAGGCCGTCAACGATCTTGCCGCCCGTCTGCGCGGCCCGCTGCTGACCCCGCAGTCGCCGGGCTATGACGAGGCCCGGACGATCTGGAACGCCATGATCGACCGCCGGCCCGGCCTGATCGCCCGCTGCGCCGGTGCCGCCGACGTCATGCAGGCGGTGCGCTTCGCGCGGGAGAACGGGCTGCTGGTCTCGGTGCGCGGCGGCGGTCACAACATCGCCGGCAACTCCCTGTGCGACGGCGGTCTGCTGATCGACCTCGGCGCCTTGCGCTTCGTCCATGTCGATCCGGTCAGCCGGACCGCGCGGGTGGCTCCGGGCGCCACGCTGGGCGATCTCGACCGGGAGACGCAGGCCTTCGGGCTGGCCGTGCCGGTCGGCATCAACTCGACCACCGGCATCGCCGGGCTGACGCTGGGCGGCGGATTCGGCTGGCTGACCCGAAAATACGGGCTGACGGTGGACAATCTGCTGGGCGCCGACGTGGTCACCGCCGACGGCAAGTTCCTGCGGGCCAGCGCCGACGAGAACGCCGACCTCTTCTGGGCCATCCGCGGCGGCGGCGGCAATTTCGGGGTCGTCACCTCCTTCACCTTCCGCCTGCACCCCGTGGGACCGATGGTGTTTGCCGGGCTGGTCGTCCATCCCTTCGCGGGGGCCGGTGACCTGATGCGCCGCTACCGCGACGCGACGGCGGCCCTGCCGGACGAGGCCACCGCCTGGATGGTGCTGCGCAAGGCACCGCCCCTGCCTTTCCTGCCGCCGGACGTGCACGGCAGGGAAGTGGTGGTCATGCCGGTGATTTACGCCGGAGAGGACGAGGCGGCGGCCCGCAAGGCGCTGGAACCGGTGCTGTCGCTGGGCACGCCGGTCGGCGAACATATCGGACTCATGCCCTACGCGGCGTGGCAGGCGGCCTTCGATCCGCTTCTGGTGCCGGGCGCGCGGAACTACTGGAAATCGCAGAACTTCACCGGGCTGGAGGACGGGCTGATCGACCTGCTGGTCGAGGAGGCCGGACGTCTTCCCTCCGACCAGTGCGAGATTTTCGTCGGCCTGCTTGGCGCGGCGGCTAACCGCGTGCCGGCGGACGCCACCGCCTACCCGCACCGCGACGCCCTGTTCGTCATGAACGTCCACGCGCGCTGGAACACCCCGCCGGAGGACAGCGCCTGCATCCAGTGGGCGCGCGGCGTTTCCGACCGCACCGCCCGCTACGCAACGGGCGGCGTCTATGTGAACTTCGTCACGGACGACGAACAGCGCGTCCAGGCCGCCTACGGGCCGAACTACGAACGCCTGCGGGCGTTGAAGGCCACATACGACCCGGCCAACCTGTTCTGCGTGAACCAGAACATCGCGCCGAGCGGGTGACGGTGCCGGTGCGTTCCGGTTTCGTCCAGCCTGGGACTCGCCTTTCGGCCTCGCCGCACCCACCTATTCGGCATGCCGAACACGGATGAGAACAGGCTTGGCGGCCGGATCGCGCGGTATGCGCGGGTCGGAACCGCCGTGGGGGGCCTTGCGGCCCGTTTCGCCGGAGAACGGGTGCTGGGCATCCCCCTGGAGCGGGATCGCCACGCCGCCGAACTGCGCGCCGCGCTGGGCGGGCTGAAGGGACCGCTGATGAAGGTGGCGCAACTGCTGTCCACCATCCCCGACGCCCTGCCCCGCGAGTATGTGCAGGAGCTGTCGCAGCTCCAGGCCGACGCGCCGTCGATGGGCTGGCCCTTCGTCAAGCGCCGCATGGCGAGCGAGCTGGGCCCCGCCTGGCACAAGCGCTTCCGCCACTTCGAGCAGACCGCCGCCGCGGCCGCCTCGCTGGGGCAGGTGCACCGGGCCGTCGGGCTGGACGGGCACAACCTCGCTTGCAAGCTCCAGTACCCGGACATGGCCTCCGCCGTGGAGGCGGACCTGCGCCAGCTCGGCCTGATCTTCGCCATCTTCGAGCGCACCGACAGCGCCATCTCCACCAAGCAGATCCAGGCGGAGATCGGCGCCCGGCTGCGCGAGGAGCTGGATTATGAGCGCGAGGCCAAGCACGCCCGCCTCTACCGCGCCATGCTGGCCGACACCTCCGGCGTGCATGTGCCGGCGGTGGTGCCGGAGCTGTCCACCCGCCGCCTGCTGACGCTGGAATGGGTGGAGGGGCGCAAGATCCTCGACTTCGTCAAGGACCATCCGGACGCCCGCGACGCGTTGGCGATGAACATGTTCCGGGCCTGGTACGTGCCCTTCTATGGCTATGGCATCATCCACGGCGACCCGCATCTGGGGAACTACACGGTGCGGCCCGACCGCGGGATCAACCTGCTGGATTTCGGCTGCGTCCGCGTCTTCCCGGCCCGCTTCGTGAAGGGGGTGATCGACCTCTACGACGCGCTGCAGACCGGCAACCAGGACAAGGCGGTGGAGGCCTACCGCACCTGGGGCTTCGCCAACCCGTCCAAGGAGCTGGTGGACGTGCTGAACATCTGGGCGCGCTTCGTCTACGCCCCGATCATGGACGACCGTGCCCGCCGCATCGAGGAGACCAACTCCGGCCATTACGGCCGCGAGACCGCCGCCAAGGTCCATGCCGAGCTGCGCCGCGTCGGCGGGGTGGAGGTGCCGCGGGAGTTCGTCTTCATGGACCGCGCGGCCATCGGGCTGGGCTCCGTCTTCCTGCATCTCCAGGCCGAGGTGAACTGGTACCGGCTGTTCCAGGAGATGATCCAGGGCTTCGACGTGGACGTCCTGCACGCCCGCCAGACCGCCGCCCTGTCCGCCCAGGCCCTCCCTTTGCCCGAGTGAAGCCCGACTCGTAATGCTTCCCCCGTCCCACCGCTTTGGTCTATACGAGCGGCTCCCATGAAGACCGCCGATTTCGACTTCGACCTTCCGCCGGACCGCATCGCCGAGCATCCGGCCAAGCCGCGTGACGCCGCCCGTCTGCTCGACGTGGCGGAGCGTCTGCACGACCGCACCGTGCGCGACCTGCCCGCCCTGCTGGAGCCGGGCGACCTGATGGTCGTTAACGACACCCGCGTCATCCCCGCCCGGCTGGACGGCCGGCGCGGCGAGGTGCGGGTCGAGATCACGCTCCACAAGCGCGAGGGCGAACGGGAATGGGCGACCTTCGCCCGCCCCGGCAAGCGGCTGAAGCCCGGCGACGTGATCGCCATCGCCGACGACCTCAATGCGGAGGTGGTCGCCAAGGACGGGATGGAGGTGCGCCTGCGCTTCTCCAAGGGCGGGCCGGAGCTGATGGAGGCGCTGCACCGCCACGGCCGGATGCCGCTGCCGCCCTACATCCGGCGCGAGGCGGACGAGCAGGACGCGGCGGACTACCAGACCGTCTTCGCCGCGCGCGAGGGCGCCGTGGCCGCCCCCACCGCCGGCCTCCACTTCACGCCGGAGCTTCTGGCGGCGCTCGACGCCCGCGGCATCCGCCGCGTTCCGGTCACGCTTCATGTCGGGGCGGGAACCTTCCTGCCGGTCAAGGTGGACGACATCGCCGACCACCGCATGCACAGCGAGTGGGGCGAGATCTCCGCCGAGACGGCCGAGGCCATCAACGCCACCCGCGCCGCCGGCGGACGGATCGTGTCGGTCGGCACCACCGCGCTGCGCGTCCTGGAGACGGCGGGGCTGGACGACCGCAGCATCCGGGCCTTCAGCGGCGACACCGACATCTTCATCACCCCCGGCTACCGCTTCAAGATCGTGGACCTGCTGTTGACCAACTTCCACCTGCCCCGCTCCACCCTGTTCATGCTGGTCTGCGCCTTCGCGGGCATGGACCGGATGAAGGCGGCCTACGCGCACGCCATCGCCCAGAATTATCGTTTCTTCAGCTACGGCGACGCGTCGCTGCTCCGGAGGGTGTGATGACCGGGATCGGGTTCGAGCTTCTGAAGACCGACGGGCGCGCCCGGCGCGGGCGGGTGTCCACCGCGCACGGCGTCATCAACACCCCGGCCTTCATGCCCGTGGGCACCGCCGCCACCGTCAAGGCGATGACCACCGACGCGGTGAAGTCCACCGGCGCCGAAATCCTGCTGGGCAACACCTACCACCTGATGCTGCGCCCCACGGCGGAGCGCGTCGGGCAGCTGGGCGGGCTGCACCGCTTCATGAACTGGGACAAGCCGATCCTGACGGACAGTGGCGGCTTCCAGGTCATGTCCCTGTCGGACCTGCGCACCATGACCGAGGAGGGGGTGACCTTCAAATCCCACCTCGACGGCAGCAAGCACCACCTGACGCCGGAACGCTCGATCCAGATCCAGCACCTGCTGGACAGCAACATCACCATGTGCCTGGACGAGTGCACCCCCTTCCCGGCGACGGAGGCGCAGGCGGCCAGCTCCATGCGCCTGTCGATGCGCTGGGCCAGGCGCAGCAAGGACGCCTTCGTCGAGCGGCCCGGCTACGGCCTGTTCGGCATCGTCCAGGGCGGCGTCTACGCCGACCTGCGGGCGGAGAGCGTGGCGGCCCTGACCGACATCGGCTTCGACGGCTACGCCATCGGCGGGCTGGCCGTGGGCGAGGGCCAGGAGACGATGTTCACCGTGCTCGACTTCACCGAGCCGCTCATGGTCACGGACCGCCCGCGCTACCTGATGGGCGTCGGCCGTCCCAGCGACCTGATCGGCGCGGTGCGGCGCGGCGTCGACATGTTCGACTGCGTGATGCCCACCCGCTCGGGCCGCACCGGGCAGGCCTTCGTGCGCCGCGGCACCATCAACATCCGCAACGCCCGCCACGCCCACGACGAGCGCCCGCTCGACGAGGAGTGCGGCTGCCCGACGTGCCGCAACCACAGTCGCGCCTATCTGCACCACCTGTTCAAGGCGGGCGAGATGCTGGGGCCGATGCTGCTGACCTGGCACAACCTGCATTACTACCAGGACCTGATGGCCGAGCTTCGGCAGGCCATCGAGGACGGCCGCTTCGAAGAGGTCGCGGGCGCGCTGGAGGCCCGCCTGAACGAGGGCGACATCCCGGCCACCGAAGACCCTCTGGCCGCCCTGAAGGCGAAGCCGGCCAAGCTGGCGAAGCCCACGAAGAAGGAGCCGATCGATGTCTGAGACCATCTACGCCGGCCTGACCCAGCTCGGCGGCGCCACAATCCAGCCGAAGACGCCGGAAGAGGCGGTGCTGGAGCGTGTGCCGAACCCGAACCCCGGCGAAAACTACGTCGTGCGCTTCACCGCGCCGGAATTCACCTCGCTCTGCCCGATCACCGGCCAGCCGGACTTCGCCCATCTGGTCATCGACTACGTGCCGGGCGAATGGCTGGTGGAATCCAAGTCCCTCAAGCTCTTCCTGACCAGCTTCCGCAACCACGGCGCCTTCCACGAGGCTTGCACCGTCGGCATCGGCAAGCGTCTGGTGGATGAGCTGAAGCCGGTGTGGCTGCGCATCGGCGGCTACTGGTACCCGCGCGGCGGCATCCCCATCGACGTCTTCTACGCCACCGGCGAGCCGCCGAAGGGCGTGTGGATTCCGTCGCAGGACGTCCAGACCTACCGCGGCCGCGGCTGATCCGGAACATCCCTCGCAGACGTTCCCTCCCCCTCCGGGGAGAGGGGCAAGCAGCTCACAACCACCATGTCCGATCCAGCGACCTCCACCCGCGAAGCGATCCGCGACCGCGCCCTGTCGCTGGGCTTCGACGCGGTCGGCTTCGCGCGGGCGGAGCTGGGTGGTGAGGCCAGGGAGCGGCTGGCCGAGTTCCTGCGCCAGGGCCGGCACGGCGACATGGGCTGGATGGCCGACCGGGCCGACCAGCGCGCCCATCCCCAAGCCCTCTGGGCGGAGGCGCGCACCGTCATCGCGCTCGGCACCAGCTACGCCCCGGCGGAGGACCCGCGCGCCCTGCTCGCCCATCCCGACCGGGGCGTCGTATCGGTCTATGCGAAGAACCGCGACTATCACGACCTCATCAAGGGCCGGCTGAAGACGCTGGGCCAATGGCTCGCCCATCGCTACAAGGCGGAGCTGAAGGTCTTCGTGGACACCGCCCCGGTCATGGAGAAGCCGCTCGCCGAGAAGGCCGGGCTGGGCTGGCAGGGCAAGCACACCAACCTCGTGTCGCGCTCCCACGGCTCCTGGCTGTTCCTGGGCGAGGTCTACACGACGCTGGAGCTGCCGCCGGACCCGCCGGGGGTGGACCGCTGCGGCCAGTGCCGCCGCTGCCTGGACGCCTGCCCCACCGCCGCCTTCCCCGCCCCCAACCAGCTGGACGCGCGGCGCTGCGTCTCCTATCTGACCATCGAGCACAAGGGGCCGATCCCGGAAGAGCTGCGCCCGCTGATGGGCAACCGCATCTACGGCTGCGACGATTGCCTGGCCGCCTGCCCCTGGAACAAGTTCGCCAAACGCTCGCGCGAGGCGGCCTTCCTGCCGCGGGCGGAGCTGACGGCGCCGCGGCTGGCCGATCTGGCGCAGTTGGACGACGCAGGGTTCCGGCAGGTCTTCAGCGGATCGCCGATCAAGCGGATCGGCCGCGACCGCTTCGTGCGCAACGTCCTGGTGGCCCTGGGCAACAGCGGCGACGCCCGCCACGCCGCAACAGCCGAACGCCTGCTGGACGACCCCAGCGACGTGGTGCGCGACGCGGCGGGCTGGGCGCTGGAGCGGCTCAGGGCCGCCCCACCTCCCTCCGCCCCTTCAGACTGAACCAGAGCGGGCCGCCGGGCAAGGACGACACGGTGACCGACAGGCCGATCATCAACGACAGGGCCAGCGCTTCGGTGGCGCCGAGGCCATAGAGCGCGAAGCCGGCGACGAAAGCCCCCTCCCGCACACCCCAACCGTTCAGCGAGATGGGCAACGCCGCCGCGAAGATGGTCATCGGCACCACAGCGAGCGCGTCCAGCGGCCGCATGGGGATGTCCAGCGCGTGGGCGTAGGCGATCACCGCGACGATCGTGCACAGATGCACCGCCGCGCTGTGGGCGAGCCCGACCAGCGCCATTCGGCTGAGCAGGGCGCCGCGCAGCCGGGCCACCTGCGCCCGCGCCGCCCGCACCGGCGGGCGCATCAGGAAGTCCGGCAACGGCATGCGGTCCACCTGAAGCCCCGCCACGAGGCCGAGGGCGAGCAGGAACACCGCCGCGGGACCGGCCCAGGCGACCGACGGCGGCGCCGTCGCGACCAGATGCGGCAAGCCGAGGAACAGCAGCAGGATGCAGCCGGTCAGCGCGAGCAGCCGGTCCAGAACCAGGGCCACCACCACGGCGGTTGAGGAGGCCCCGCCGCGGTAGGTCAACCAGCCGCGCACCACGTCGCCGCCCAGCGCCCCCGGCAACACTTGCCCGAAGAACAGGCTGGTGAACATCAGCCGGATCGCCAGCCACCGCGACACCCGCTCGCCCGCGGCATGCAGGGCGTCGCGCCATCGTTCCCCGGCGAAGACCACGGCCAGCAGCTTCGCCAGGAAGCCGGCGGCCATCCAGACCGGTTCGGCGTCGGCGACGCGCGCCAGAAGCGACGGCCAATCCGCCTTGAATCCCAGCACGCCGAGGACCGCCAGCGTGACCGCCAGCTTCGCCAGCAGCATCAGCCGCCCGCCCGACTTTCCGGCGGGAAGGGTCTGTGCGTCGGTGGGCATGGCGCTGATGTCCGGGCTGGTCAAAACCTGCGCGACTCCTGTGAAATCAACGGCTCCACTCTACCGGGTCGGCGGTAGAGCGTCCATGGCCGCCAGCACGCCCGCCACGTCCATGTCAACGAAGGAGGGACGGTGGTGGACGACCATGCGCGGTCCGTTGACGTGGATGGGAACCGAAGCGTCGCAAAAGAGGCCCAGGATCGGGCACCCGACGGCGGCGACCAGATGAGTGGGGCCGGTGTCGTTTCCGACGCTTACCCAGGCCCGGCGGGCCAAGCCGGCGATCTCCGGCACGCTGGTCCGGCCGGTCAGGTCCACGGCCTGCGGGCAGGAGGCGACGATGGCCCGTGCGATGTCCGCCTCGATGGCGGTGCCCAGCACGACCGGGGTAACGCCGCGCGCGGCCAGCGCCCGTGCCAGTTCGCCGTAGCGCTCGGCAGGCCAACGCTTGTCAGGCCGTCCGGGCGATGAGCCGGGGATCAGCAGCGCGTAAGGCTCCGAAAGGCCGAAGCCGCGGGTGTCGGCGTCCAGCCAGGACAGATCCGGCACCGTGTCCGGCGCGATGCCGAAGGGGGCGAGCTGACGGGTGTAGCGCTCGATCACCGGCACCTTGCGGCGGCCCGGATACTGGTCGCGGTGCGAGGCGCCCCAGGCCGTGCCCGACCATTCCGGCCAGGGGCCGGGGGCGAGCAGCCAGAAATAGCGGTCGGTGCGCGGCTGCGCCTGGAGGTCGTAGACCCGGTCGAAACGCCCGGCGCGCAGCAGCCGCCGGATGCGCAGATAGGCGCCGAGGGAGCGTCCGCGCGGGTCCTCCAGAACCTCGTCGAACAGGCCGCTGAGGCGGGCGAGCGGGGCCAGGGACGGCAGGGTCAGCAGCGAGAGATGGTCGGCGGCGTGATGACGCCGGATGGCGGCGAAGGCGGTCTGGGCCAGGAAGAAATCGCCGAAGGCCCCCAGCTTGATGATCAGGATGCGGCCGCGGTGGTTGCCGAACGTCCCCGTCATTCGCCCCCCGCCGGGGTGCGCGCGGCCAGCCGGAGCATCAGGCCGGCGGCCAGCATCCCGCCCATCCACCACGCCTGCCAGATTCCATAGGCCGTGCTCGCCATGGCGAGGCCGGAGGCGAACAAAGCCAGGGCGAAGGGTTGCAGGCGCCGTTCCATCCGCCCGGTGCCGAACAGGAGCAGCAGGGCCGCCGCCAGGGCCAGCGCCGCGCCGACCGCGCCAAGCTCCAGCCAGACCTGGAGGAAGGCGTTGTGGGGGTGCAGCGGCAGCAGGCTGTCGGTCAGCGTGCCGAACCGCGACACCGCCCCTTCCGGGTCCAGCGCGCGGGAGGCGTCGATCCCCTGCCCGAGGACCGGGGTTTCCAGCGCCCGGCCGGCGGCCATCCCCCAGATCTCAACCCTGTGCTGCGCCGACCGGAACAGCCAGTCCGCACCGTCCAGGTTCAGCACGCGGTCGAACAGCAGCACCAGCGGGAGCACGAAGGCGAAGGCGATGCCGAGGACGGCGGCGAGCGCCCCGCGGACGAGCCGCGGCGACCGGACGGCCAGCGCGAAGGCCACCCCGCCGATGGCGATCCCCAGCATGGCCGACCGGCTGGTCAAGAGCAGGCAGGCGACGGCGAAGACCGCGGGAAGCGCGATCGCCATCCCCCGCCGTCCGGCCCGGTCAAGCGCCATCGCCGCCGGCCAGACCAGCAGGCAGAGAAGCACCGCCGTCCGCTTCGGCACGTTGCTTTCGGCGATCTCCGCGTTGGCGGGCACATGGTTCCACCAGCGGTGCAGCGGGAAGTCCAGCGCCGCCTCCACCGTGAACAGAAGCACGCCGGCGAAGACGCCCAGAAGGAACAGGCTGGTCAGGCGGCGCGCCTCCACCGCCGGCAGGGAGGACAGCCATGCCCCGCCGGCCAGCGCCCCGAAACCGACATAGCCGATCTCCACCACCGTCAGGCCGGCGCGCGGCGACGGGCTCCACAGGATGGACAGGGCGGCCAGCGCCAGGAAGGCCAGGACGACCGCCGTGCCGGGCATCGCCCGCTGAAGACGCCCCAGGGCGCCGCGGCGGAGCAGACCGGCCAGCGACAGGACGGCGATCAGGATGACCCACACCGGCAGGCCGCGCGGCGCCATGGCGGCCAGCGGCCCGAGCAGAGCGATGAGCAGACCGGCCGTTCCCGCAAGAATCGCGTCGGGAATTCCCCGTGTGGAGTCGCGTTGTGACAAGGGGAAGGCCATGAGATCTCACGTCCGTGGGGCACGGCGCGGCTTAACAGATGCCCCGCGCGAAAGCAACGGGGACGGGGCGGGCGAAAATTCGGCCTCGCCCCCCTGCCCCACTGTGGACCCGGCTTCCCGGATGGACGGCCGTCAGGCGGTCCGCACCTTGTTGAGGAAGCCCTGCACCTCGGACCGCAGATGCTCGGCCTGCCGGGTCAAGGTGCGGCTGGCGTCCAGCACCGCGTCGGCGGCTCCGCCGGTCTTGGTGGCGGCGTTGGTCACCTCGGCGATGTGGTGCATCACCTCCTGCGTGCCCTCGGCGGCCTGGTTGACGTTCTGGGCGATCTCGCGGGTGGCGAGCCCCTGCTGCTCCATGGCGCGGGCGATCTCGGTCACCGTGCTGCTGATGGTGCCGACCGCGTCGGAGATGGTGCGGATGGCGCCCACCGCCCCGCCCGTCGCCGCCTGCATCTGTGCCACCTGGCTGGAGATCTCCTCGGTCGCCTTGGCGGTCTGGCCGGCCAGGTTCTTGACCTCCGTCGCCACGACGGCGAAGCCCTTGCCGGCCTCCCCGGCGCGCGCCGCCTCGATGGTGGCGTTCAGGGCCAGCAGGTTCGTCTGCTCGGCGATCTCACCGATCAGATCGACCACCTGACCGATGCGCTGCGCCGCCTCGGCCAGCCCTTCGACGATCCCGTTGGTCTCGGTCGCCTTGGCCGCGGCGCCGACCGCCACCTCGGAGCTGCTGTTGAGCTGGCGGGAAATCTCGGCGATGGAGGAGGACAGCTCCTCCGCCGCCGCGGCGACGGTCTGCACGTTGCTCGACGCCTGCTCCGACGCCGCGGCGACGGCGCTCGACTTGGCGGTGGTCAGAGCGGCGTCCGACGACATCTCCTGCGCGTCGCGGCCCAGGTTGCCGGCGGATTCGGTCAGCGACTGGACGACGCCCGACACCGCCTGCTCGAAGCCGTTGGCGAACTCGTTCATGGTGCGGCGGCGGTCGGCGTCGATCTGCCGGCGCATCTCCTCCCGTTCGCCCTCCATGCGCTGCATCTCCAGGGCGTTCTCCTTGAAGACGCCGAGCGCCTCGGCCATCGCGCGCAGCTCGTCCTTGCGGTTGCCGCCGGGGATATCCACCGTCAGGTCGCCCTCGGCCAGCCGCCCCATCGCCTTGGTCATGGCGTGCATCGGGTGGGTGATGGCGCGGTCGATGATCCAGGCCATCAGCACGCCGAGCACCAGCGCCACGGCGGCGCCGATGATGATGATCAGCTCCGCCCCGCTGCGGCCGTTCTCGCGGTCGTCGCGCTGGATGGAGACGAGACGGGCCACCTGCTCGCTGACGTCGCCGGCGGCCTTGGCCATGGTCCTGGAGGCGGCGCGCTGGCTCTCGCTGGTGCTGACGAGGGCGGCGAACTCCCGGTCGAAGGCCTGGGCGGCCTCGGTGATGGCGGCGATCAGGGCGCGGCCTTCCGAATCGACGAGCACGGCGCCGGCCTGGGTGGCGAGGGCCAGAGTCTCCTTGACCGCGCCATGCACCCGCCCGCGGGCCTCCTCGCCGTTCATGAGGACGAAGTCGCGCTGCCCCAGCATGGCGGACTGCGCGCCCTGGATCAGGCGCATGGCGATGCCGCGCAGCTGGACGGCCTCGTTCACCTCGCTCTGGGCGAAGTTCGCGGCCTCCTGGAGCGCGCTGGAGACCATCGCCTGGTTCTCCTGCATTTCATGGGCGAGGTTCTGGATCTCGAGGGCGTGGCGATCCAGCGCCTGGATGCGGCCGCTGGCCGGTTCGCCAGCCCCTTCGGCGCGGGCCTGGTCGAACACCATGCGGTAGGCGCCGGCGATGGTGACGATCCGCTGGGCCAGTTCCTCGTCGTTGGTGCCGAGGAGATCCTTCTCGATGGCCTCCGCGTTGGCCAGCAGCGCCGCGATGGCTTCCCCGGCGGCGGCCATCGTCGCCGGATTGCGGGTGTGCGCGAAGTCGGATTGCAGGCGCCGCGCCTCCAGCACCATCTCGATCAGCCGGTCGGCGCGATCGGAGGTGTCGCGGCTCTGCCGCACCGCGTGCTCCGCGTCCTTCAGGCTGACCATGTTCTGGTCGTAGCGGTCGGACTGCTGCTTGCCGATCTTCTCCGCGATCTCCCGCAGGGCCTGGGCGCGCGTCTCCATGCTCTGGGTGCGGGCGCGGGCCTCCTGGTCCTGGGCGACGAAGTTGGCGAAGGCGCTGCGGTAGCCGGCGATGCCGGCCAGGATCTCGTCCACCAGACGGACGCTGCCGGCGTCCTCCAGAGCGGACCGCGTGCCCTGCGCCTCGTCGCGCAGCCGGTCCAGCATGCCGGGCACATTGTCGGCGGCCTTGGAGTCGCGCTCGGTGACGAAGCGGGCTTCCTCGATCCGCACGGTTTTCAGCCGGGCGTCCAGTTCGGCGGTGTGAGCCGCCAGATCGACACGTCCGGCGTAGGTGCGCAGGCTGTTCCAACCAACGAACGCCACGCCAACCGTCATCAGAAGGACCGCTGCAAAACCGAGCGCAATCCGCGTTCCAATCGTCATGAAATCGGGCTCCCCCGGATCGTACGGCCTTGTTCGCCGGCCGTCGTCACGCCTTTGTCGCTAAGGGATACAGCAGAAAGGGTTAATTTCTGGTTTGATAAACGCGACTGGTAACACCGCTTCAGAACCGGTCCGGCATCCAGGGCGCCGGCCCCGAGAAAAACCGCGCCGCCAGAGCCACCGCGTCTTCCCCACCACGGAGAAGGCCAACCTGCCGGAGAACATAAGGGCCCTTATGCCCGCTGTAGAGGCTGGCGAGAGCGGTGATGGACAGCGACAGAGCCGCTTCGTCGGTCTTCCCACCCGCCTTTTCAGCGCCGTCCAGCGCCCTCGGCAACGGGCGCACGGAGGCCCTTCCCTCCGAAACACGCAACCGGAAGCTGCCGGAATTCTCCGGAATCAGCGCGTCCGCCACCTCGAGCGTCAATTCGCCCGCAACCCCAGGTGGGTATCCCCGGCTTTCCAAAGCACGCGGCAGATCCAGAATGCGCAACAACCATTCGTCGCACGCGTCGGCGCGCACCCCGCGCTCCGGCGCCATCAGAACCAAAGGGTCGTCGGGTCCGCCGCGCCACGTCACACGGTCGATCTGGGCCCGGTAGCCGGCCAGGAAGCTCTGCGCCAGACGCACCGCCCGCGGGCTGAGAAGGCAGAGATCCGCAACATTGAGTTTTCTGTCGGCCGGTGGCGCCACCGCGACGTATCCTTCCGGGCCGGCAGCGCCACCCAAAGTGTAAACGTCGGACGGAACGCCGTCCGGGCAGAGGGCGAAGCTCCACAGTCCCTCATTGCGCTCCACCGGGCCGTTGGCCGTGGCGAGCAGGCTGCGGCGTAGCGCCGCAAGCTGGCTGGCGTCGCTGGTGTCGGTGCGGCGAATCCAGCCGTCCGCCGGCGGCGGCCCGGCGGACAGCGCGGCCGGCGGCGCGCTCCAATCGAAGGACACGCCGCCCCGTCCGAAGCCCAGGCGGGTGTAGAGCGGCAAGGTCGCCGGGTAGAGCACCGACAGCGCGGCGCCCCCGGCCCGCGCCTCTTCCAGAAGGCCGCGCATCAGCGCGCTGCCGTAGCCGCGCCCACGCTCCCCCGGATCGACGGCGACCGCCGCCACGCCGCAGGACGGCACGGGGCGCCCACCGAACCATTGGTCCATCGGCCAGACGGCGGCGCAGGCGACAAGCTGACCGGCACGGCCCGCTTCAGGCCCGGCGCGCAGGCCGCGCATCACGCCAGACCCGAACAGCTCCACCGACCGGTCGAAATACTCCCGGGGAATGCCGAAACCCTGGCGGACCAGGGTCGCGGCGTCCGCCCGCTCCTCGGGCAGAAGGGGGCCGAAGCCCCCGGTCGCAGCGGTCACACCTTCGCTCCGTTCAGCGCGCGGGCCTGGTCGCGCAGCACGTACTTCTGGATCTTGCCGGTCGAGGTCTTCGGCAGGGCCGTGAAGACGACCGTGCGCGGGCACTTGAAGTGCGCCAGATGCTCGCGGCAATAGGCGATCACCTCCGCCTCGGTCAGCTGCTTGCCCTCCTTCACGGTGACGAAGGCGCAGGGCGTCTCGCCCCACTTCTCGTCCGGGCGGGCGACCACGGCGGCCTCGACGATGTCCGGATGCTTGTAGAGGACCGATTCGACCTCGATGGTCGAGATGTTCTCCCCGCCGGAGATGATGATGTCCTTGGAGCGGTCCTTCAGCTCGATGTAGCCGTCGGGATGCCAGACGCCGAGGTCGCCGGTGTGGAACCATCCGCCGGAGAAGGCCTCCTGCGTCGCCCGCGGGTTCTTCAGATAGCCCTTCATGACGGTGTTGCCGCGCATGAAGATCTCGCCCATCGTCACGCCGTCCTTGCGGGTCGGCTGGAGCGTGTTGGGGTCGGCGACCATCAGCCCTTCCAGGGTGGCGTAGTTCACGCCCTGCCGCGCCTTGAGCGCCGCGCGCTCCTCCAGCGGCAGGTCGTTCCAGTGCTCGTGCCAGGCGCAGATGGTGACCGGGCCGTAGACCTCGGTCAGGCCGTAGACGTGGGTGACGTCGAAGCCCATCCGCTCGATCTTCTCGATCACCGCGGCGGGCGGGGCGGCGCCCGCGGTCATCATCTTGACGCCGCGCGGGATCTCGCGCTTCTGGTCCTCCGGCGCGTTGACGATCAGCCCCATGATGATGGGCGCGCCGCACATGTGGGTGACGCCGAGGTCGGCCAGAGCGTCGTAGATGCCCTTGGCGGTGATGGTGCGGACGCAGACGTTGGTGCCGGCCATGGCGGTGACCGTCCAGGGGAAGCACCAGCCGTTGCAGTGGAACATCGGCAGCGTCCACAGATAGACCGGATGGTGCGGCATCGCCCAGGTCAGGACGTTGCCCATGGCGTTCAGATAGGCGCCGCGGTGGTGGTAGACGACGCCCTTGGGGTTGCCGGTGGTGCCGCTGGTGTAGTTGAGCGCGATGGCCTGCCACTCGTCGGACGGCATCGCCCACTCATAGGCCGGGTCGCCGGTCTCCAGGAACTGCTCGTAGGTCTGCTCGCCGATCAGCTCGCCGCCCTTGGCCTGGGGATCGTCGATGTCGATGACGATGGGGCGGCGCTTCGGCTCCAGCATGTGGACGGCCTTGGAGATCACGCCGGAGAACTCGCGGTCGGTCAGCAGGACCTTGGCCTCGCCATGCTCCAGGATGAAGGCCAGCGCCTCGGCGTCCAGGCGGATGTTCAGGGCGTTCAGGACCGCGCCGGCCATCGGGACGCCGAAATGCGCCTCGAAAGTTTCCGGCGTGTTGGGGGCCATCACCGCGACCGTGTCGCCCAGCCCGATGCCGCGCTTGGCGAGGGCCGAGGCGAGGCGCACGCAACGCTCGTAGGTTTCCGCCCAGGTGCGGCGGACCGGGCCGTGGATCACGGCGGTGCGCTGCGGGTAGACGGCGGCGGTGCGGCGCAGGAACGAGAGCGGCGACAGCGGCACCGTGTTGGCGGCGTTCTGGTCGAGGTCGGTCTCGTACGGGTTGTGCCGGGCGTCGGTCACGGGGGCCTCCCTGATGCGTCTCTGTTCAAGAACTCGTTGCGAAGAGTCTTGCCAGAGAATCCAGAGGCTTGGAAGAGGGGTGGCCCGGCGATGCGCGATCATGCCGCGCTGCGGCATCCTGACCGCTTGACCGGGTTTCGCCGTGCCGACTCAGCCCTTGCGGACCGTTTCGACCCGCCCGCCGGTGATGGCGACGAGCTGCGCCGGGGTCAGGCGGAAGACCGCGTTGGGCGTGCCGGCGGCGGCCCAGATGGCGTCGAGGGCCAGCAGGTCGGCGTCAATCAGGACAAGCGGCGGAACGGCGTGGCCGATGGGCGGAACCCCGCCGATGGCGAAGCCGGTGTTCTCCCGGACAAAGTCGGGATCGGCCCGCTCGATCTTCTCGCCGATCAGCCGGCCCACCGCCCTCTCGTCCACCCGGTTGGCCCCGCTGGCCACCACCAGCACCGGGCGCCCGCTGTCTTTCGCGCGAAAGATCAAGGACTTGGCGATCTGCGCCACGGCGCAGCCGATGGCGTTCGCGGCGTCCTCCGACGTGCGGGTGCTGCCCTCATGCTCCACCACGTTGTGGCCGTGGCCGAGACCGTCCAGCAAGGCCTGGACGCGTCGGGCGGAGGGGCTGAGGTCAGCCATGGCGTCTCACTTCGCCAGTTCGCGGGAGCGGTTCGCGGCGGCGACGACGGCGCGGTCGAACAGCGGCTGCATGCCGTCCCCGGCCATCAGGACGTCGAGCGCCGCCTGGGTGGTGCCGTTGGGGCTGGTCACCGCCTTGCGCAGGTCGGCGGCGGCGGTCGGGGACCGGTGGAGCAGTTCGCCCGCCCCCGCAACGGTGGCCCGCGCCAGACGCATGGCAAGCTCGGCGGGCAGACCGGCGGCCTCGCCGGCCTTCGCCATGGCCTCGACCATCAGGAAGACGTAGGCGGGGCCGCTGCCCGAAACGGCGGTCACCGGGTCGAGAAGCGACTCGTCCTCGACCCAGGCCACGTCGCCGACCGCGCGCAGCAGCGAGTCGCACAGCGTCTTCTGCGCCCCGGTCACCACCGGGTTGCCGACGGCGACGGTCATGCCGCGGCCGATGGCGGCGGGCGTGTTGGGCATGGAGCGGACGATGGCCGCCCCTTCCCCCAGCGCCGATTCGAAGGAGGCGATGGTCTTTCCGGCGGCGACCGAAAGAAACACCGTGCCGGGGCGGACCAGAGCCCGGTAGGCGGGAAGCACCGAGTCCATCACCTGCGGCTTCACCGCAAGGACCACCACGTCGGGCGTGAAGCCGACGGGCAGAGCGTTCGGACCGTCCGCCAGGACGACGGCGGGGTTGCCGCGCAGCGGCTCCGGCAGGCCCGACGGTTCGACCACGGCGACGCTGGAGGCGATTCCGGCCGTCAGCCAGCCGTCGAGCATCGCGCCGCCCATCTTGCCGCAGCCGGCCAGAAGCAAAGTGCAGCCCTGCGTCCCACCATTCGCCATGACGGTCAGGCCTCCCCGGCGGTGTCGAGGATGGCGGCGGACACCGCCTCGGACGCCGACTTGCCTCCCCAGATCACGAACTGGAAGGCGGGGTAGAACCGCTCGCACTCCGACAGGGCGATCTCGACGAGGTCCTCAAGCTGCTCCACCGTCGCGCCGCGCGAGCCGCGCAGCAGCATGGTCTGGCGGAACATCGGCGTGTGCTCCTCGGAGCAGACGTCGAAATGGCCGAGCCACATGCGCGCGTTCACCTCCGCCAGCAGGTCGTTGACCGAGGACCGGCGCGCCGCCGGGACTTTCATGTCGAACTGGCAGGAGAACTGCATCGCGCTGACGTCGGACTGCCAGACGAAATAAAGCCGGTAATCGCACCAGCGCCCGCCGATCTCGACGATCAGCTCGTCCTCGCCGGCCCGCTCGAAGGGCCATTCGTTGGCGGTGACGATCTCCTCGACGATGTCCAGGGGATTGTGCGCGGATGAGGGGGTGTCGACGGCAACAGCCGACATGTCGGCGTCCTCCTGTGAAGGCGCGGTGGACGGAACCGCCCCGGGGCCGGTCCGCCTTCGTGCAGGAAGGAGAAGCCCCGAGATGTTGTGGCTGGCAGACGGATGAATACCACCCAGGGCACCGTGCCAAAAGGGTCTGGCCGGCGCAACTGGTTTTCGGCACTGCATCCGTGAAGGATTGGAGGCGTCGCGGGGGCCGGATCAGACCGGCCCGCGGCCCCCTCCGGCAATGGGACCGACGGCGGGGGCGGAGGCGCCCGTCGCCGGCTTCGGCTCGTGTTCGGCCTTGAGCGTCGCGACCGTGGCCTCCAGAGCGGCGAGCCGCTCGGCCATGGCCTCCTGCTCCTCGCGGGCCTTGGCGGCCATGGCGCGGACGGCCTCGTGCTCCTCGCGGCTCACCACGTCCATCCGCGACAGAACGCGCTCGAACTGCTGGCGCATCTGCGCTTCAGCTTCCTCGCGCAGGGACGACAGCGCGCCGAGCGCGCCGCCCGCGACGCGGGCCAGATCGTCCAGAATCTTATTGTCCACCTGCATCGACTCAAAATCCGCTTCTTGTCTGCCGCATTATGGGACCCGCCCCACGGAACTTCAACGGGCTTGGACGCGAAGCGTCACGGGGCCTGGACGCGAAGCGTCACGAGACCTGGACGCGAAGCGCCGCGGAGAGTGGACGCGATGCATCCTGGGCATCCCCGCTCTCAACGCCGCAGCCCGTCGATCAGCCCCTTCAACAGCGCGTCCGGCTTCGGCGCGTTGCCGCCGGGAATCGGCAGATCCTTCGGCACCACCTTGTTCAAGAGCCCCTCGGCGGCGCGCCGGGCGAAATACTCCTGCACCTCCTGCATCTCGAAGGAGCGGGTCGGCTTGTCGAGCGCGCCGGTCATGCGGACGGTCAGCGGCGGCAAGGACTGGTCGGAGCGCACGGTCAGGCGGACCCGCATGTCGATGGTCTGCGCCGGCAGGCTGACCTGACCCACCGCCACCGCCTCGCCCAGGTCGGAGGTCAGGCGCGTGTCCTCGGTGCGTGCCACGCCCTTGTCGATGGCGAAGCTGCCGTCCAGCCGGGCGAAGCGCGTCTCACCGCCCTGGAGTCCGCCCATCACCGCGCCCAGCAGCTCCTGCGGGCGCTCCAGCTTGGTCAGCCGGTCGCGCAGGGCGCCGAGGTCGAAGCCGCGCAGAAGCCCGTCGCGGGCGCTGATCCGGCCCTGGCCGGCCAGCGCCATGAGCATGGCGTCGCCGCCGGCGCCGCTGGTCGTCAGGTTGGCCTCGGCGTCCAGCACGCCCCCGGCGATCTCCAGAGCGCCGCCGCCCAGACCGCCGCCCACGGCCTCGGCCAGCTTGGCCTTGGACAGGGTGATGGTGGCCTCGGCGGTCGGCGTCTGGTTGCCCGGCGCGGCGAGCCGCCCGGTAACGCCGAGCTGGCCGCCCATCAGGGTGCCGTCGAAGCGCTCCACCGTCAGCACGCCGTTGGTCACGGTGGCGCGCAGGGCCGGATTCTCGATCCGCGTGCCGCCCTTGACGAGAGCCGAGGAGGTCAGCGTGAAGCGCCCGTCGAAACGGCGCAGCCCGCTGAAATCGCCCGTCGCGGCGTCGGAAGCCCCCGGCGACGGCTGAGTCGTCGAAGAAGAGCCGGCCGTCGAAGAAGAGCCGGCTGCCGGAGACGCGGCGCCCGCGGGGCGGGAGGCCGCGGCGGGGAGCGCCGCCAGACGGTCCAGCTCCAGGTCGCCGGTCTGCAGGTCGGCCTCCACCCGCGGCTTGCTGCCGTTCAGGTCGGCGCCGGCCTTGCCCTTGACGGTGACTCCGGCCACCGTCCCCTGGATGTTGCCCAGGGTGAAGGCCTTCCGCGTCCCCGCCAGTTCCGTGTAGAGGTCCATGGGGCCGTAGGAGCCCGGCATCGGGCCGCCGGCGGGCAGATTATCGGCGAACAGGCTCGCCAACCGGGCCAGCTCCGGATGCTTGACGCGGAGCTTGAGATCGGCGCTGGGGTCCTTTTCGACGTTCGACAGCGTGCCGCCCGCCTCCAGCGAACCTTCGACCGCCTCGACGCCCAGCTCGACCGCGAGACGGCCGGCGTCGCCCGACAGGCGGGCCTGCGCCTTCACCGCGCCCAGCCTCTCCGGCGCGGGGGCGCCCTCGGGCCAGGGAACGGCGCGGGCCACCCCTGCCAGGCTGGGAGCCTCGGCGTTCAGCGTCAGATGGGCGCCGCGCAGCGGTTCCAGCCCGGCGATCTGCCCATCCAGGCGGAGCTTCACCCCGGCGGCGTCCTGGACCGTCGCCTCCTTGATCGACAGGGCGCCTCCCGCGGCGGTGGCGTCGAGCCGCAGCCCCTGCACCGGCGTGTTGCGCACGGTCAACTGACCGACCGACAATTCCAGGTTCGCGTCCACGCCGGCCAGCAGCCGGGCCGGGGTCGCCGCGGGGTTCGTCGCCGGGTTCGCGGTCGCATTCCCGTTGCGCGCTGGGGCGGGGGCGGCCGCCCCGTTCGCGGCGCTCGCGGCCTGGGTCCCGGTGTCGCCGCCCGGCGGCGGCAAATAGGCATCGAGATTCAGCCGGTCGAGGTCGAGCCGCGCGCCGAAGGCGGGCCGGCCGCGGTCCACATAGGCGACGGCACCGGTCAGACGGCTGGCGTCCACCCGCAGGTCGAGCCCGTTCACGTCCAGCCGCCCCGGCCGTCCCTGCAGCTGCGCGGCGATCGAGGCCCGGCGCAGGCGGTCCGCCGGCACGGCGCGGACGTCCACCCGCAGCCATTCCAGCAGGGCGCGCAGATTGTCGGCGTTCGCCTCCATCCGCAGGTTGAGGTTCGGCTGGCCGTTGGCCGCCGCCAGCTCGCCCGCCGCCACGATGTCGGACCCGCCGGGCAGCAGCGCGCTCACACGGTCGATGTTCAGCGTGCCGCCGGTCAGGCTGGCCTCCACCCGCCCCTGGCGCATCACGCCGCCGTTGTAGGTGATGCCGTCCACCGCGAGGTCGAGCTTGGCGTCCAGCGCGTCCGGCAGGGCGAACCCGCCCGGCTGCCCCCCGCCGGCCGAGGGAGCGCCGCCGGAAGGGGCGCCAGCCGTGGGAGCGCCGCCGGACGGGGCGCCGGGCACCGCGCCCTTGCCCCCGTTGCCGTTGCGGCCGGCCGGCGGGGTGCCGGTCTCCGCCCCGCCGCTCGACCGGGCACGCTCCAGCCAGGCGTCGAGGTCGAGCCGGTTCAGGGCCAGGGTCAGCTCCGCCCGCGCCGGCGTTCCGCTGCGCAGGGTCGCCGTGCCGGTGGCGCGCGTGTCGCCGAGCTGCGCCTCCAGATTGGTGAAGGTCGCCGTGGTCGGCGACGCCTCGACCGCCGTGCGGATGCCGAAGGACTGGGCGAGAAGCGCGTTCGTCTTCTTGTCCTCGCCGCCCGCCGCGCCGTTGCGGACCAGGGCCAGGGCGCGGGACAGGTCGCTGCCCTCGGCGCGCAGGTCGCCCTGGGCGCGCGACCCGCCGTTGCCCGGTGGGTTGGTCACGATCCCGGCGAAGCGCAGCGTGGCGTCGGTGTCGGCCATCGACAGAGCCGCCCGGACCTGGACGGCGGCGCCGTCGATCAGGCGGCTGACGAACATCTCCCCGCGCAGCGGCACGCCGCGCGCCCGGAAGCTGCCCTGCCCCTGGAACGGCCCGGTGAAGCTGCCGGCGACGATGCGCGCGTCGATCTGGTCGATCACCTCCGACTGGCCGGTGCGGGCGTCGCGGTACTGGATGGTGCCGTTCTGCACCGTCACCTGATCGAAGCTGACCGCCGAGGCCAGCCCGTCGCCGGACCCGCTCCGCCCGCCGTCGGCCGGGCGTCCGGCGCCGGAGAGGTCCCAGTTGAAGCGCCCGTCGGGCAGCGTTTCGAACAGGAAGGTGGGATCGATCAGGCGGATGCTCTGCACCTGGATGTGGCCGCTGAGCAGCGGGCCGAGCGCCACGCGGACGTCCAGTTCCTTCAGGCGGGCCATGTCCTGCTCCGACCCGCCGGGCGCGTTGGCCAGACGGGCGTCGCGCACCGTCAGCGCCGGAGCCGGCAGCAGCGACAGGCCGATGTCGCCCCTCAACTCCACCTCGCGCCCCGTGGCGGCGGACACCCGCTCCGCGATCTGGGCTTTGTAGGCGTTCCAATCGACCACGCTGGGCACGATCAGCACCGCGGCCACCAGCAGACCGACGAGTATCAGAGCTGCGATCAGGAATCTCTTCACCGGTTGACGCGCCTTCCCCACCGTTCGGCTGTTGAATCGCCGTGTTGCCGCCACAAGCCGCGAGAACCGCTGGCGCCCGCTCCGGTCTTCCGGGTGGCACGGGGTTCCGCTAAACTATCGTCACGAAAGAAAACAAGCAATTTGGGCATTCCAACGGCCGCGTTGAGCGAAGGATGAAATGCCCCGCCCTGCGGAGATCTCCCCCATGGCCGATGTCGTCAACCTGAACCGCTTCCGGAAGATGCGCCAGAAGGAAGAGCGTGAAAAAAACGCCGAGGCGAACCGCATCCGCTTCGGCCGCACCAAGACCGAAAAGCTGCGCGACCGCCAGGAGGCCGAGCGCCGCGCGGCCGAATTGGACGGCAAGAAGGTTGAGGGCGAGCGGGACGAGTGACGGCCGAGCCCGTGCTTTGGTATCGCTTTTGTGACAATTCGGTACTCTAACAATTCGTCCATAAGACAATCTGGATCGCTGCGGACCGCTTTGCTACAGTTCCCCTCACGAGAGGCGCAATGGGCAAAGGGGAGGACCATCATCATGGTCGACATGTCGTCTCACCGCGGTGTGTCCCAATTCCATCGGCCGATCCGGCGCAAGGAACCGTCCGAGTTCCACAAGCCGGCCCCTTATCTTCCGCGAATCCGCAGCGTCGACGTCGACCGCCCCTGGATGTGGCTGAGCGCCGGCTGGCGCGACATGTGCGCCAGCCCGACGATCAGCGCCGCCTACGGCCTGCTGGCGGTGCTGTCCAGCCTCGCCCTGGTGGCGGTGCTGTCGATGCAGGACATGCAGTATCTCGTCCTGCCGATGGCGGCGGGCTTCATGCTGCTGGGGCCGGTGTTCGCCGTCGGCCTCTACGAGACCAGCCGTCTGCTGGAGCGGGGGGAGACGCCGACGCTGATGAAGGTCGCCGGGGCCTACCGCCGCAACGGCGTGCAGATCGCCGGGATCGGGCTGGCGCTGATGCTGGCCATGCTGGCCTGGATCCGCATCGCCTTCCTGCTGTTCGCGCTGTTCTTCGCGACCGAGCCGCCGGCCTTCGACCAGCTCGTCGACCGCATCTTCTTCTCGGCGCAGACGATCCCGTTCCTGCTGACCGGCACCCTTGTCGGCGGAGTCATCGCCACGGCGGTCTTCGCCATCAGCGTGGTGTCGATCCCGATGCTGCTCGACCGCGAGACCGACAGTTTCACCGCCATGGCGACCAGCGTCGCCGTGCTGCGCGAGAATCTGCGGACGATGGCCGGCTGGGCCTTCCTGATCGTGCTGTTCACCGCGGCGGGGATGGTCACCGGCTTCCTGGGATTGGCGCTGGCCCTGCCGCTGATCGGCCACGCCTCCTGGCACTGCTACCGCGATCTGGTCGGCGCGGACTGAGGCTTCGCGGCCGGACGCCCCTCTTCCCATCCGGGAGAGGGGCGTTTTCCGTTCTCAGGACGGCTTCCGGAAGAAGGCTTCGGCGGCGTTCTTCTGCGCCTCCTTGGCGGCGATGGCGGCGCGGGCGCGGGCGATCTCCGCCTCCAGCCCGGCGATGTAGTCCTTCAACTCCGCCACGCCCAGCGCGGTCAGGTCCTTCAGCGCCGGCTTGGCCTTGCGCGGCTCCAGATCGTCGATGTCCATAGGGCTTCTCCTCCCGCTTCCGCGCATCCCTGCCCCGCGCCGTCCGCTTCCCGCCCGTCGGAAAGGCCGGCGGGGCGTGCTTGTCAGCGCCGGTGCGGAATTCTAACTTTGGACGCCTGCGGACACAAACGGCCCGGCCGCCCGGAGCGGCGACGGCCGGATTGGCAGACGCCGCGTCAACGAGGAATGGGGGAGACACCATGGGCATCGCCCTGCCGGACAGCATGACCTGCGTGGAGATTTCGCAACCCGGCGGCCCGGAGGTCCTGCGCACCGCGCAGCGCCCCGCCCCGGTGCCCGGCCCCGGCGAGGTTCTGGTGGCGGTAGAGGCGGCGGGCGTCAACCGTCCGGACATGCTGCAGCGCCAGGGCCGCTACGACCCGCCGCCGGGCGCCTCCGACCTGCCCGGCCTGGAGATCGCCGGGCGCGTCGTCGCCCTGGGCGAGGGCGTGACGGAGTGGGCCGCCGACGACGCGGTCTGCGCCCTGATCTCCGGCGGCGGCTACGCCCAGTATTGCGTGGTCCCGGCGCCCCAGCTCCTGCCCGTGCCGAAGGGCTACGGCATGGTCGAGGCCGCCGCGGTGCCGGAGACCTTCTTCACCGTCTGGACCAACGTGTTCGAGCGCGGCGCGCTGAAGCCCGGCGAGACGCTGCTGGTCCATGGCGGCTCCAGCGGCATCGGCACCACGGCCATCCAGCTCGCCAAGGCCTTCGGCTCACGGGTCTTCACCACCGCCGGCAGCGCCGAGAAGTGCCGCGCCTGCGAGGAGCTGGGCGCCGACCGCGCCATCGACTACAAGACCGAGGATTTCGCCGCGGTCATCCAGAAGGAGACCGGCGGGCGCGGCGTCGACGTGGTGCTGGACATGGTCGGCGGCGACTACATCGCCCGCGACATCGGAATCATGGCCCCGGACGGGCGGCACGTCTCCATCGCCTTCCTGCAGGGGCCGAAGGTCTCCATCAACATGTTCCCGGTGATGACCAAGCGGCTGACCCTCACCGGCTCCACCCTGCGCGCCCGCTCGGTCGAGGAGAAGGGCCGCATCGCCGCCGCTCTGCGCGCGAAGGTCTGGCCGCTTCTGGAAGGCGGCACCGTCAAGCCGGTGATCCACAAGGTGTTCACGCTGGAGCAGGCGGCCGAGGCGCACGCCCTGATGGAATCCAGCGCGCACATCGGCAAGATCGTCATGACGGTCGGCCGCTGATCGTCAACGCCGCTGCGAACCGTTGGATTGCGAAGGGAATTCCCCGGCAGCACAGCCTGGAATTCCCTTTCAAGCATTTTTTTCGCTTCATTCCTGCTCCCGGACAGCCGGGTGGGCTTGCTAAAGCGCGCCAAGACGGTTAGCAGAAGGATCGGCGTCCGGGTTTTCCCGGCCGCCTGCCCGAGCACGCTTACATCGACCGGTTCCGGCCCTATATGGAGGGCGAAGCTCGGGACCATCCGGTAAAGTATGGCCGATCGCGCCACCCGCCAGCGGGTGCGGTCGGGTTGGAGTTGTCAGGAGGGACGATGGCACTGCCCTTGATGCCGAAAGCGACGGCCGTCTGGCTGGTCGAGAACACATCCTTGACCTTCGAGCAGATCGCCGCCTTCTGCGGCCTGCATTCTCTGGAGGTCCAGGCCATCGCCGATGGCGAGGTGGCGGTCGGCATGGTCGGGCTGGACCCGGTGGCCAACGGTCAGTTGACCAAGGGCGAGATCGAACGCTGCGAGCGCAACCAGGATCTGCGCCTGAAGCTGCTGGTCCCCGACCTGCCGCTGCCGGCGGCCCGGTCCAAGGGGCCGCGCTACACCCCGATCACCAAGCGCGGCGACAAGCCGGACGCCATCGCCTGGCTGCTGAAGCACCATCCGGAGCTGTCGGACGCCCAGCTTTGCCGCCTGATCGGCACGACCAAGCCGACCATCGCGGCGGTGCGCGACCGCACGCACTGGAACGCCCCGAACATCAAGCCGCGCAACCCCGTTCTGCTCGGCCTGTGCACCCAGCGCGAGCTGGAGGAGGCCCTGGCCCTGGCCGTGCGCCGCGGCGGCGTCCCGCTGTCGCAGGAGGAACGCGAGGCCCAGGACGGCGAGGACGGCTACGGCGACGAGTCGCCCTATTCGGAACAGGAAGAGGCGCGCTGACGCCGCTGTCCCGGCCCCTCTCCCCCGGCGGGAGGGGGGCTTTTCGCTTGTGCGCCCCCGGGGATGGCCGTCCCTCCATCCCCGGCGTCCGGGCCGCGAAGACCGCGCTCTGGACGACACCCCGCCCGCGCGCTACTTCTTCGCCATGACTGCACCCTCCCGTCTTGTCGTCGGCATCAGCGGAGCCTCGGGCGTGATCCTGGGCATCCGGCTGCTGTCCGTGCTGCGCCGGATCGGCGTCGAATCGCACCTCGTGGTCAGCCGCTCCGCCGAGGTCACCCTGGCCCATGAGACGGACATGAAGGTGGCGGAGCTGCGCGCTCTCGCCGACGTGTCCTACGCCGCCGCCGACATCGGCGCGGCCATCGCCAGCGGCAGCTTCCGCGCCATGGGCATGATCGTCGCCCCCTGCTCCGTCCGCACGATGAGCGAGATCGCCACGGGCGTGACCTCCACCCTGCTGACCCGCGCCGCCGATGTCACGCTGAAGGAGCGCCGTCCGCTGGTGCTGATGGTGCGCGAGACGCCGCTGCATCTCGGGCACCTGCGCACGATGACCCAGCTGGCCGAGATGGGCGCGGTGATCGCCCCGCCGGTCCCCGCCTTCTACAGCCGCCCGCAGACCATCGACGATCTGGTCGACCACGCCGTGGGGCGCGCGCTCGACCTGTTCGGGCTGGACGCGGGCATCGTCCGCCGCTGGGGCGAGCCGGCGCCTGCGGAGGTTCTGGAAACATGACCCGGCCTGGGCTATACCGCATCCGCTAAATCCCGACCGATGAGGGGTATCAGAACGATGCCACACACCCGCGACCAGGACGTTCCGATTCGTCAGCTTCTCGCCGGGATGAAAGGCTTCCGAGCGCGCTACTACGAGCGCCGGCCCGACAGCATGCGCCAGCTCGTCGAGCAGGGGCAGAAGCCGAAGATCCTGATGATCGGCTGCTCCGACAGCCGCGTCGATCCGGCGCTGCTGACCGAGGCCGAGCCGGGCGAGATGTTCGTCGTCCGCAACGTCGCCAACCTCGTCCCGCCCTACCAGCCGGACGGCAGCTACCACGGCACCTCGGCGGCCATCGAGTACGCCGTGCGGGTGCTTCAGGTCAGCCATGTCATCGTGCTGGGCCACGCCCTGTGCGGCGGCATCCAGGGGCTGATCCGCCTGCGCAAGGGCGAGCCGGACCAGAACGACTTCGTGTCGCCCTGGGTGTCCATCGCCAGCGCGGCGCTCGATCCCTACATCCCGCCCGCCAGCGGGGACACCGACGACGAGCGGCGCAAGGCCGAGTTCGAGCGTCTCCAGCAGAAGCCCGACGTGATCGAGCGCGCCGCCGTCCGCACCTCGGTCGACAATCTGATGACCTTCCCCTTCGTCCGCGAGCGGGTGGAGGCCGGGACGCTGGAGCTGCACGGCTGGTGGTTCGACCTGGACAGCGGCGACCTGTGGGCCATCAATTCCCAGACCAAGATGTTTGAACCGGTCGATTGAGACCGGTCGGCTGAGGGCCGGGTGGGCGAAAGCTGCCCAGCGGACGGTGAGGAGCCGCATCCGCCGGGAAATTTCTGCCCATCCCTTCGCCCTGCGGCCTGGGCAAGTCCCTACCCCGCCCTTTGGCACGATGGTTGCAGACTCCTAGTTCGGCGCGTTCCGGCGGACGCGCACGGACGGGAATGAGGCGGCCGGACCATGGGCATCACCACGATCTTCAACAATGGCGTTCTCGGGCTGACGGCGCAGAACCGCGCCCTGGGCACCATTTCGAACAACATCGCGAACGCCTCCACGTCCGGCTTCAAGGCGTCGGAAACCCAGTTCGCCGACTTCGTGCTGAGCGACCGCACCGGCAACAAGGATCCCGGCAACGGGGTGCGCGCCTTCGAACGGCTGGATCACAGCGGCGGCACGATCACCCGGACCGATGTCACCACCAACGCGGCCATCGTCGGCAACGGCTTCTTCCTCGTCCAGGACCTGGACGCCCAGACCGGCACGACCGCGACCGCCCCCCGGACGAGCGACGACACGGTCTTCCTGACGCGCTCGGGCGACTTCTCCCCCGACAAGGAGGGCCGTCTGGTGAACGGCGCCGGCAAGGCGCTGATGGGCTTCAAGCTCGACCCCGCCAGCGGCACCGGCTCCTTCGGCAGCCTCAGCAGCATGACCCCGGTCTCGCTAAGCGGGCTGCAGGACTACCGCGAAGCCTCGACCCAGGCGTCGCTGAACCTCAATCTGCCCTACGACCAGGCCCCGGTGACCGGCGAGATCACCACGGCCAACACCACCGGCGTCGTTCTGAACATGGTGGACAAGAACGGCGCCGACGGGGCGATGGCTCTGCGCTTCCTGAAGACCGGGCAGGCGGAGGACGGCACCTCGACGTGGCAGGTCTTCAACGCCGGGGTCATCGGCGCCGACGGCAAGCCCGTGGGCAACGGCAATGTGAACGATCCGACCACCTGGAAGTCGCTCGGCACGCTGAACTTCGCCCGCAACGGCACGCTGACCGGCGGCCCCACCGGTGCCCCGGTGACCCTGACCCTGAACCCCGGCGGCGACTTCGCCCAGACGACGCTGGATCTCGGATCCTACGGGAAGATGACCAACTCCGTCACAACCATCGCCGGCATGGACCTGGGGATCGTCCAGGGCAACAACGGCATCCGCGCCGGCACCTACCAGGGGTCGGAGCTGACCGCCGACGGCTTCGTCGCCGCGAACTTCCAGGGTGGGAAGCAGCGTTACATCTACCGCATCCCCGACGCGACGGTGGTCAACCCGACCGACCTGGAAAGCGTGTCCGGCACCATGTTCCGGACCACCGCCAATTCCGGCGCCATCCGCCTGAACTCCTTCGGCAACCTGACCAACGAGACCGGCACCAACGCGCCGAAGACCGTCGGGGCGTCGCTGAACACGGCCAGCGTCGAGGGCTCCAACGTCAAGATCGAAGAACAGTTCACCACGCTGATCCAGGCGCAGCGCACCTACTCCGCCGCCTCCAAGCTGGTGTCCACCGCCGACGAGATGACCCAGACGACGATCACCCTGAAGTCGTAAGAGCCGCGGCACGCAACGCGTCGGCGACGCGCCCGGCCACCGCCGTCCAGTCGCCGACCCGCGTCTGGCGGAACAGGCGGGCGGTGGGGTACCAGGGGCTGTCCTCCCGCCCCAGCAGCCAGCGCCAGTCCGGCGACAGGGGAAGCACCACCCAGAGCGGCACCCCCAGCGCCCCGGCCAGATGGGCCGGACCGGTGCAGGAGGAGATCACGAGGTCCAGGTTGGCCATGATCGCCGCCGTGTCGGCGAAATCGGCGATGTCCGGCCCGAGATCCGTGAAGGTCGCGGGCATCGGCACCCGTTCCAGATCCTCCCGCCCCGGCCCCTTCTGGAGCCCGAAGAACCGCAAGCCCGGAACGTCCAGAACCGGCCGCAGCCCGGACAGCCGGGGCGAACGCAGCGCGTCGCCGGGAAAGCGCGGGTTGCCCGCCCAGACCAACCCAACCCGCAATCCCGGCCCCTGCGCCAACCGCGCGCCCCAGGCGGCAACGCGCTGCGGATCGGGGCGCAGATAGGGCACGGCGGCGGGAACATCTTCCAGTTTTGTGCCGAAGGCGCGGGGCAGGCTCATCAGCGGGCATTCGAGATCAAAGTCCGGCAACGGATCGCCACGGGCGATCAGCCGCTCCACCCCCGGCAGGCCCGACAGGACGCTCATCAAGGGCGGCTGAACCTCCAAGATCACCCGCGCCCCGCGCTCCGCCACCAGCGGGACGTAGCGGACGAACTGCAGCGTGTCGCCCAACCCCTGCTCGGCGTAGAGCAGGATGGTGCGCCCGGCGATGTCGCCACCGGTCCAGGTGGGCTGGGCGAAGCGGCGCCAGGGCGGCTCCGCCCGCGCGTCGTGCCGGCGCCAGTCGAACTCAGGCCAGCCGCCCTCGCAGTCGCCGGCCAGAAGCCGGGCGAAGCCGCGGTTCCAGCGCATCCCGGCGTCGTCGGGGCGGACCTCCAGCAGCCGGTCGAAGTCGGCCAGCGCCTCCACCGGGCAGGCCATGGCGAGCAGCGCGTTGCCGCGCGCCGACCACAGGGACGGCCCGGAGAGACCGCGCTCCGCCGCCTTGGCGAAGGCCGCCAGCGCCTCCTCGAAGCGGCCCAGCCCGGCGAGCAGCGATCCGAGATTGCCCCAGGCCGCGCCATAGCCGGGAGCGCGGTCCAGCGCCGCGCGGTAGGCGGCCTCCGCCTCGTCCCAGCGCCTCTGCGCCGCGCAGGCGGAGCCGAGCATCATCCGGGCCGCCGACAATCCCGGCGCCAGCGCGGCGGCACGGCGGGCCACCCGCTCCGCCTCGTCCACCCGCTGTCCGGCCAGCGCCGTTTCGGCGAGATTCACCAGGGCGTCCGCCGAGGCCGGGAGCAGGGCCAAGGCCCGTCGCGCCGAACGGGCGGCCTCCGGCACGCGGTTCAGGTCCCGCAGGGCGGCGGCCCGGCTGGCGTGGGCGTCGGCAAGCAGCGGGTCCAGCCGCAGGGCGCGGGCGTAGCCGGCCTCCGCCCCCGCCGCGTCGCCCATGGTCTGACGCGCGCCGGCGAGGTTGGAATGCCCGGCCGCCGAATCGGGGCGCAAGGCCAGCGCCCGGCGCAGCAGCCGCGCCCCGTCCGCCGGACGGCCCGTCTGCGCGTGGAGCACGCCCAGGAACTGGGCGGCGTCGGGCTGCTCCGGATCGGCCTCCAGAATCCGCTCGTAGAGCGTGGCGGCTTCGGCCAGACGGCTCGACTGGTGATGGTCGATGGCGGCCAGAAGGGCCTCGATGATCGTCGCCATGGGACGTGCCTGATGGTGGAGGGGGTACCGGAAGCCGATGGAACGGGCGCGTCCGCTGACGGATTGGTCACAAGTCCTGCCGTTCCCGCAACCCACCCACGAGAAGCCCCGCGTTGCTTTTCACTTTTGCAAAACTTATGCTGCACTCCACGCCCTGAAGCATACCAGGGTATTCAGCCCGAGGGCCGGGTCCCGCTTATGAAAAGCATTCCGTCGATGACAAGCACCTTGAACGTCTGCGCCCTCGCCCTCACCTGCGCCATCGTCCCGGCGATCCTGAGCGCGGCGCCCGCCGCGGCCAACGAGAAGCCCGCCGGCGGCGGATGCCCCTGGGCACAGGACGTCAAGCTGGACCTCAACGGCAAGACGCTCACGCTGAACCAGGACGCCTTCTCCGCGAAGGGGGAGCCGCTGGACCTCGAGGGCTATCAGATCTATCCGCTGCTCGACCAGTTGAAACTGCGCATCCTCGGCCCGCGCGGTCAGGAGTGGGAAGCCGGGCTGACCCGCCTGTCCGGCGGCAAGCGCTGCCAGGCGTTCTACGTCGGCAAGCCGTTCCAGGTGTCCGACGAGACCGGCGACCACAACAGCCTCATCCTGGTCCGCTGAGCGCCGTATCCAGCGCCGCGCTTCGCCCGGCCTTCCAGCGGTCGCGCCCGATCCGGTAGAGGACGTGCCGCTTCAGCCGGTGGCCGTCGGGAACCCGCGGGTGGTCGAAATCAGCGGCCGCGTCGCGCTCCATGCCCAGCCGCTCCATGACCCGCCGCGAGCGCCGGTTCTCCGGAACGGTGAAGGCCACGATCTCGTCGAGCCCGACCGAGTCGAAGCCGTGGGCCAGCGCCAGCCCGGCGGCCTCGGTGGCCAGCCCCTGCCCCCAATGGGCCGGGTCGAGCCGCCACCCCACCTCCACCGCGGGGGCGAAAGGCGCCTCCCACGTCACGTGGGCCAGCCCGACGAAACCGATGAAGGGGCTATGGCCGGGCCGCTCCACCGCCCAGAAGCTGAAACCGTGCCGGTCGAAATGCTCGCCGATGCGCCGGATCACCGCGTCGCTGGCCGCCCGGTCGGGAAGCGGCATCAGATGCTCCATCACCGCGGGGTTCTGCGACAGCGCGTGGAAGGCGTCGCCGTCCCCGTCACGCCAGGGGCGCAGGATCAGCCGGGAGGAGGTGAGGACGGGCGGTGTGGTCATCGCCTTGGTTCCCCTCAGGGCTCCGGCGGCGTGTCGAGCGCCGCCAGAAGCGTCATCAGCGCCGGGTCTCCCTCCGGCACCAGCCGGTAGAGGTTGGCCGTGGCCAGCGCGACGCCGCCCCCCGGCGTTGGCGTGAGCCCGGACAGGGCATGGAGACGGTCCTGCTGGACGCGTTCCGCCTCCAGCTCCGTGGCCTTCAGGCGCTTGTAGAGGGCGTCGTCCTCGCCCTTCGCCCTGCGGCGGACGGCGCGCAGCGGGCGCACCACCTCGTCGCGCCAGGGAGCGACCGCGGAGTCGATCCGAGCCAGTTCCTCGGCCGGCAGGTCGGCGTTGCAGGCCATGCCCGCCCAGGCGGCGAACAGCAGGACGTTCACGTCCTGGCCGAGCCGGTCCTGGAGGTCGAGGCAGGCGGCGGGCACGCCGGGCCGTCCATAGACGGCGAGCGCGAAGTCCCAGAGCGGGTTGTCCGACATCGCCGCGCCTGCCTCTCCGGAGTTTCCGCTCAGTCGCCCAGGCTGATGCCCAGGCCGCGGGCGGTTTTGACCATGGCGCCATCCAGCTCCACGCAGGCGTATTTGGCGATGGCCTCGGTGATCGGCACGTCGATGACGCCGCGGTCCGACCAAGCGACCATGCGGTCGAACTTGCCCTCGGCGATCAGATCCACCGCGTGCACGCCGAAGGCCGAGGCGACCAGACGGTCGCGCGGGCTGGGCATGCTGCCGCGCTGGACGTGGCCGAGGACGGTGACGCGGGTCTCCGCCCCCGTCGCCTCGGCGATCTTCTCGCCGATGTAGTCGCCGATGCCGCCGTAGCGCTTCTGGCCGCCCTGGAACAGCTTCTGCACGCCGGTGCCGTCCACGGTCTTCACCGCCTCCGACACCACGACCAGGGCGAAGTTGCGGCCGGTCGAGCGCACCTGCTTGATCTTCTGGGCGATCTTCTCGATGGAATAGGCGATCTCGGGGATCAGCACCACGTCGGCGCCGCCGGCGATGCCCGCGGCCAGCGCGATGTGGCCGGCGTCGCGGCCCATCACCTCCAGCACCATGACGCGGGCGTGGCTGGCCGCGGTCGGCTGGAGCCGGTCGAGCGCCTCGACCGCCACGCCGACGGCGGTGTCGTAGCCCACCGACACCTCGGTCAGGCCGAGATCGTTGTCGATGGTCTTGGGGATGCCGACCATCTGGAAGCCGCCCTTGTCGGCCAGCTTCTTCAGGATGGCGAAGCTGCCGTCGCCGCCGATGCCGATCAGCGCGTCCAGCCCCAGCTCGCGGTAGCCGCCGATGATCTCGTCCGACCGGTCCTTCTGGGTGCCGTCGGCCATCGGGTAGGCGAAGGGGTCGCCGCGGTTGGTCGTGCCGAGGATCGTGCCGCCCATGCGCATCATGTTGCCGTCGACCTGCGGCAGGTCGAGCACCTGGTACTGCACCGGACGCTGCAGCAGACCCTGGGTGCCTTCCTTGATGCCCAGGACCTGCCAGCCGTAGGTCAGGACGGCCCGGTGGACCACCGCGCGGATGACCGCGTTCAGCCCGGCGCAGTCGCCGCCGCTGGTGAGAATGCCGATGCGCTTGCCTGCTGTCATGGAGACTGTCCCGTGTCGTCTGGAACCGCTGCGAAAGGTAGTCATACCAGAACGTTGCTCCACCGCAATGGTTCTGGTCCTCCGAGTATATTACAATCCGGCGACCGGATTATAACCCTGCGAAGAATGCGTGGTTTCGCACTGCCGTTGCGCCGGAAATCTGGTATAGTCGCCGCCGCTCAGCCAGCGGGCCCCGCGCGTATGAACGAACAAGAGATGCTGAAGGAAAAACTGGCCACGCTTCGCAGCGAGCATCGCGACCTCGACGACGTGATCGCCCGACTGCACGAACGTGCGCCGTTCGACCAGCTTCAGATGCAACGTCTGAAGAAGCGCAAACTCGCGCTCAAGGACCAGATCGCGGTTCTGGAAAGCCGCATGCTGCCCGACATCATCGCCTGAGACGGGTTTTCGGCGGGGAACATGGCCCGGCGCCGCGCGTCGCGCTGGACTCCGCGCGCGCGCTTTCTATAATGCGCCGCTTTCCGGACCTAGAGGAAAGCGCGCGCCGTGTCCGCATCCATCGCCGCCACCACCGACCGCAAGCCGCTGGTCGGCATCATCATGGGCAGCCAGTCGGACTGGACCACCATGAAGCACGCCGCCGAGACGCTGACCGCGCTCGGCGTCCCGCACGAGGTCCGGATCGTCTCGGCCCACCGCACCCCGCAGCGCCTTGTCGACTACGCCACCACCGCCCGTGAGCGCGGCCTGAAGGTGGTCATCGCCGGGGCCGGCGGCGCCGCCCATCTGCCGGGCATGGCCGCTTCGATGACCCCCCTGCCCGTCTTCGGCGTGCCGGTGGAAAGCCACGCGCTGAAGGGCATGGACAGCCTGCTGTCGATCGTCCAGATGCCCGGCGGCGTTCCGGTGGGCACGCTGGCCATCGGCAAGGCCGGCGCGATCAACGCCGCGCTGCTCGCCGGATCGGTCATCGCCCTGATGGACCCGGCGGTCGCCGAGGCGCTGGACGCCTGGCGCGCCCGCCAGACCGCCGCCGTCGCCGAAGCCCCCGTCGACGAGCCCGCCTGAACCATGGCCCACCGCATCCTTCCGCCCGGTTCGACCATCGGCATGCTGGGCGACGGCCAGCTCGGCCGCATGACCGCGCTCGCCGCCGCCCGTCTGGGCTACAAGACGCACGTCTACGCGCCCGGATCGGAGGGCAGCCCCGGCGCCCAGGTCGCGGCGGCCGTCACTTCCGCCGGCTGGGACGACCTCGACGCGCTGGAGGCCTTCGCCCGCTCCGTCGACGTGGTGACCCTGGAGTGGGAGAACGTCCCGGTCGCCGTGGTGGAGCATCTGAACCGCTTCACCCCCGTCCATCCCGGCAGCAAGGTGCTGTCGGTCGCCCAGGACCGCGTGGAGGAAAAGTCCTTCGTCAACGCGCTGGGCATCGGCACCGCCCCCTGGCGCGCCGCCCGCAGCGCCGACGAGGTGGCGACGGCGGTGGCGGAGATCGGCCCGCGCTGCATCCTGAAGTCCACCCGCCTCGGCTATGACGGCAAGGGGCAGGCGCGGATCGAACCGGGCAGCGACCCGGCGGAGGCCTGGGCGGCCATCCGCTCCGACGCCGGCATCGTCGAGGGCTTCGTCTCCTTCACCTGCGAGGTGTCGGTGATCGTCGCCCGCGGGCTGGACGGCCGCATGGCCGCCTACCCCGCCGTGGAGAACCGGCACAAGGACGGCATCCTCGACAGGACCATCGCCCCGGCCCGCGTTCCGGCGGAGACGGCGGCGGAGGCCGAGCGGGTCGCCCGGCGCATCGCCGAGGCGCTGGACCTCGTCGGCGTGCTGGCGGTGGAGATGTTCGTGACTCCGGACGGCGGCGTGCTGGTCAACGAGATGGCGCCGCGCCCGCACAATTCCGGCCACTGGACCATGGACGCCTGCCACTCCTGCCAGTTCGAGCAGCTCGTCCGCGCCGTCTGCGGACTGCCGCTGGGCTCGGTGGAGCGGGTGGCCGACGCCGAGATGGAAAACCTGATCGGCGCCGACGCGGACCGCTGGCCGGATCTCATGGGCGAAGCCGGCGCCCGCCTGCACCTCTACGGCAAAGCGGAATCCCGCCCGGGCCGCAAGATGGGCCATGTGACGCGGCTCCGTCCGCGCGCCTGACCGTTCCGGTCGATCCCCCCGTTTGATCGTTGCGGCGGGCCGTTTCCTTTCCGGGAACGGCCCGCCTTTCTTTTTTTCTCGCGACGGGTGCGATAATCCGGCGCGGCTCAAAACCATATTTCCCTTTAAATCATTGAAAATTCTAAGTTCCGATGTTTCGTTGTGTACGATAGGACGAATCTTGCCGCTTTTTTCAGAACGGGAACACCGCTAGTCTCCATTCAATGAATGACGCAATTCGATAAACTTTTTCTCAATTTCGGACTATTGCCGATGCAGCTTGCGCATGACTCGATCAGACGTCCGGTGCCGCAGACCAGCACACAGGTCCGGCGCCCGTCGCACCGCGAGCGCGACCGCTTCGTCGGCTTCGCCTTCGCCGCGGCGGACCTGCTGATCGAGACCGACGCGAAGGGCACCATCCTGTTCAGCGCCGGCGCGCGCTGCCGGCTGACCGAAGGCGATGTGGGAGGGCTGGTCGGCAGCAGCCTGCTCGACGTCGTCGCGCCCAACGACCGCAAGTACGTCACCGTCCTGTTCAAGCGCATCCAGGACAAGGGCCGCATCAAGCCGGCGCGCGTTGTCTTCCAGGGCTGCGACGGCAACCGCTTTCCGGCGCTGCTCGGCGGCTGCCGGCTCGACTCCTGCCCCGGATCGCTGTTCCTGACCGTCCTGCTGGCCTCCGGCCCGCGCAACACCAACGAGGCGCTGGCGGCGGCGGGCCAGCTTCTCGACGGCAACGCCTTCAGCCACATCCTGGAGGACCGGATCCTCAAGGCGCGGGAAAAGGGGCTGGACAACGCCCTGACCCTGCTGCTGATCGACGGGCTCCAATCGATGGTCGACGCCCTGCCGGAAGGGGCGGCGGGCGAGGTGATGCAGGGGATCGAGGCGTATCTGCGGGCAATCTCCGCCAACGGCGACAGCGCCGGGCAGCTGGCCACCGACCGTTACGGCATCGTCCACGCCTCCGACATCGACGGGCAGGAGGTGCAGGACCACATCACCCAGATCATCCAGAGCGTCGGCGGCGAGCTGCCCGGCGGCATCCGCACCTGGTCGCTGGACGTGTCGGACGAGCGGCTGGACCCCGCCGACGCGGCGCGCGCGCTGGTCTACACGGTGCAGGCCTTCGCGTCGGCCCAGGGCGGCGAGTTCACGATCTCCAGCCTGGAGGACGGCGCCAAGCGCATGCTGTCCGACGCGGTGGACCGCATCGGCCGGCTGCGCGCGACCATCGAGAAGCGCGACTTCTTCGTCGTCTACCAGCCCATCGTCGACATCGGGACGCGGACCGTCCACCATCTCGAAGCGCTGACGCGGGTGGAGGGCATGCCGTCCCCGGCGGACTTCATCACCTTCGCCGAGGATGTCGGGCTGATCTACGACTTCGACCTGCTGCTGACGCAGTCGGTGCTGGACACCATGAACGCCCACCGCAAGGAACCGACCCTGCCGGACGTGGCGATCAACCTGTCCGCCAAGACGCTGATGAGCCCGATCTTCCTGCGCCAGTTCCTGGCGGTGACCGAACCCTATGGCGATCTGGCCCGCAAGCTGCTGGTCGAGGTGACGGAGACCGTCGTCGTCACCGACATCGCCAAGCTGAACGAGGTCCTGCAGAAGCTTCGCGCCGCCGGCTTCCGCATCTGCCTGGACGATGTCGGGGCCGGATCGACCTCCTTCCAGTCGCTCTACGGCCTCCAGGCGGACTTCGCCAAGATCGACGGGCATTTCGTCCGCGGCGCCGTGCAAAACGGGCGCGACATGGCGATGCTGCGCTCCATCGTCGACGTCTGCGGCCAGCTCGGCCTCGGGCTGATCGGGGAGCAGGTGGAAGGGCCGGAGCACGCGCAGCTCCTGACGGAGCTGGGGGTGCCGCTGGCGCAGGGCTACCTCTACAGCCGCCCGTCCCGCGACTTCGCCTATTTCGCAAAGGACTGGGCGAAGATGGCCGGCACGGGGGGCAAGGTCCTCAGAAAGGGCTGACGCGCGGCGGGACCGGGCAGCCCCGTCCGGTGTCCCCGTCCGGTGTCAGGCCAGATCGTGCGCGGCGTCGATGAAGTGGCGCGCCTGATCGAGAAGCTCGCGGTTGCGGTCCATGAACTCCTTGGCGGCGCCGCAGGCGCCCGGATGCAGCCGGACCTCCGCCAGGAGCCGCTCCGCCTCGTCCAGCGAGTTCAAGACCGAGACCGCCGTGTCGATGTCCATGTCCCATCCCCTCAAGCGTGGCGTGCTGCATCGCACGCGTTCATCAGGCGGCTATGACAAAAGCATTGATTTGCGCTGCAGCGTATTGGCCATAACGTCGCAGATTTAGAACATTTTAACCTATTTATCGCCAAAAACGTGCATCACCGGCGATCGCGCTTCTCCAGCGCATCCACCTGCACGCGGATGACCTTCTCCGTCTCGGAGAAGCCCTGCCGACGGGTCAGGACGACGATGACCGCGGCGGTGGACACCATGAAGAACCAGGGGCCGAGCATCCAGGCCAGCGCCGCCATGGCGAAGTAATAGGCGCGCATGCCGCCGTTCAACGCCTTGACGGCCAGCGTCATCGCGGCGGCGATGCTGTCCGCCATCGCCGTCTTCTCCTCCGGCGGCACGGGCGGCAGCGGGGCGGAGCCGATCAGGGCGCAGCAATAATTGTACTGGCGCAGCGCCCAGGTGAATTTGAAGAAGCCGAAGGTGAAGATCGCCACGAGCAGCAGCATCTTCAGTTCGAAGAACTCGCGCGTGGTCTGCACCGTGAAGGACAGCGTGCCGACCAGCTTGTGGGCGTTCTCCACCGCTCCAAAGGCGCCGACCAGACCGGCCAGAACCAGCATGTTCGTGCTGGCGAAGAAGGTGCAGCTCTGCATGGTGTGGCCGACGAGCTGCGAGTCCATGATGCGGTTCTCGCGCTCCAGCATCCGCTCCATCCAGTGGCGGCGCGCCTTCTTCAGATGCTGGTTGACCACCATGCGCCCGGTCAGCATGTGGTCCTGGATCAGCGTGAAGCCCGCCCAGCAGGCGAGGAACCACAGGAAGGCGACGGTGTCGAGGAGGGTGATGTCGGGCGTCACGGGCGGACACTCTGGCGCGAGGGAAAGGGGACGGTCCGGCGCAAGGGTGTAGCCGTCCCCCCGCCGCCTGTCCAGGGGCGCCCCGGCGGGGGCCGGCCCCTTCGCTCGCCCCTTACCCCCGCCTCTGCACCGCGTTCAGCACGAAGACGCGGATCGCGCTCGACAGGTTGCCGCTGCGGGTCGAATCGATCTCCTCGATCAGCGCGTTGACCGACATCCCCCGCGCCTGGGCGAGGCCCTTCAGCGCCTCCCAGAACTCCTCTTCCAGGGAGACGCTGGTCGGGTGCCCGGCGATGAGGACGGAGCGCTTTTTCATCGACGGCGCGCGGCCCCGGTCACCGGGGCTTGACCATGGTGTCCGGCTTCACCCACTGATCGAACTGCTCCTCGGTCAGCAGGCCCAGCGCCACGCCGGCCTGTTTCAGGGTCGTTCCCTCCTTGTGGGCCTTCTTGGCGATCTTCGCCGCGTTGTCGTAGCCGATGTGCGGGTTCAGCGCGGTGACCAGCATCAGGCTCTCGTTCAGCAGCTGGCCGATGCGCTCGCGGTTCGCCTCGATGCCGACGACGGCGTTGTCGGTGAAGCTGTTGCAGGCGTCGGCCAGCAGCCGGATCGACTGGAGCACGTTGTAGGCGATCACCGGCTTGAAGACGTTCAGCTCGAAATGGCCGGTGGCGCCGGCGATGCTGACGGTGGTCTGGTTCCCCATCACCTGGGCGCAGACCATGGTCATCGCCTCCGACTGGGTGGGGTTCACCTTGCCGGGCATGATGGAGGAGCCGGGCTCGTTCTCCGGCAAGGAGATTTCCCCGATGCCGCAGCGCGGGCCGGAGCCGAGCAGGCGGATGTCGTTGGCGATCTTCATCAGCGACACGGCCAGCGTGTTCAGGCTGCCGTGCGCGTCGACCAGCGCGTCGTGGGTGGCCAGCGCCTCGAACTTGTTCTCGGCCGTGACGAAGGGCAGCCCGGTGATGGAGGCCACCTCCTCGGCGAAGGCTTCGGCGAAGCCGGTCTTGGCGTTCAGACCGGTGCCCACCGCCGTGCCGCCCTGGGCCAGCCGGTAGAGCTGCGGCAGCGACGCCTTCACCCGCTCGATCCCGTAGGCGATCTGGGCGGCGTAGCCGGAGAACTCCTGCCCCAGGGTCAGCGGCGTGGCGTCCTGGAGATGGGTGCGCCCGATCTTGACGATGTCGGCGAACTCCGCCGCCTTCGCGGCCAGCGCCGCGTGCAGGTGCTCCAGCGCCGGCAGAAGCTCGTGGTGGATCTGCTCGGCCGCGGCGATGTGCATGGCGGTGGGGAAGCTGTCGTTGGACGACTGCCCCATGTTGACGTGGTCGTTGGGGTGGACCGGCTTCTTCGACCCCATCTCGCCGCCCAGCGCCTCGATGGCGCGGTTGGAGATGACCTCGTTGGCGTTCATGTTGCTCTGGGTGCCGGAGCCGGTCTGCCAGACCACCAGCGGGAAATGATCGGCGAGCGTGCCGTCGATCACCTCCTCCGCCGCCTCGACGATGGCGCGGCCCAGCCGCGGGTCGAGCACCTCCAGCGCCATGTTGGCGAGCGCCGCCGCCTTCTTCTGGATGCCGAGCGCGCGCACCAGGGCCGGCGGCATGCGCTCCCCGCCGATGCGGAAGTTGCGCAGCGAGCGCTGCGTCTGGGCACCCCAGTAACGGTCGGCGGCAACCTCGATCGGTCCGAAGCTGTCGGTCTCGGTGCGCATCCCGGTCTTGCCGGTCATGGTCAGGTCCTCGTCGGTTCGAACATCGTTCCGGTCAGCGCATTTTTTCCCGAATCGGCCGCCGGGCAAGGGGAATTCGCGGAGAATGCCCTTTGGGCGAGGGTCCGTCCGAATTTGTTCTTGTTGCGTTCCACTTCCTGCGTTACCGTTTCTGCGTGAACGGCCCTGCCGCCCCGCGCGGCCACCCTCCTGCAGCCCTGGGAGATTCGAATGAGCGATGTCGCCCTGGACCATGTCCGCGCCCTGATTGCCAAGACCCGCGTCGCCGAGATGACGGCGAAGGGCTGGCGTGTGGTCGGCCCCGGCGAGGAAGGCTCCCTGCTGATGGAAGGGCCGCAGCTCGGCGGTGCGCCCACGCGCCTCTCGGCCTTGGTCAACGATCTGTTCGACGATCTGGTCGCCCAGGCGCTGGAGCGCGCCGACCGCATGGACCGCGCCGCGGGCCGGCTGCCGCGCGCCGCGTAAGGGGTTACGCCCGGCACGCCGGGCCCCGCAAATGGATGTACTCCGCTCGGCGGGACGGCCTGTTAACGCCCCGCCGCGGCGGCTTAAGGCTTGCGGACGCCGCCGTTAAGGCTCCGCTCCATCCCGCCTAGGCCGGTCCGGCCGCTATGACCTTTGCCGGAAGTCCTTGAAAAGTCTCACAGCCTTGAAAACGCGTTCGCGCGCCTAAAGAAAAGTAGTAATCCAAACGGATAAAACTTCCCTATATTTGTCGGTTGCGGGATTACCCCTCAAGACACCAGCCCGGCGGAGCCCCCGTTAGTAAGTCGTTAACCGGGACATGGCCAAATAGAGACATCACGAACACACAAGACAAAACGGAGTTTTAAAATGCTCATCGCCACCACCGCCGAACAGATTACCTCGTCCTCTCGCGTTCACATCGCCCTGGTCGATGAGTTCATCCAGCTGGCGCAGAACCGGATCGACGGCCAGAACGACCCCTTCGTCCGCGAAAGCCTTGCCGACCTGCTGTCCACCCTGCGCGAGGAGCGGTCCGGCTACCTGGACCTGCTGAACGCCGCGATGCCGGCCAAGGCCGCCTGAGGGTTCCGGACGACCCGGGCACCAGCGCCCGGGCATAGAGTACCGCGTGGTGGCGATGAGGTCGGGGCCATCGACAAGCCCCGACCGTCAGCCCACCGAAACGGAACAGCGCGTTTGCTCCCTCACCCCTCCCCCGCCTGCGCGGCCAGCGCGGCGATCGCATCGCCGGTGAGACGGTAGGGAAGCCACTCCTCCATCTGTTTGAAGCCGATGCGCAGATAGAAATCGCGCGCCGGGTTCCAGTGCAGCACATTCAGGTCGACACGGCGGCATCCCCGCTCGACCGCCAGGCTGGCCACCGCCGCCAGCAGCTTGCGGCCCACGCCGTAGCGCCGCGCCTCCGGGGTGACGTAGAGATCCTCGACGAACAGGCCGGCCCGCCCCTCCCAGGTCGAATAGTTGCGGAAGCACAGCGCGAAGCCGACGGGCTCCCCGTCCAGTTCGGCGATCAGCGCCTCGAACACCGGACGCTCGCCCCAGCCGTCGCGCCGGAAATCCTCCTCGCTCGCCTTCACGGCGTGGGGTTCGTTTTCAAACACGGCCAGTTCACGGACGAAACGGAGGATGGTCGGGCAATCGGCCTCGACGGCCGGACGAACGGTCACGGTGGGCATGGCAACTCCAGGTCTCAACGATGGCGCGACGATAGCCGCGCCGGCCACACGGCAACAACCGCTTTGCCATCGCCCGCGGGCGGGCCTAGGCTGCGCGCCATGCGGGACATCCAGACCATCGGCGGCTTTGCCGTCCGCGAAGCCCGGCCCGGCGAGCGCCATGCCCTTCTGGCCCTGGTCGCGCGGATCGACGCCGAAAGCGATTTCCTCCTGCGCGAGCCCGGCGAGCGGCCCTTCTGGGGACGCGACCTCGCCGCCTTCCAGGCGCCGGGCAATTCCACGGTCTTCGTCGCCGAGGCCGTGGGACGCCGTCCTGCGGACCTCGTCGGCTACCTCAGCGCCCATGGCGGACGGTTCCGCCGCAACCGCGGCGCGGTGACCCTGGCGGTCGGGGTGCGGCGCGACTGGAACGGTCGCGGCGTCGCCACGGCGCTGTTTGCGGCGGCGGAGAGTTGGGCGCGGCGCACCGGGGCGCACCGGCTGGACCTGACCGTGGCCGAGAGCAACGGTCGCGCGCTCTCTCTTTATGAACGGCTGGGTTTCCTCGACGAAGGGCTGATGCGCGACGTTCTGCGCGTCAACGGCGCGTGGCGCAGCGAGCGGCTGATGGGCAAGATCATCGGGGCGGAGGGCGTTTCGGAATGGCTCGCTCCGGCCTCCGACCCGACCGTCGAGGCGCCGCCCCAGGCGCGGATCGGACGGCTGGAGATCCGCCCCGCCCTGCCCGCGGACGCCGCCGACTACCTCGCCTACGACCGCGCGGTGCGCAGCGAAACCCACTTCCTGATGCGCAGCGCCGCCGAATCCCTGCCGGACGTCGCGGCGGCCCGGCGCTTCCTCGCCGAGCAGCGGATCGGCGACCGGACGGCCACCCTGCTGGCGGTCGCGGACGGCACCATCGCCGGGTCCCTCTCGCTGTGGACCGGCGCCTACGCCCGCACCGCGCACGAGGCCGGTCTGGGGCTGGCGGTGCGGCGGGACTTCTGGGCGCTGGGCGTCGGCGGACGCCTGATCGCCGCGGCGGACCTCTGGGTGCGGGCGCGGCGGCTGCACCGGCTGTCGCTCTGGGTGTTCGGCCACAACGGCCGCGCGCGGCGCTTCTACGCCAAGCACGGCTTCCAGGAGGAGGCGGTGGCCCGCCGCCACAGCCTGATCGACGGACGGCTGACCGATCACGTGGCGATGGCGAAGCTCTACGGAGCCAAGCCATAGGCTCCCAGGCCGGCGGAGCTAGGCCACCCCCACACCCGCCGCCGCCCGCCCGGCCACCAGCTCCTCGAACCGCGCCAGATAACGTTCCGTCATGCCGTCCAGCGAATAGCGGGCGCGGGCGACGGCACGGCAGGCGTCGGGGTCCAGAGTCTCGCAGTCCTCGATGGCGCGGGCCATCTCGTCGGCGTCCTTGACCAGGAAGCCGGTGACGCCCGGCTCCACGAGGTCGGCCAGGGCGCCGGTCGGGAAGGCCACCACCGGGGTGCCGCAGGCCAGCGCCTCCAGCGCCGCGACGGGGGTCGGCTCCGACATCAGGCTGGGCGCCAGCAGGCAGCGCGCCGCCCCGAGCATCCAGCGCTTGCGCCCGAAGCCGATCCGCCCGAGGAAGCGGCGCTTGGGGTCCAGCCGCGGCCGGATCTCCTCCTGGAGGTAGCGCTGCTCCTCCGCGTTGCGGGACAGCCCGCCGCAGAGAAGAAGCTGCATGTCGATCTGCCGCGCCGCGTCCAGCGCGATGTGGAAGCCCATCTCCGGCTCGATGTCGCCCAGGCAGACGGCGAAGCGGCGCTTCGGCACGCGGATGTGCAGGCGGTCCACCGCCACCCCGATCTCCAGCGGCGGCAGCAGGGACAGCGCCGGCGAGGCGCCGCGCACCTGTGCGGCGGACACCGGCTGGAGATGCAGGTTGGCCCGCCGGGACGCCAGAGCCTCCGGCCGGTAGCGGTCCAGCGGCTGGTACAGCGTCGCCAGGACCGGCACGTCCTGCGGCGGCAGCAGGATATCGAAGTCCCGGACGTGGATGTGGACGAGGTCCGGCGCGTGGTCCTCCACCGCTCCGGCGACCACGGTGGCGACGCGCCTCAGAACGGCGGCCTGCGCCCGCTCGTCCGGCGCCTGGCCGTGCGCGCCGCCATGGACGCGCGCCAGCGGAATCAGCGTTCCCGCCACCGCGGAATCCTCCGGCGCGATGACGACCGAGCGGTGCCCGGCGCGGACCAGGGCGGCGTCGATGGCGCCGGCCACCTGCTCCGCCGTGCCTTCGCTCTCCGGATCGGTGCCGACCGGGGCGAAGGGCGACGCCACGGTGAGGATGGTCAATGCCATTGGGCCGCCTCCGCAAAACGAAGGGCCAAAAGGGCGCCGACGCTCGGGTGACCTTCTCCCGCCGGCCCGTTCCTACGCTTCACCGCTTCGTTCATCCCATGTCCCTGTGGTGTTATTCATTGGAACTTATTGGCGGACGCACGCTCTTCTTTCTCTCCGACATCTTGGCGGCCCGGAGAAAAGCCGGAATCGGGACAGTTCTGCTGCCATTGCCCCCTCTTTGTTTTCTACGAAAAAGGGCTTCCGGTAACCGGGGTATTGGAAGTGGATCGACTCGCGGAAGGGATAGCCGTCCTGCACCGGGCTGCCGACCAGGGAACCGGGAACCCGACCGGACGGCCAGGGCGCCCAGGGCGGCTTACTTCCAACAGACGCAGGCCGGGCAACCGAGGAACATCGGATCAATCATCGCCGCCCCCCTTGATGTCGAGGATGGAGCGCAGGTCCCGCACGCGCCGTTCCGCCGTGTGTTCCTCCAGAACGCGTGACCGCGCGCGCTGGGCCAGCGTGGCGAGATGGCCGCGCGGCAGCATCATCGCCGTCGTCACGTCGTCGGTCTCCCGCGCGACCAGGATGTCCCGCCCCGGCTCGAAGAAGGCCCCGATCCCCTCCCATTCGTCGGAGATCACCGGGACGCCGCAGGCCGCCGCCTCGAACAGCCGGACGGACGGGCACCAGCCCAGCGCCTTCAGGGACTGCCGCGTCACGTTCAGCGTCAGGGTGGAGGAGCAGAAGAAGGCCGCATGCTCCGCCGGGGGCAGATGTTCGACGCGCTGGATGTTGGCGCCCCAGGACGCGTCGTCCGGGTAGCCGCCGCCGGCCAGCACGAAGCGCCGCCGGGTCAGCCTCCGGGCCGGCTCGATGAACAGCGCCTCCAACGCCGCCCGCCGGTCCTCGGCCCAGGCGCCGAGGTGGCAGAGATCGCCCAGATACCGCCGCACCGGGTCGGCGGGCCGGTGCAGGTCCGGATCGACCCAGGCGTAGAGCGGCGCCACGAACCGCGCGCCCAGCTCGGTCTTCAGCGCCTCCAGCGCCCGCCCGCCGGTGCTGCTGAGAACGGTGTCGAAACCGCCCAGCCCCTCCGACGGCAGGTAGGCCGGCCGCTCCCCCGCTGCGGAGCGGGACAGGGTGATGTGCGTGTCGAGGTCGTAATAGACCGTCCGCTGCGCCTTCGACCCCAGCACGAGGTGGGACGCCGCCGCCCCGTCCGAACAACCGGAGGTTACCATCGCGACATCCGCCTCGTCGGCGTGGCGCTGCGCCTGGGCCGCCACATCCTCCCAGCGGTCATAGAGCAGAAGCTCGCCGCCGGGGATGTCCCACAGGTCTCGGTGCTCCGCCCGCTCGGGCGTGTCGCGCTCCAGGAAGACGACGCGGTTGCCCCGCCGCGCCAGGGCCTTGACCAGCCCCCGCCACAAGGTCGCGTGCCCGTTGCCCCAGGTGGAGCTGATGGATTGTCCGAAAATGATGATTTTCATGATGTTGGCGCCCTGCCTCCGCCCCCGAGCCTCCATCCCGATGGCCCTTCCGGAACAACGTGCCCCGTCCGATCGAGTTCCGGGCGCGGGGACCGCGCGTAGGGGGTGCCCCCAGGTCGGTCGCCCGAACCGGCGCGCCGGTCCTTCACCCTGCCGGACTCGCATCCATAACGTGCAAGGATCGGGAAAAACCTCATTGTGAAAAAATTTGCATTAAAATGTTGTTTAACCACCCAAACGGGATATGAGAGAATAAATACGCGAATAAGAAATATCATCCGATCGTATGACAACCCTGCACTGACGAGCAGAACAACCCAGGCTCCGGGGACGACCAATCATGCGCAAGACTCTTCTTCCCGCCGCGCTTGCGATGGCAAGCGGCATGGCTCTGTTCAGCACGCCCGCCGCCGCCTGCAACGACGAGGCCTACATCGGCACCATCTGCACCTTCGCGTTCGACTGGTGCCCCCGCAATTACATCCCGGCGGATGGCCGTATACTGCCGATCAACCAGTATCAGGCGCTGTTCGCCCTGGTCGGCTTCACCTACGGCGGCGACAAAGCGACCACCTTTGGGATCCCCGACCTGCGCGGCCGCGCCGCCATCGGCACCGGGACCGGCCCCGGTCTGACGACCGTCACCATCGGCGCCAAGGCCGGCCAGCAGGAGCTTCTGCTGTCGGCCGCCCAGGTGCCGCTGCAGCCGCACACCCACGCCGCCACCTTCACCGGAACCGGCGGCGGCTCGGGCGGTACGACCACCGTTCCCTTCACCGGCACCGTCAGCGTACCCGTCACCAACGGCGGCAACCCGGTGTCGGCCCCGACCTCGGGCACCGTCTATCTCGGCGACGCCTCGATCGACGACGGCGGCGCCGGCATCACCCTGAAGGGTCCGTACAACACCAGCGGCCCGGGCACGGGCGCCAAGGTCGCCGGAACGGCCAGCGGCAGCATCACGGTTCCCAACACCGGCATCACCGGCGGCACCGTGGCGGTCGCCCCCGCATCGGCCGGCGCCACCCAGAAGGTCTCCACCCAGTCCCCGGCGATCGGGCAGACCGTCTGCATCGTCGCCAACGGCCTGTACCCGAACCGCCCGTAACGGGCCCCAAGAAAAGCCGAACACATCCAACGCCGAGGACACAGCATGCGCAAGACCCTGCTCTCCGCCGCCTTTGCCATGGCAAGCGGCATGGCCCTGTTCAGCACCCCCGCCGCCGCCTGCAACGTGGAGCCGTACATCGGCACGATCTGCACCTATTCGTTCGACTGGTGCCCCCAGGGCTATGTCGCGGCCGACGGGCGGACGCTGACGGTGCGCGACAACCAGGCGCTGTTCGCCCTGATCGGCTACCGCTACGGCGGCAACAACGCGGATCTCTTCGCCGTCCCCGACCTGCGCGGCCGCGCCGCCATTGGCAGCGGAACCGGCCCCGGCCTGGCGACCATCGCCATCGGCGCCAAGGTCGGCCAGCAGGAGCTTCTGCTGTCAGCGGCCCAGGTGCCGCTGCAGCCGCACACCCACGCCGCCACCTTCACCGGCACCGGCGGCGGCTCGGGCGGTACGACCACCGTTCCCTTCACCGGCACCGTCAGCGTACCCGTCACCAACGGCGGCAACCCGGTGTCGGCCCCGACCTCGGGCACCGTCTATCTCGGCGCCGCCTCGATCGACGACGGCGGCGCCGGCATCACCCTGAAGGGTCCGTACAACACCAGCGGCCCGGGCACGGGCGCCAAGGTCGCCGGGACGGCCAGCGGCAGCGTCACGGTTCCCAACACCGGCATCACCGGCGGCACCGTGGCCATCGCCCCCGCATCGGCCGGCGCCACCCAGAAGGTCTCCACCCAGTCCCCGGCGATCGGGCAGACCGTCTGCATCGCGACGACCGGCCTGTATCCGAGCCGTCCGTAACGCCGTCGCGGGCGGCCCTCTCCCAGGGGAAGGGGCCGCCCGCCGCGCTCACCAATAGGTCATGGCGGCGGCGTAGAGGCCGCGCAGATCGTCCTCCGTCACCGGGCGGGGGGCGATGGTGAGCAGCCGTTGCTGGGCCATCGCGCCGCGCACCAGATCCGGGATGTCCGCCGCGCCGTAGCCAAGCGCCGACAGGCCGTTGGGCAGATGGGTGGCGCGCATCATGGCGATCAGCCGGGCCGCCAGCACGGCGCCGCCGTCCGCGGGAGAGACGTCGCGAACCTCGGCCCCCAGCGCCTCGGCGGCGCGCAGATGGCGCTCGGGCTCGGCGGAGCCGGTGAAGCGGAAGGCGGCCGGGGCGTTCAGCACCACCGAGATGCCGTGCGGCACCATCGGGTTGGCCTTCTCGTAGCCGCGCGCCGTGAAGCGGTGGTTCATCCCGGCGACGGAGTAGGACATGGCGTGCGGGATGTGCACCCCGGCGTTGCCGAAGGCCAGCCCGGCCAGCGTCGCCGCGAACATCAGGGCGTCGCGCGCCTCCTCGTCCGCCGGGTCGTTGACGGCGCGCTCCAGATACTGCCCGCCGAGCCGGATCGCCTGGAGGCTGCCGATGTCCGACCAGGGGTTGGCGCCCTGGTAGGGCGGGCGCGGGTTGGCCGCGTCGGGCTTCGGGCGGGAGCGGTAGGAGCGCGCGGTGTGGCTCTCGATGGCGTGGGTCAGCACGTCGAAGCCGGTGGAGGCGATGACTCCCGGCGGCAGGCTGTCGATGGTCGCCGGGTCGACCAGCGCCAGGTTCGGGCGCAGGTAGCGGGAGGAGATGCCCGTCTTCACCCGCATCTCCACATGGTCGAAGATGGCGACGCCGGTCGTCTCGCTGCCGGTGCCGCAGGTCGTCGGGCAGGCGATGTGCGGCTTGACCGGGCCGGGGACCGGGCGCCCCTCGCCCAGCGGCTTGTTGACATAGGCGAGGAAGTCCGCCGGGTGGGTGGCGTAGAGGTTCGCCGCCTTGGCCGTGTCGATCACCGACCCGCCGCCGATGGAGACGTAGCCGTCGAATTGGCCGTCGCGGGCGAAGTCCGCCGCCTCCAGGAAGGAGGCGCTGGTCGGCTCCACCGCGCAGCGGTCGTAGACGGCGACGTCCAGCCCGGCCGCCGTCAGCGACTCCAGCGCCGCCGCGAAGGGCGCGATCCCGGCCACATGGGGGTCGGTGAACAGGGCCACCCGGCGCATGCCCATGGCCTTGGCGTCGTTTCCCGCCTCCGCCAGCATGCCGCGACCGAACTTCATCGACGCGGCCTCCACCGTGAAGCCGCTGTCGCCGTTGGGCAGGATGGGATGGGCGATGGGACTGGTCATGGCTGCGGGCCTCCCTGGCTTTTCTGCGTTCGTTGCCACCATCGGAACGCGAGTGGGCGCGGCTGTCAACCCGACCGTTCGCTCAGGCGATTGTTTGCCCTCCCTGCGGCGCGGCACCCTGGAGTCGTCGGTAGAGATAGCCGACGCCGATCAGGCTCAGCCCCAGCCCGAGGAAGGAGGCGACGCGGTACAGCCCGCCCAGCTCGGCCATGTCGCTGAGGAAGACCTTGGCCACCACCGCCAGGATCAGCGCCATCGCGGCGTGACGCAGCCAGCCCAGCCGGTACCGCAGGGCGGTCACCAGCATCAGCACCGCCGCCACCAGGAAGCCGACGGAGTAGCCGTACCATTCGGCGTCCGGCAGGTCCGGGCCCGAGAGGATCGGTCCCTGGAAGGCGTGCCGGATCTCCAGCGCCAGATTCATCCCGAGCAGCGCCAGCGGCAGCAGCGCGACCCACGGACGCAGGCGGGCCGGCAGCGGCTCCACCCACAGGAACAGCAGCCCGAGCAGGGCCGGAAGGCCATAGGCGAGCAGCAGCGTGTTCGCCACCGGCCAGGACCCCACCGCCTCGTCGCTCCACAGCGGGTTCAGGACAACGAGATGCAGCGCCGCCGCCTGGAGCGCCGCCAGCCCGGCCAGGATGCGCCGCCCCCACACCGCCACGGGGCGCGTCCGCCAGCGCCGCCCCGTCGCCAGCAGCAGGGCCAGCGCCAGCCAGACCAGCGTGTGCAGCGCCACCTCGCGCAGCGTGTCCGGGGGCTCGTCCAGCGAGCCGCGGGTCAGCGCCTGGATGCCGAGCGACAGCAGCAGCGTGACGAAGGCCAGCCCGCCGGCCTCCAGCAGCGCGACCACGCCATCGTCGCCCTTGCCGTCCGGCGCGGAGCGCAGCCAATGGGCGGCCAGGAAAAAGCCCGCCGCCGGAAGGCCGTAGCCGTAGACGATCCAGCCGAGCCCGTCCTCCCCATACTCCAGCACGGACGGGTTCAGCGCCAGCCGGACCAGGACGGCGCCCGCCACCAGCAGGATCACCGCGCGCAGCGAGCGCAGCCCCATCCGCCGCTCCAGCCACGCCAGCACCGGCACCTGGGCCGCCAGCGCCACTGTCAGCCACGCCTCGCGCAGCATCATGACCGCGCCGAGGCTGAGCGCCCCGGCGGCCCCGGCGGCGAAGGCGGCGAGCCCCAGACCGACGCCCGGCTGGTGGCGATGGCGGGCCAGCGGGCCGGTGCCGGCGACCAGAAACGCCGCCAGGGCCAGGCTGGCCATCGGCCACAGCGTGTCGGTCCGCGGCGGGTCCAGCCGCCAATAAGCGAGCGCCAGAAGCACCACCGGCATCCAGGCCGCCAGCGACGACCACAGCGCCGCCCGCGCCGACCGCCACAAGGCGATGAAGCCGCCCATCCCGTAGAGCAGGGCGAAGCCGCCCACCGCCCACAGGAACCGCCCGGACTGCAGCGGCAACCCCGACCCGGGCGGCGGCACGATGGGGTGACCGTCGGCGGTGACGGCGGGGGGCGGCAGCGGCCAGCGCGGCACCGTCCAACCGGCGAAGGCGAGCAGCACCGCCAGCGCGCCGATCCAGGCGACCCCGGCGATCCGCTCGATCCGCCGCCCCGCCGCGACGCAGAGCAGCCCGAACAGGGCGAGCATCACCAGCGAGCCGGTGCGGTGCCCGTCCACGGTGACGAGCATCGCCATCAGCAGCCCGAGCACCGCCACCGCCGCCACGGCCAGACGGTCGGCGCGCGGGCGGCCCGTCCAGCGCAGCATGTCGAACAGGGTGGTGCGCGGCATCGCCTCCACCGGTCCGGCCAGGAAGGCCGGCATCAGGAACAGCCCGGCGGTCAGCAGCAGGTAGATGCCGACCGGCAGGGCGTCGCCGGGGTTCCAGCCGCCGACGTACCAGACCGGCACCCAGCCCGCAGCCCCGGCCAGCGTGCCCAGCCCCAGCCAGCGCCAGCCGCGCCACAGCACCACCGTCATGCCGGCGCCCGACAGGGCCAGCAGATAGGCGAACAGCCCCCAGGCCGATCCGCCGATGGAGGAGACCAGCAGCGGCGTCGCGAAGCCGCCAAGCAGCCCCAGCGCCGCGATGTAGGGCCCCTGGAGCAGCGACAGCGCCATGCCCAACGCCGCCAGCCCGCCCAACAGCGCGAAGGCCAGCGGCGGGGCGAACAGGTCGTAGAGCACATAGCCGCCATAGACGCTGGCGAAGCCGGTGAACAGCCCCGCCGCGGTCAGGGCCGGCGGCACAGGATCGCGGGTCCCCGCCTCCGCCCGCCTTCCGCGCTGCCGCAGCCATTCGCCGCCGACCATCAGCGCCATCCCGGAGAGCAGGCCCAGCGCGACGCGCACGCCGGGGCCGAGCCAGCCCTGCTCCACCGACATCTTGATGAAGAAGGCGGCCGCCAGCGCGACCGTGGCCCCGCCCAGCCAGATCAGCCAGCGCCCGGCCAGCGCGTCCTCCAGCCGGCTCCACACGGACGGCGGGGGCGGCAAGGGCTCCGGCAGCGGTTGCGGGGGGATCGGCGGCGGTTCCGGCGGAGCCTCCGCCATGACGGCGGCGTCCGCGGCGGGAACGTCGACCGGCGCGGCGTCGACCGCCAGCGGACCCTGCATTTGCTCCAGCGCCTGCCGCAGCCGGGCGATCTCGCGCTCCTGCGCCGTCAGCCGACGGTTGAACCGGTGGGCGACGATGGCCCCGATCAGCACCAGAAGAATGACGTCCATGCCCGACCGCCCCGGCTGCGCTTGCTGTCGCGCAACGATAGCGGTCAGGCGCCGGGCTTGTCTCTCTGACCTGTGGAGGCACCCAAACGGCCCATCAGCGTCAGCGCGTCGTCGACCGCGTGGAAGTCCGCCGTGTTGTCGAAGACGCACCAGACCGGACGGTCCCGCGCCTCGACGCGGAAGCGCCGGGCCAGCCGGTCCAGCGCGTCCAGCGGGTAGGCGCTCCGGTACATCACCGGCGAGCCGTGCAGCCGCCAGTAGCGGAAGCCGTCCCAGCCCGCCGGCTCCCCCGCCGCGGGCACCGGGGCCGGGTCGGCGGCGGCGCGGGCAACGGCGTGGTCGACCAGCAGGCGGTCCGGCTCCGCCGCGAACCAGCTCGGGTGGCGCGGCTCGCAGACGACGAGGCCGGCGAAGCGTTCGCGCAGGGCCGCGAAGAAGGGGCCGGCCACCGCCGCCTCGTAGCGCAGCGTCGGCGGCAACTGCACCAGCAGCGGCCCCAGCCGGTCGCCGAGATGCCCGAGCTCGTGCAGGTAATGCTCCAGCGGGGCGGCGCAGTCCTTCAGCCGCTGCTCGTGGGTGATGGCGCGCGGCAGCTTGACCGCGAAGCGGAAGTCCGGCGGCGCCGAGGCCGCCCAGCGCTCCCAGGTCTCCGGCTTGTGCGGGCGGTAGAAGCGGCTGTTGACCTCCACCATCGGGAAGACGCGGGCGTAGCGCTCCAAATGCGTGCCCTCCGCCGGAAAGGCCGGGGCGGAGAGCTTCGGGATGCTCCAGCCGGCGCAGCCGATGCGGATGGCGTTGATGGTCCCTTCGGCCAAGCCTCTGCTCTCCCTGGGCGGGTGTGTTCCCGCCTTAGAACAGCGTCGGCTGCCGCTCGTCCCGCCGTGCGGCGCCGCCCGATTGGTCTGCGTCCGCGATCAGCCGGGCCATCTCCTGGCGCGCCTTCTCGGCCTCGTAGCCGCCGCGGTAGCGCCCGATGAAGCCCTTCCGGCAGGCCCGGCTGAAGCGCTGCGACGCGGTTTCCCAGTCGTCGCCGGGGCGCAGCCAGCTCACATAGGTGGTGCCGCTGCGCGGGTCGGTGCGCAGGTAGCGGCCATGCCCCTTCGGACCCCGCACCCACTGGCCGGGATTCAGGCGCAGAGCCCCCCGCGCCAGCAGCAGGGAGACCTGCGGGGTGAGTTCGATGGTCGGGAAATACGGCATGGCGAACCCTCTCGGCGGCGCGCCGGGGGGCGGGCCGCGAACGTCTCGTCTCTGGTTTCGGAATGCCCTGGATATGGGGATTTCAGCCCATTTGTTCAAGTTTTGTTCACGGTCAAGCCCAGGCTGCTCCGACAATTCTTCTGACTGTTTTCCCTGAACTTGTCCGTTGAGTGAGCGGGCCGTCCGTCCTAGGCTCCGGCGCAGCTTTTCCCTGATGGTCACGAGAGCGCATGCGCCCCCTGCTGTCCCTTCCCGTCCGCCTCCTGCTCGCCACCACGATCCTGGCCGGCTGCCAGACGACAGGCGCCCCGCCCGTGTCGGCCACCACCACATCGGCCGCCACCACGTCCGGAACCGCGAAGGCGTCCGCCGCCGCCCCGGCCAGCGTGGCCCCGGTCCAGCCCGCCGTCAGCTTCGCCGACTGGCTGAAGGCCCTGCGCGCCGAGGCGCTCGGCCAGGGCATCCGCGCCCAGACCTTCGACCGCGCCTTCGCCAACGTGAAGCTGTCGGACCGGGTGGTCGAGCTGGATTCCTCCCAGCCGGAGTTCAACCGCCAGCCCTGGCAGTATCTGGACAGCGCGGTCAACGACCGCCGCATCCAGGCCGGGCGTCAGCGCATCCAGGACAACGGCGCGCTGCTGCGCCGCATCAGCCAGCGCTCCGGCGTCCCGGCGGAGATCCTGGTGGCCTTCTGGGGCGTGGAGACCGACTTCGGCAACTTCACCGGCGGCTTCTCGGTCGTCGACGCGCTGACCACGCTGGCCTATGAGGGCCGCCGCGCCAGCTATTTCCGGACGGAGCTGCTGGCCGCCCTGCGCATCCTCGACAGCGGCGACATCCCGCCGGAGCGGATGAGCGGCTCCTGGGCCGGCGCGATGGGCCAGACCCAGTTCATGCCGACCATCTTCCTGAAGCACGCCACCGACGAGGACGGCGACGGCCGGCGCGATATCTGGGGCAGCCTGCCCGACGTCTTCGCCTCCACCGCCAAGTTCGTGCAGGCCAACGGCTGGCGCACCGGCGAGCGCTGGGGCGAGGAGGTCACGCTGCCCGCCGGCTTTCCCTACGAGCAGGCCGAGTACAACATCACCAAGCCGGTGTCCGAATGGCGCCGCCTCGGCGTCCGGCCGGTCGGCGGCGGCGATCTGAGCGGCGGCGAGGAGGAACGGGCCGCCGTCCTGATGCTCGCCGGGGCGCAGGGTCCGGCCTTCCTGGTCCGGGAGAATTTCCGGGCGATCATGAAGTACAACCCCTCGACCAGCTACGCGCTGGCGGTGGCGCTGCTGTCCGACCGTCTCGCCGGCCGGTCCGGCGTGCAGGGAAGCTGGCCGCGCCACGAGCCGGCGCTGAGCCGCGACGAGCGGATCGAGCTTCAGGAGCGGCTGGCCGCGCTGGGCATGGAGCCGGGGACGGCGGACGGCATCGTCGGCGCCAACACCCGCAACGCCGTGCGCCGCTTCCAGCAGTCGATCGGCGCCGTGCCGGACGGCTTCGCCACCAAGACCCTGCTGGAGCGGCTGCGCCAGTCGGCGGCTCCCGTCCCGGCGGCGGGCTGACGGGTCGCGATGCTCGCGGCGGCGAAGGGCTGGGCGCGGCGGATCAAGCGCGACGTGATCGCGCTCTATCTGGCCGCGCGCGACCCGCGGACGCCGTGGTACGCGCGTGTGGCCGCCGCCGCGGTGGCGGCCTACGCGCTCAGCCCCATCGACCTGATCCCCGACTTCGTGCCGATCCTCGGCTATCTGGACGACCTGCTGATCGTGCCGCTCGGCATCCTGCTGGTCATCCGCCTGATCCCGGCGGCGGTGCTGGAGGAACACCGGGCCAACGCCGCCCGGCTGGCCGACCGCCCGGTCAGCCACGCCGCCGCCGCGCTGATGATCGGGATCTGGCTGGTCGCCGCCGTCGTCCTGTTCCGGTGGCTCGAACCCCATGTCGCGGGCTGGCTGGGGTAGACGCGCGGGCGCTTGGCCCTCACTCGCCCAGCAGATGCAGCGCCAGGGTCCGCTCGTGTGGGCGGGTGCGGTGCTCGAACAGATAGATGCCCTGCCAGGTGCCCAGCGCCATCCGCCCCTCCAGCACGGGGATGGACAGCTGCACCGTGGTCAGCGCGCTGCGGATGTGGGCGGGCATGTCGTCCGGCCCCTCCATCGTGTGGTCGTAGAGCGCCGGGTCTTCCGGGACCAGCCGCTTGAAGAAGCGCTCCAGGTCGCCGCGCACGTCCGGGTCGGCGTTCTCCTGGATCACCAGAGAGGCCGAGGTGTGCCGGCAGAAGACGGTCAGCAGACCGGTCTCCATGCCCTGGGCGGCGACCCAGCGGGCCACCGGCTCGGTCACCTCGAACAGGCCCTGGCCGCGGGTCCGGGTGGTCAGCGTCGTGACGGCCTGCCGCATGTTTGTCGCTCTCCGTGCTCGATTGCGCGTCTTGGAAGCGGGTCTTCCATTCACCAAATCGCTTGGCATTTCCGGCCCGACAACTGGCCCGACCAACAACAGGTGATTCATGGAACTGAACGGCCAGTACCGGATTCCGGCGGCGCGCGAGCGGGTCTTCACCGCGCTCTGCGATCCCGCCGTGCTGCAACGCTGCATCCCGGTGCTGGAGGAGATGGACCGTCTGTCGCCCACCGAATACACCGCCCGCGTGCGCGCCACGGTCGGGCCGCTGAACGCGCGATTCGCCGGCAGCGTCCGGGTGTCGCCGGAGGACGCGCCGCGCTTCTACATCCTCTACGCCGAGGGCAAGGGGGGACTGGCCGGAGCGGTCAAAGGCGAGGCGCGCATCACGCTGGAGGAGGTGGACGGCCACACCCACCTGTCCTTCACGCTGGCGGCGGCGCTGGGCGGGGCCGTCGGCCGGCTGGCGGTCAAGCTGGTCAAGGCCAAGGCCGACCGCGTCATCGACGGATTCTTCGAATGCTTCACGGCCGAGGTCCTGAACGGCTGAAGCGGTTGCCGGGCAGGCTTCGACAACGCACCTGCAAAAAACCACTTCGCAGTTGCGGGAATTTGATCCACCATCAGGGTCATGACCGAACAACCCCCCGATGCGGGAGTTCGCCGACCATGATTGCCGCCCCCGTGACCGCAGGCGTCGCCGCTCCGGCCCTGGCCGTCCCCACCCAGCCGCCCGCCGACGCCCTGGACGGCGTTGCCGACGGACCGGCCCTCGACCGGCTGCTGTTCACCCGCATCGTGGGTCTGGCCGCGCAGCATCCAGGCGGCCTCGCCGCCGCGCTGGGGCTGCAGGGAGCGGCGCTGGCCGAACTGATCCGGCGGCACGCGGCGGGTTTCACCCATCTCCTCCCGATCCTGCCCGACGGCGGCGGCGAGGACGCCATCGAGGAGGAGGATCTGCGGGCCTTCCTGCTCGACCACCGCGCCGCCGGGACGGTCGAGGAGGAATGGCTGGCCGCCATCATCGCCCGCCGCGCGCTGGGGCCGAACCATCTCTGGCAGGACATGGGCTTCGCCAACCGGCGCGAGCTGAACGCCATGTTCCGCCGCCACTTCCCGTCTCTGGTCGCGCTGAACAGCGGCGACATGAAATGGAAGAAGTTCTTCTACCGCCAGCTGTGCGAGCGCGAAGGGCTGATGCTGTGCAAGTCGCCGAACTGCGAGGTGTGCGACGACTTCGGCGCCTGCTTCAGCGCGGAGGACGGCGACCCGCTGAGCGCCCTGGCCCGCGTGGCCCGCGGCGAAGGGCTTTAAACGAAGGGCTCCGAACAAAGATGCGCGGCGGGTGAAGAAAGCCGCTTGACCGGAGCGCCGCTACCCGTTAGATAACGCCACCCGCCGGACGGAAGGCCAAGCAAGGCCCGATGAACGGCAGGTCTCCGATGGTCGCGTCAAGCATCAGCGGAAGGGTGGCCGAGTGGTTAAAGGCAGCAGACTGTAAATCTGCCCGCGTAAGCGTACGCTGGTTCAAATCCAGCCCCTTCCACCATCTGACGCGGCCGGTTCATGACAGGGTCATGACCGGCCGTTTCCTTTTCCGGACTTTGCTGAATTGCCGGCGCGTCAGCGCGCCATATCAACGAGGCTGGGCTCCCAGATCCTCGAAGGTCAGACCCTTGTCGGTGCGGGTGAAGCGGCCCTTGCCGTTCACCGTCATCGCCGTGGCGCCCGGCTGCGGCGCGAAGGTCGCCGCGTAATAGCAATCATACTGCTTGTCGTCCGGCTTCGGGACGCCGTTGCGGTATTTGGTGTCGACGCAGCCCTGCTTGCGGAAGCCCTCGAAGCCGCGGAAGCCGCCCTGCCCCTGGCCGTCCAGCGCCCGCTTGGTGTGCGATTCCACCAGCTTGCGCATGTCGGACTCGCCGGGCTCCCCCGAACAGGCGGCCAGCGGCAGCACCGCCAGTCCGCACATCGCCGCCACCCAAAAGCCCCGCATCCTCTCCCTCACTTGCCGGCCAGCAGGCGGTCCACCCGCTCCTTCAAGGCGCCGAAGGACGGCGGCTTGACGACGAAGCCGTTGACGCCCAAGGCCATGGCCTTCTTCACGATCTCGGATTCGGTGTGGTTGGTCAGGAAGACCACCGGCGTGCGGCGGTTGCTCACCTCGGCGCTGGCCCGCAAATCGGCCAGGAACTGCAGACCGGACACCGGCTTCATGTCGATGTCGCAGACGATCACGTCGGGGGTGGCGCGGATGCATTCCCGCATGCCGGTCTCGCCGTTGTCGGCCTCGGCGATCGAGCGGAAACCGATTTGCGACAGGATCTGCATGATGGTCCGGCGCACGAAGGGCTGATCTTCGATGACCAGGATGCTGTATTGCCCGTAATCGACCGGCTTCCTGTCCATCGCCGCACCCTCCTTCGCCAGAGCTGGTGGACCAGCCCATGGTCATACAGTCGACCACTGATAAAGCGAGTCCGGCGGACGAGCAACCAAAGGACGGTTACAACTTTTAAAGAATGGAAGATTCCCCGGAGCCGGACACGGCGAGGGGCCGTGCGAACCCGCACGACCCCTGGCTCTCCGAACGATCGGGACTGCGCCCGCCTCCCGGTGGACGCTAGCGCCGGCCGGTCCCCTGCAACCCCAGGAGGGTGGAGATCACGCCGGCGACGAAGCGGCGTTCCGGATGCAGCTCATGCACCGCGACCGCGCGCCCGGCGAAGGAGAGCGCCGCCTTCGCCAACTCCGCCGGGTCCGGGCAGGGTTCGCCGTCGATGCGGAAGCGCGTGACGGTCTTGGTCAGCTCGTGCATCGCCGTCAGAGGCGGGATGCACATCAGAAAGCGGGCGCTGGCAACCGGCGTGAAGCCGCAACGCTCGAACATGGTCTGCACGGTCACCGGAACGCCGTCCGGCCCTTCGGTCCCGACCTGAAAGCGGAGCAAGCGCTGCGCCCGCTCCTCCACCGCCTCGGACCAGCCGGCGGTGGCCGTAATCATGGGGTTGATCAAACCTGCCTCCAAATGCACCAGCCACGGGCCGCGCAGGCGCCAGGGACGATAGATTGTTCGCGCGGCGAACAAGATCAAGAATCTTCCCGTATGGCGGAAACCCGCATTCGTTTGAACACGAAGCAATCACCGTGCCAGCGCATGGGAACGGCGGCGCAAAGCCGCCCCGCCCCGTCGCCGGCTTCCCGTATCGTGTTGGAAGTCCACCTGATTGCTTCATGGCGCCCGCATCGACGCCGGAACGGCGCCCTCGGAGTCAACAGCGCGGCGACCGTCCCGGTGCCGCCGGCCGATCACTCCGTCGTCTCCGGGACACGCCGCATGCGTGGCACGCCGCCGCCCTTTTGGGCACAAGGTGTCGCTGCTCCGCAACCGACATCCTGGAAGCGATGATGAGGACCTTTGCACGCGCGCGAATCGTCATGCCAGCGAAAACAATTCCCGTTCTGCGCTGTTGTGACCTGACATACGTGGACTCATGAGCCGGAAGTTGTCTTGCGGCGGTGAGCGGGGGCCATCGTGGAGACGTATATGCCGAAGCATGCGGATTCGGATGAACGGGACAAGGGTGGGTCAACCACCGGAGACGTGTTGCGTGAAAGCCTGGGGACGCTGAACCGCAACCTTGCCGAAGGGGTCCGGACCGCGGAACGTCTTCAACGCGACGCCAGCCGGCTGGTCGAGGAAAGCGCGCGCCTGGCCGCCGAACTGGTCGAGCAGCGCCGTGAGATGGGACGGTTGCGCGACCGGCTGCACCGCGCCGAGGGCCGCCGCTGCGCCCGGGAGGAGGAGCTGCGCCGCGCCCACGAGACGGCGGAACGCGCCGACCGGGCCAAGGCGCGCTTTCTGACCGCCGCCAGCCACGACCTGCGCCAGCCGATCCAGGCGGCGGCGCTCTACGCCCACATCCTGCGCGGCGCGGTCGGCGCCAACCCGTCGGCGCGGGAGGCGGCGGACCTCCTCCAGTCCTCCATCGACAGCCTGAGCGGGATGCTGAGCGGCCTTCTGGACCTCGCCCGGCTTGAGGCCGGGGCGGTGGACGTCACGGTCACGGAATTCCGCCCCGATGCGCTGATGCGCCGTCTGGCCCAGGAGTTCCGGGGAGCCGCCGCGGCCGAGGGAATGAGCCTGCACGTCCATCCCTGCGGCGTGGCGGTGCAGACCGACGCGCGGCTGCTGGAACGCATCCTGACCCACCTGCTGTCCAACGCCGTCCGCCACGGCGGAGGGCACGGAGGGCGCGTCCTCCTCGGCTGCCGGCGGCGCCCCGGCGCGCTGGAGTTCCAGGTGTGGGACGACGGGCGGGGCATTCCCCCCGACGCCCGCGCCGCCATCTTCGAGGAGTTCCACCAGCTCGACAACCCGGAGCGCAGCGCGGCCAAGGGCTTCGGGCTCGGCCTGCCGCTGGTCGCCCGCATGGCGCGGCTGCTCGGCCTGACGCTGGACATGCGCTCGCAGGTCGGGCGGGGCACGGTCTTCACGGTGTCCGTCCCGCGCGCCGCCCTTCCCTCCGAGCCCGACCGCCGCCTGACCGCTGCCGCCCGCGCCATGGCGGTGGCCGCGACCAGCGCGGCCGCCACGGCCTCCCCGACGGAGCGGATCAGGGGCCGGCGGGTGCTGCTCGTGGAGGACGACGAGCGGGTGCGCCACGCCATGACCATGCTGCTGAAGCGCTGGGGTGTGCGGGTGACCGCCGTCGGTTCGGCCGAGGAGCTGGCCGACCGCCTGCCCCGGCTGCGCAGCCGCCCGCACGTCGTCCTCGCCGACCACCGCCTCCCGCGCGGGCAGACCGGCCGCACGGTGGCGGAACTGGTCCGCCGCCGCTGGGACGTGCCGGTGGTCATCATCACCGGCGACACGGCGCCGGAGCGGCTGCGCGAAGCCCGCAAGATCGGCTGCCGTCTGCTGCACAAGCCGGTGGAGCCCGGTGACCTCGCCGCCACCCTCGACGACGTCATGGAGCGGTGAGAGCTTTCAGAACAATCGCCCGCTCCGCCTGTTCGCAGGGTGGGAGGCGCGCGCATGGGGCGACGGACGACGCGGCATGACTCACTCGGGCGCGGTCTGATCGGCGGGGCTGTCGCGCTGCTCGCGCTCGGCGTCGGGGCGGTGGCTTGGGCGTGGGAAACGGCCATCCCGCCGCAGCCGCGCCCGGCGGCGGACTCCTTTCCAGCGGAGCTGGTGGCGGAGGGGGCCCGGCTGGCGGCGGTGGGGAACTGCATCGCCTGCCACACGGTGCCGGGCGGGCGGTCCTTCGCCGGGGGTCTGGCCCTGCCGACGCCCTTCGGCACCATCCATTCCACCAACATCACGCCCGACGAGGAAAGCGGCATCGGCCGCTGGAGCGAGGCGGCCTTCACCCGCGCCATGCGGCGCGGGGTGGACCGCGACGGACGGCATCTCTACCCCGCCTTCCCGTACGACCACTACACGCGGGTCAGCGACGCCGACAACCGGGCGCTCTACGCCTACCTGATGACGCGCACCCCGGTGCGGGCGGAGGCTCCGGCCAACGACCTGCCCTTCCCGCTGAACATCCGGATGATGGTGGCCGGGTGGAAGCTGCTCTACTTCCGCGAGGGCGTCTTCACCCCCGACCCGGCCAAGACGGAGGTCTGGAACCGCGGCGCCTATCTGGCGGAGGGGCTGGGCCATTGCGGCGCCTGCCACAGCCCGCGCAACGCGCTGGGCGCGGTGGACGAGGGCCGCGCCTGGGCCGGCGGCGAGGCCGAGGGCTGGACGGCCTACCCCATCAACCGGGACTCCCCGGCGCCCGTCCCCTGGACGGCGGACAGCCTGGCCTTCTACCTGCGGCACGGCTGGCACCCGGCGCACGGCGTGTCGCGCGGGCCGATGGCCGAGGTCACCGGCAACCTCGCCGGCCTGCCCGACGCCGACGTGGCCGCCATCGCCGCCTACGTCGCCGACCGCATGGGGGCTCCGAGTGCCGAGCGCCGACGCCGCGGCGAAGACCTGCAGGCCCTGGTTCCGCGCCGGACCGCCGACGCCGGGGCGCCGCCGGGCGCCAGCCTGCCCGCCGCCGACGGCCTGGCCCGTCCCCCCGCCGCAAGTGGTGGAGGCGGGACCGGCGGTGACGGGCGGGGCGAGGCGATCTACCGCACGGCCTGCGCCATCTGCCACGAGTCCGGGCGGCCGCTGCCGTTCGGCGGGCTGCCCTTCGCGCTCAGCACGGCGGTCAACGCGACGACCCCGCAGAACATCGTCAACGTCACGCTGTTCGGCCTGCCCCCCGGCGACGGCACGGTCAGCGCGGTGATGCCGGCCTTCGGCGGCGCCCTGTCCGACGCCGACATGGTCGCCCTGCTGCGCCACCTGCGCGCGCGCTTCAGCGACCGGCCGCCATGGGAGGGGCTGGAACGGCTGGTGGCCGACACGCGCAGCGGCGCGCACCATGTCGCCGTCCGCCCCGCCGACGGCATCGAACGGGCGCCGCGGAACGTCGGCGCCGCCGACTGACCGCACGCGCACCCAGCAAGGGAGCCCATCATGGCGATCGACCTCACGGTGAACGGCACCCCGCAGCGGGTGGAGGCGGACCCGGACACGCCGCTGCTCTACGTGCTGCGCGACGATCTGGGGCTGAACGGGGCGAAGTTCGGCTGCGGGTTGGGCCAATGCGGGGCCTGCACGGTGATGGTGGACGGGCGCGCCGTGCTCTCCTGCGTCACGCCGGTCCTTCTGATGCAGGGCCGCGCCGTCACCACGGTCGAGGGGCTGGGCACCGCCGAGGCGCCCGGCCCGATGCAGCGCGCCTTCATTGAGGAGCAGGCGGCCCAGTGCGGCTACTGCATTCCCGGCATGATGATGCGGGCGCAGGCGTTGCTCCAGGAGCGGCCGGACGCCGACGACGCGGCGATCCGCCGTGCGCTGGAGTTCAACCTGTGCCGCTGCGGCACCCACATGCGCATCCTGCGGGCCATCCGCCGCGCCGCCGACGCCATGCGCCACGCCAAGACCGGCGCGCCCAACGGGAGGGCCGGCTGATGACCGACCACAGCCCGCTTCCCCTGACCCGCCGCGGCCTGCTGGCCGGCGGCGGCGCCCTGGTCGTCACCGCATCGCTGGCCCGCCCCCTGACCGCCCAGACCGGCGCAAGCGCCCGGCCGTCCAAGCCCGCTCCGGGCAGCCTCGCCCAGACGCCCCGGCTCGACGCCTGGGTCCGCATCGGCGCGGACGGCGCCATCACCGTCTTCACCGGCAAGGCCGAACTCGGCCAAGGCATCCGCACCGCCCTGCTCCAGGTCGCGGCGGAGGAGCTGCGCGTCCCCCCCGCCGCCATCACCCTGGTCACCGCCGACACCGCCCGCACCCCAAACGAGGGCTACACCGCCGGCAGCCAGTCCATGCAGAACAGCGGCACCGCCATCCGCGCCGCCGCCGCCCAGGCCCGCGCCCTGCTGGCGCAGGAGGCGGCGCGGCGCCTCGGCGCGCCGGCCGACGCGCTGGGCTTCACCGACCGGCGGGTGACGGCGCCGGACGGACGCGCGCTCGGTTACGGGGAACTGGCCGCGTCGCTCGACCTGACGGTGGAGGTGCTGGCGGACGCCCCGCTGACCGCGCCGGACCGGCTCTCGGTGATGGGGAAGCCGCTGCCCCGCGTCGACATCCCGGCCAAGGTGACCGGCGGCGCGGCCTATGTGCAGGACCTGCGCTTGGAGGGCATGCTGCACGCCCGCGTCGTCCGACCGCCCAGCCCCGCCGCCCGGCTGACCGCGCTGGACAGCGCCGCGGTGGAGGCGATGCCGGGGGTGGTCGCCGTCCTGCGCGACGGCGACTTCCTCGCCGTGGTGGCCGACAAGGAGTACCGGGCGGTCAAGGCCATGCGCGCCCTTGCCGCCGCCGCCCGCTGGGAGGAGCCGGCGACCCTGCCCGGCGACACCCCGATCCCCGAGCTGCTGCGCGGGCTGGAGCGCGAGGTCGGCACGGTGGATGCCAGGGGCGAGGCCGGCACCATCGCGGACGGCCCGCGCAGCCTGCGCGCCCGCTTCACCCGCCCCTACCAGCTCCACGGTTCCATCGGGCCGTCCTGCGGCGTGGCGGTGATGGGCGAGGACGGGCTGACCGTCTGGTCGCACACCCAGGGCGTCTATCCCGACCGCAAGGCCATCGCCGAGATGCTGCGCCTGCCTCCGGAGCGGGTGCGGGTGATCCACGCGGAGGGGTCCGGCTGCTACGGCCACAACGGCGCCGACGACGCGGCGGCGGACGCGGCGTTGATCGCCAGCAAGCTGCCGGGCCGCCCCGTGCGGGTTCAATGGATGCGCGAGCAGGAGCATGCCGGGGAACCCTATGGCCCGGCGATGATGATCGAGGCCGCGGCCTCCCTGGACGGAAACGGGCGCATCGAGCGCTGGACCTTCGACGTCTGGTCCAACACCCACACCACCCGCCCCGGCGGGGCCGGCGCCCTGCTGGCCGCCCGCCATCTGGCCGGGCCCTTCCCGGCGGAACCGGCCGCCCTGCAGATCACCCCCGCCGGCAACGGCGACCGCAACGCCATCCCGCTCTATGCCATTCCGAACACGCGCGTCCTCTGGCATTTCCTGCCCGACATGCCGCTGCGGGTGTCGGCGCTGCGGTCGCTCGGCGCCTACGCCAACGTCTTCGCGCTGGAAAGCATGATGGACGATCTGGCGGTGCTGGCCGGGGCCGATCCCGTGGAGTTCCGCCTGCGCCATCTGGAGGACCCGCGCGCCCGCCGGGTGGTGGAGCTGGCGGCGGAGCGCTTCGGCTGGACGGGTTCCGCGCCGGCGCCGGGCTTCGGCCACGGCTTCGCCTTCGCCCGCTACAAGAATCACGCCGCCTATCTGGCGCTGGCGGTGGAGCTGGCGGTGGACCGCGGCAGCGGGCGGGTGCGGATGACCCGCGCCACAGCGGCCATCGACAGCGGCGAGGTCGTCAATCCCGACGGCATCCGCAACCAGACGGAGGGAGGCATCATCCAGGCGATGAGCTGGACCCTGTTCGAGCGCGTCGCCAGCGACGACACCCGCGTCACCTCGGTGGATTGGGCCAGCTACCCCATCCTGCGCTTTGCCAGCGTGCCCGACCGCATCGACGTCCACATCGTCGAGCGGCCCGGCGATCCCTTCCTCGGCACCGGCGAGGCGGCGCAGGGTCCGACCGCGGCAGCCATCGGCAACGCCGTCCGCGCGGCGACCGGCCGGCGCCTGCGCGACCTCCCCTTCACCCCCGACCGGGTGCGGGAATCGACCGCCACCGGATGAGCGCGACCGGAGTGAAATTCCACAATTCCTCGTTGAATAGAACGGATCGCCCGACAGCGTCGGACGAAGAGTTGTGGACGCCCAACCCAGGTAAGCGGCCTTGCCGCCTCCCATCATCGCACCGCGCCAAGACCTGACGGGCAAAGAGCCGACGGCGCCACTTGCCGCCGCAACTCTGTCTTGCGCCACCTTTACTGAGTAATCGGGAAACCAAAGCAACCTTTCAAAATAAAAACGCCACTCAATGCCTAATCGACGAGCCAGCAATCGATAATTAACAATAGATTAATGCGCCAAATAGCTCGATATGCCGCAATATGTAACATTGGAATGAAACATTATGCTTGCCATTGTGAAGAAGACCCCTGTGTCAAATGCAATGATTGAGTGTTGGATGCATTGACCCGGACATGCGGTTGTGGGTATGTGAAATCAAACGGGGTAGCCATTTCTTTCGAGAAGCGAGCGCTCCGGATTGCATCCCACTCAGGAAACGCCCGCCATGACCGAAGCGTCCGCCGCCGACACCACGCACGTCACCACCTCTGGTCGCTTCCCCCGCGCGGCAGCCGAAATTGCCGTCATCGACACCGCCCTTGCCGGTTGGCGGGACCTTCAGACCGGGCTTCCGCCCGGCGTGGAAGCGGTGCTGATCGGCGAAGGCCGCGACGGTGTGGCGGCGATGGCACAGGCGTTGAGCGGGCGTCACGGCGTGCGGGCGCTCCATGTGCTGTGCCACGGCTTTGAAGGCGGGCTGCAGCTCGGCACGGCCCGGCTGGACGAGGCGGCTCTGTCGGCACGCGGGATGGAACTGGCCGCCATCGGCGCCTGCCTCGGCGATGATGGCGACATCCTGCTGTACGGCTGCAACGTGGCGAGCGGCCATGGCGGGTCGTTCCTCGACGCGCTCGCCGACATCACCGGCGCGGCCATGGCGGCGTCCCGGACCCTGACGGGCGCCGCGGAGCTGGGCGGCGACTGGACCCTCGGCTGGACCCGGGGCACGCTGCGGACCGAAGCCCTGCGGATCGAGCAGTATCGCGGGGTGCTGGCGGCACCGTTCTTCGATGACGCGGTCGCCTACACCGGCGAAAACACCATCACCATGAGGTACGACGACAGCCTGGACGCCACGAGCAACCCGCTGCTGACTCACTTCGTGGCGACCGACGGCACCCTGAACGCGGGCACCGGTTCCATCCTGATCAATGGCAACGCGGTCACCCTGATCAGCGCCGTGGTGTCCGACTCCGTCGTGACCCTCACCGTCGGCCACCAGTTCCAACTGAACGACGCCATCGCCTTCCGCTACGAGGACCCGGCGGGTGACGACCTGACCGGCGTCATCCAGGCGCCCTATGGCCTGGACACCCATTCGGTGGACGTCTCGGTCACGGTTCTGTCCGCTCGCCCCCCGGCATTCCTCTCCTCGTCCGCGCAAATCGGGACAAACAAGGTCGTCCTGTCCTTCGATCAGGCGCTGGACGCCAACAACCCCCCGTCCACCCAGCAGTTCTTCGGGTCCTCGACAACGCAGGGGCAGATTCGCATCAACGGCGTCTACCACAGCGTTTCGAGCGTCGCCGTCGTTGGGAGCACCGTCACCGTCGAGGTCGGCAACGGCTACATCTTCCAGAATGGGGATGCCGTCTCCCTCCGTTATTACGACGGGGACACCGTGGACAGCACCACCGCCATCCAGAACCAGGCCGGCGTCGACATTCCGGATTTCAGAACCAGCTTCACGGTCCAGCTCAACGCCCCCACCGTGACCGCTACGGGCAACGCGCCGACCTTCACTCAGAACGCGGCGCCGGTGGACCTGTTTTCCGGGGTGGCCGCCAGCACCAACACCGGACAGGTCTTCACCAGCGTGACCCTGACGGTCACCAACGTCGTTGACGACGAGTGGCTGTCCCTCGACGGCATCATGCCGGTGTCCCTGACCTCCCCCGCCACCGGGGTGACCGTGCCGACGATTCCGGGGGCGACGCTCTCCACCTCCTACAGCGGCACCACGGCGACCGTCACCTTGAGCGGGTTCAGCCTCACCAACACCCAGTTGGCGACGCTGATCGACGGCATCGCCTACGTCAATTCCGGCGATGTCCTCACCGGCATCGTCACGCCCGGCAACCGCGTCATCTCCATCACCAACGTCACCGACGACGGCAGCAGCAACAACACCTCCAACCTCAGCGGCGTTTCGTCCACCGTCGTCGTCGCGGCCCCGGCGCCGGTCCTGCAGAGCGCCGCGGTGAACGGCGCGTCGCTGGTGCTGACCTACGACGTGGCGCTCGACTCCGCCAACCCGCCGGCGGCGGGCGCCTTCACCGTGACGGCCGGCGGCAGCCCGGTTACGGTCAGCAACGTCGCCGTGGACGGCGCGAACAAGACGGTGACGCTGACGCTCGCCCAAGCGGTCACCCATGGCAACGCGGTCACCGTTTCCTATGCCGACCCGACCGTGGGTGACGACGTCAACGCCGTCCAGTCCGCCTGGGGCGGCATCGACGCCGCGACCATCACCGCCCAGCCGGTCACCAACGACACGCCCAACCCGAACACCACCCCGCCCACGCTGGCGCTCACGCCGGTCGACGCTTACGCCTATGTCGTGGCGGGCAACCCGATTTTCGACCTGTTCAATGCCGTCAGCGCCTCCACCATGGACAGCGGGCAGACCTTCACCGGCATGGTGCTGACCGTCCACAATGTCGCGGGAACCGGCAGCAACGAATTCCTGACGATCGCCGGAACCGACATCGCGCTGAGCAACGGAAGCTCGGGCAGCTTCACCGGCGGCAACTACGCGGTGACGCTGGTGAACGGCGTCGCGACGGTGGCGATCAGCGGCATGGCGCTGAGCAACAGCGCGATGAACACGCTGGTCGACGGCATCGCCTACAAGACCACATCGACGACGGTCAGCAGCCTTGCTCAATATCGGCCGGGTCTCAGCGAAACACGCCCGGTCGTCCTGCGGTCCATCACCGACAGCGGCTCAGCCAACAACACCACCGAGGTGAACAAAGTCGCCACGGCGTCCTTTGGCACGCAGAACTCCGCATTTGGAACCGTGTCGGTGACGCCGGACAACCCGACGGCCACGTTCATCGCCGGCACCCCGACCCAAGTTTCCTTCACGGTCAACATATCGTCAGCGATCATACTGATCGGCACGTCGGTCTACTTCGATGTCGCCGCTCCCGCCGGTTGGACAATCGCAAATCTCAAGCTGGACAACCAACCGAACGCGCTTTTGACCGGCATCTACCCGGTCGGCACCCTGACGCTGACGTTCGATGTGACGGCGTCCGGAACAGACACCACCGGCGTTTTCCCCATCAGTATCTTCGCGTCGCAGGACGGGATGCCTAATCCTACAATGGCGGCGTTCTCGTCCGGATCCGTCATGGTGACGCTCGCCCCGCCCGCCCCGGTCCTGCAAAGCGCCACGGTCGACGGGACCGCGCTGGTCCTGACCTACGACACCGCGCTGGACGCCGCGAACGGCCCGACGGCGGGCGCCTTCGAGGTCAAGGTCGGCGGCAGCACGGTCACCGTCTCCGGCGTCGCCGTGAACAGTGTCAACAAGACGGTCACTCTGACCCTGGCCCAGGCGGTCCAGCACGGGCAGACGGTCACCGTCAGCTACACCGACCCCACCAGCGGCAACGACGCGGCGGCGATCCAGAACGCGACCGGCGGGGCGGACGCGGCCAGCGTCACCAACCGGTCGGTGACGAACAGCACCCCGGACACGACGCCGCCGTCGATCACCAACGTGAGCATCCCGAACCAGCCGGTCCAGGTCGGCGACACGGTGACGGTGACGATCACCGTGGCGGCGGACAGCGACACCTACACGCTGGGCAGCGGCAGCACGGTGGGCGGCTTCGCGCTGGCCAACCTGACCAAGATCAGCGCCAGCACCTACACCGCCACCTTCACCGTCACCGCCGACGGCCTGCGCACCGGCAATCGCGCCGCCGGCGACGACATCCCGGTCAACATCGTCCTGGTCGACGGCGCCAGCAACGCCAACGCCCCCTACACCACCCCGATCAGCCAGACCAACGACCGCATCGACACCGACGCCCCGCCGGTCCTCGCCGTCCCCGCCACCCCGCCGACGCTGGTCGACACCGCCGCCGCCGACAGCTTCCCGCTGATCGACGGCCAGCTCGCCGCCACCGACCTGGAAGGCGGCACGCTGACCTTCTCCATCGCCGGCTCGCAGGCCTCCCCGGTCCAGCACGGCAGCGTCACGCTCGGCAACGGCGTCACCTACGACACCTGGTCCACCGGCCCGGGCGGCACCGCCTACGTCAACAGCCAGACCGGCCACTACGCCTACGTCTTCGACGCCGCCTTCCTCAACGGCGTCCCCGCCGGGCCGATGCAGGGCACCAGCACCTTCACCGTCTCCGACGGCAACCGCACCGTCTCCCAGCAGCTCACCCTCAACTTCACCGGCGCCAACGACAGCCCGATCCTCTCCAACCACGTCCGCAGCCTCGCCGCCATCGACCAGGGCATCGCCGACGCCGCCAACACCGGCACCACCGTCACCGCCCTGCTCGCCTCCGCCGGCACCGCCACCGACGCCGAGTACGACAGCCCCGTCCCGATGGTCACCGTCGTCCCGCTGGGCATCGCCGTCACCGGCGTGACCAACACCAACGGCACCTGGCAGTACAAGGTCGGCACCGGCGCCTGGACCGACATCCCCACCGCCTCGTCCAACGGCGCGGCGCTGCTGCTCGCCGGGTCCGACCGCGTGCGCTTCGTGCCGAGCGGCTCGGGCTTCGCCAACACCGACACCGGCGCCATCACCTTCAAGGCCTGGGACCGCACCAGCGGCACCCCCGGCGCCACCGCCGACACCGCTGCCGACGCCTTCAGCACCGGCGGCGCCACCGCGACGATCGCCGTCGACGCCGTGCCGACCCTGACCGCGACCGGCGGAGCCAAGACCTTCGGCGTCGGGGTGGACAGCGCGACCAGCTTGTTCAGCGGCGTGGCGGCCTCCACCGTGGAAGCCGGGCAGAGCTTCCGCGGCGCGGAGTTCACCGTCGCCGGCGTGGTCGACGCCACCGAGGTCCTGACCATCGGCGGCACCGACGTCGCCCTGGTCCACGGCGCCACCGCCACCCTGAGCGGTCTCGGCGTCGCGGGCGGCAACGCCGGCGTGAGCGTCTCGGTGGTCGGCGGCGTCGCCAGGGTGACCGTCAGCGGCCTGGAGCGCGACGACGCGCAGATGAGCGCGCTGCTGGGCGGCGTCACCTACAAGAACACCAGCGCCACCGCGACGCTGGGCGACCGCACGGTGGCCATCGCCGGCCTGACCGACAGCGGCGGCGCCACCGGCAGCGCGGCCATCTCCGGCATCGGCACGGTGGTGAGCGTCGCCGACGTGACGCCGCCCGCCGCTCCGGTGGTCACCAGCGCGGCGCTGACCAAGAGCGCCACCCCGGTCCTGACCGGCACCGCCGAGGCGGGCAGCACGGTGACCGTCACGGTGGGCGGGGCGACCTACACCACCACCGCCACGGGCGGCGCCTGGTCGATCGACCTCGCCACGGCGACGCCGGCCGCCGGCGCGCTGAGCTTGAACGCCAACGGCGCCAATGCGGTGTCGGTCACCGCCAAGGACGCGTCCAACAACACGTCCACGGCGGGCACGCAGACGCTGACCATCGACACGACGCCGCCCGGCGCGCCGGCGGTGACCAGCGCGGCGCTGACCAAGAACGCCGCCCCGACCCTCACCGGCACCGCCGAGGCCGGCAGCACCGTCACCGTCACGGTGGGCGGCGCCACCTACACGACCACCGCCACGGGCGGCGGCTGGTCCATCGACCTCGCCACGGCCACCCCGACCGCCGGCTCGCTGGTCCTCGACGCCAACGGCACCAACGCCGTCGCGGCGACCGCCACCGACGCCGCGGGCAACGTCTCCCCGGCCGGCACCCAGACGCTGACCATCGACACCACCGCGCCCAACGCCCCGACGGTGACCAGCGCGACGCTGACCAACAGCACGGCGCCGACGCTCACCGGCATCGCGGAGACCTACAGCACGGTGACCGTCACGGTGGGTGGCGCCACCTACACGACCACCGCCACGGGCGGCGGCTGGTCCATCGACCTCGCCACGGCGACGCCGACCGCCGGCGTGCTGACCCTCAACCCCAACGGCGCCAACCCGGTGGCGGCGACCGCCACCGATGCGGCGGGCAACACCTCGTCGGCCGGCACGCACACGCTGACCATCGACACCACCGCGCCCAACGCCCCGACGGTGACCAGCGCGACGCTGACCAACAGCACGGCGCCGACGCTCACCGGCATCGCGGAGACCTACAGCACGGTGACCGTCACGGTGGGTGGCGCCACCTACACCACCACGGCGTCGCCGACCGGCACCTGGTCCATCAACCTCGCCACGGCGACGCCGACCTCCGGCGCGCTGGTCCTCGACGCCAACGGCGCCAACTCCGTCTCGGTCACCGCCACCGACGCGGCGGGCAACACCTCGTCGGCCGGCACGCAGTCGCTGACCATCGACACCACGCTGCCCGGCGCTCCGGCGGTGACCAGCGCCACGCTGACCAACAGCGCCACCCCGACCATTGCGGGCACGGCCGAGGCGGGCAGCACCGTCACCGTCACGGTGGGCGGGGCCACCTACACGACCACCGCCACGGGCGGCAGCTGGAGCGTGGGCCTGTCCACGGCGACGCCGACCGCCGGCGTGCTGACCCTCAACCCCAACGGCGCCAACCCGGTCGCGGCGACCGCCACCGACGCGGCGGGCAACGTCTCGGCTCCGGGCACCCAGACGCTGACCATCGACACCACCGCACCCAACGCACCGGCGGTGACCAGCGCCGTGCTGACCAACAGCACGACGCCGACGCTCACCGGCACCGCCGAGGCGGGCAGCACCGTCACCGTCACGGTGGGCGGGGCCACCTACACGACCACCGCGACGGGCGGCAGCTGGTCCATCGACCTCGCCACGGCGACGCCGGCCTCCGGCGCGCTGAGCCTCAACGCCAACGGCGCCAACCCGGTCGCGGCGACCGCCACCGATGCGGCGGGCAACGTCTCCACGGCGGGCACGCAGTCGCTGACCATCGACACCACCGCGCCGACCGCGCCGACCATCACCACGGCGCTGGCTAACAGCACGACGCCGACCCTGACCGGCACCGCCGAGGCCGGCAGCACCGTCACCGTCACGGTGGGCGGGGCGACCTACACGACCACGGCAACGGGCGGCAGCTGGAGCGTGGACCTGTCCACGGCGACGCCGACCGCCGGCGCGCTGACCCTCAACCCCAACGGCGCCAACCCGGTCTCGGCCACCGCCACCGATGCGGCGGGCAACACCTCGTCGGCCGGCACGCAGTCGCTGACCATCGACACCACGCTGCCCAACGCGCCGGCGGTGACCAGCGCCGCGCTGACCAAGAACGCCACCCCGACCATTGCGGGCACGGCCGAGGCGGGCAGCACCGTCACCGTCACGGTGGGCGGGGCCACCTACACGACCACCGCGACGGGCGGCAGCTGGAGCGTGGACCTGTCCACGGCGACGCCGACCGCCGGCGTGCTGACCCTCAACCCCAACGGCGCCAACCCCATCGCGGCGACCGCCACCGACGCCGCGGGCAACGTCTCGGCTCCAGGCACCCAGACGCTGACCATCGACACGACGCCCCCCGGCGCCCCGGCGGTGACCAGCGCTGTGCTGACCAACAGCACGACGCCGACCCTCACCGGCACGGCCGAGGCCGGCAGCACCGTCACCGTCACGGTGGGCGGGGCGACCTACACCACCACCGCCACGGGCGGAAACTGGTCCATCGACCTCGCCACGGCGACGCCGGCCTCCGGCGCGCTGAGCCTCAACACCAACGGCGCCAACCCCATCTCGGCGACCGCCACCGATGCGGCGGGCAACGTCTCCCCGGCCGGCACGCAGTCGCTGGTCGTCGACACCACGCTTCCTGACGCCCCGACCGTCACCAGCGCCGCGCTGAGCAACAGCGCCACCCCGACCCTGACCGGCATCGCCGAGGCGGGCAGCACCGTCACCGTCACGGTCGGCGGCGCCACCTACACGACCACCGCGACGGGCGGCACGTGGAGCGTGGACCTCGCCACCGCGACGCCGACCGCCGGCGTGCTGACCCTCAACCCCAACGGCGCCAACCCGGTCTCGGCCACCGCCACCGACGCCTCGGGCAACGTCTCGGCTCCGGGCACCCAGACCCTGACCATCGACACCACCAAGCCGGACGCTCCGACCGTCACCACGGCGCTGACCAACAGCACGACCCCGACCCTCACCGGCACCGCCGAGGCGGGCAGCACGGTGACCGTCACGGTGGGCGGCGCCACCTACACGACCACCGCCACCGGCGCCGGCGCCTGGAGCCTCAACCTCGCCACGGCCATCCCGGCCGCCGGCACGCTCAGCCTCACCGCCAACGCCGCCAACCCGGTGTCGGTCACCGCCACCGACGCGGCGGGCAACACCTCCCCGGCCGGCACGCGGTCGCTGGTCGTCGACACCACCCCGCCGACCGCCACCGTCCTGTTCGAGGACGACAGCATCGACGCCATCGAACAGACCGGCGCCGCCTTCACCATCAGTGGCGGCGAGGCCGGGGCCGCCTTCACCTGGACGATCACCTCGGCGGGCGGCGGCCAGGTCACCGGCAGCGGCGTGATGGCCGGTCCGACCGCGCGGGTCGACGGCCTCGACCTCTCCGGCCTGGGCGACGGCACGCTGACCCTCACGCTGGGCCTGAGCGACCCGGCGGGCAACGCCTCGCCGCCCTTCACCGCGACGACGCAGAAGCTCACCGCCACGGTGGACAAGCCCGCCCCCGTCGCCCCGCCGGCGGTCGCCACCGTCGACGGCGCCACCGTCAGCGGCGCGGTCACCACCGGCAGCGACGGCTCGCGCACCACCACCGTGACCATCGCGGCCAGCAACGCCGCCCGCGTCGAGGACAGCAGCACCGCCAACCCCGACCTCGCCGACGTCCCGGTGGTGCGCGAGCAGGTGGTCGACCGCCAGACCGGCCAGGTCTCCACCCAGACCACCCTGACGGTCAGCGTCTCCACCGGCGTCGCGGTGACCGCCACCGGCAGCGCCGAGCGGCAGACCGCCGCCCAGGCGCTGAGCGGCCTGAGCGGGCTGATCGCCGCCATCGAGGCGCGCACCGACGCGGGCACGACCGCGCGCGGCACCCTGACCGGCGGCGGCTCGGGCTTCCTCTCGGTGCTGTCCACCCAGGCCCAGCTGCTGGTCCGCGCCATCGACTTCAGCGCCCCCGGCGTGGCCGCCGGCCAGGCGGTGCAGACCCGGGTGACCGGCTCCACGCTGGGCGGCACCGGCCCCACCAGCACGGCGCCGACCGCGGTGGTGCTCAACACCGCGGCGGTGGCCGGGCCGGTGACCATCCAGCTCGACAACGTCGAGTTCGCGGCGGTGGTCGGCAACGCCACGCTGGTCGGCGGCGACGGCGAGCAGATCGTCTACGGCGACGACCACGAGCAGTTCATGCATCTGGGGGCCGGCGACGACATCCTGCACGGCGGCGGCGGCAACGACACGATCACCAGCGCCGGCGGCAACGACACGCTGTACGGCGACGACGGCGACGACCTGGTGCATGGCGGCGAGGACGACGACTGGCTGGTCGGCGGGGCGGGCAACGACCTGATCGGCGGCGGCACGGGCAACGACCGGCTGTTCGGCGGGACGGGCAATGACGTGCTGTTCGGCGAGGCGGGCAACGACACGCTGACCGGCGAGGCGGGCAACGACACGCTGAGCGGCGGGACGGGCGACGACCTGCTGTTCGGCGAGGCGGGCGACGACCTGCTGCTGGGGGACGAGGGCGACGACACGCTGAGCGGCGGGGCGGGCAACGACACGGCGCTGGGCGGGGCGGGCAACGACCTGATCGGGCTCGGCACGGGCAACGACCTCGGGCTGGGCGGCGATGGCAACGACACGCTGTTCGGCGAGGAGGGCGACGACACGCTGTTCGGCGGGGCGGGCAACGACGTGCTGCACGGCGGGGCGGGCAACGACCTGCTGTTCGCCGACGGCGGGGCGGACACGCTGTGGGGCGGCGCCGGGGCGGATGTCTTCGCCTTCGGCCGGGCGTCGGGCGGGTCGGTGGTGATGGACTTCCAGGCGGGGGTCGACCGGCTGGCGCTCTACGACGCCGGCCTCGACCTCGGCGCGGTGATCCGCTCGGCCCGGGTCGAGGGCGGAAGCACCACCCTCGACCTCGGCGCCGGCAACCGCATCACCATCCTCGGCCAGACCGGAAACGTCGCCGCCTGGTTCGCCTGAGCAGCGACGACAGCGCACCGCGCCATCCGTAAACGGCGGGTGCCGAGGCCTAAAGCGGATTTCGGTTCAGTTTAGATTCGGGTAGCCGCATAGCTTAAACCACGCTTTGGCGTCGGTAGCGGTGATCGCATTGAGGGCTGGGCCGAGTTCCTCGTTGAGGGCCTCGACGGTGCGGGCTTCCTTGGCGCGCAGGATTCCTTTGAGCTTGGCCCAGCCGGGCTCGATGGGCGAGAGGTCGGGCGAGTAGCGCGGGAGGAAGCGGACACGGATCCCCGCCGTCTCAAAGGCGGCGAGGATATCGGCCCGCTTGTGAGCGGAAAGGTTGTCCATCACGACCACGGCGCCGGGTTTGTCGCGCCGAAGCACGGGCAAGAGCACCTGCTCGACAAAGGCGAGAAACACGGCCGAGGAGGTGGACGCCTCGATGCTCATGGCGGCCAGCATGCCTTCGGCGCTCAACGCCCCGAGCACCGTGACGCGGTGCCACGACCCACAGGGCACGGATCCGAGCGCCCGCTGGCCGCGCGGCGCCCGGGCCTGGGTGGGCGTCATCTGGGTGTTGATGCCGGTTTCATCGAGGAAAACCAAACGCGCCGGTTCATGGACCACCGCATCGTCCCGGTAGGCCGCGCGTTCCGCGGCGATATCCGCGCGCTCTTGCTCGCTGGCCCTCAGCGTCTTTTTTTGCGCGCCAACCCCAGCCGCTTCAAGGTGCGGCACACCACCGCCGGGCTCAGCGCGATGCCGGTGCGTGCGGCCAACCGGTCGCGGTACTGTGCCAGTGTCGCGTCATTATCCTCCCGCACCAAGGCCCGCAGCACGCTCACGCCCTCCGCGTCCAGTTTGGCTGGTACGCCGCCGGCATGCGGCTTGGCGACCCGCCGCCCCTCAAGGCGTGCGGCCCGCACCCAGTTGTACGCGCAGGCTCGGCTGATCTGGAAGCGCCGCGCCAGCAACTCGGGGCCGCCCTCGTGGCGCTCATAAGCCAGCAGAACCCGTTCGCGCAGATCGGAGGAATATGGCTGGCCCATGGCGCGCGGTCCTTCAGCTGTGTCTTCCTCCAACCGCTCAGGCCAGCCAAAATTCCGTCTATACTCAGCGACAATCCGCTTTAGCGGGCCCCGGCACCCGCCTTTTTCTTTCCGGAGAAGACAGTCAGGGGCTCGGTCGTCCGCCGTTCCGCGCCCGCAGATGGTCGATGAGGGCGCGCAACCGCGGCGGCACGGTCCGGCGGCTCGGGTAGTAGAGGTGGAAGCCGGCGAAAGGGGGGCAGAAATCCTCCAGAACGGCCACCAGCGCACCGCGCTCCAGATGGGGCCGGAAGGTCTCCTCCATGCCGCAGGTGAGCCCGGCGCCGGCCAGGGCCAGCCGGACCATCATCCCCATGTCGTTGGTGGCGACCCTCGGATTCACCGCGATGTCGAAGTCGCGGCCGTCCTCGGTGAATTCCCAGCGGTAGGGCGCCACATCCGGCGCCGGACGCCAGCCGATGCAGCGGTGGGCGAGAAGATCGCGCGGATGGGCGGGACGGCCGGCCCCTGCCAGATAGGCCGGTGAGGCGACGACCAGCTGCCGCTGCGGGGCGGAGACCGGGACCGCGATCATGTCCTGCTCGATGGCCTCGCCCAGCCGGACGCCCGCGTCGAAGCCCGCCGCCACGATGTCGAACTCCTCGTCCGTCACCAGGATGTCGACGCCGACCGACGGGTGGGCGGCCAGGAAGCCGGCCAGCGCCTCCCCTTCCAGAATGCTCTCGGCGATGGACGACACGGCCAGCCGCAGCGTGCCGGACGGTGCGCCGTGCGCCGAAGCGATGCTCTCCAGCGCCGTGCCGACCTCCGCCAGCGCCGGGCGCGTTGCGGCGAGGAGATGCGCGCCCGCGTCGGTCAGCCGGACGCTGCGCGTCGTCCTCTGGAGCAGCGGCACGCCGATGCGGTCCTCCAGCCGGCGGACCGCCTGGCTGACGGCGGAGCGGGTGACGCCGAGACGCTCGGACGCGCGGCGGAAATTGAGCGTCTCGGCCACCGCCAGAAACGCCGCCATGCCTTCGAAGGGATCGTTCATTGGTTAGGAATGCTAACCAGCCCGTTCATGATTGGCAACTCGAACATTCCACCGGCCGGCCATAGCTTTTCTCCGTCACCGCAACAATCGACGGAGAGGAGCAGACCATGACCGCGATCACCGACAAGACGATCCTCATCACCGGCGCCTCCAGCGGCATCGGCGAGGGCACCGCCCGCGTCCTGGGCGCCGCCGGGGCGAAGCTGGTGCTCGGCGCCCGCCGGACCGACCGGCTGGAGGCGCTCGCCGCCGACATCCGGGCCGGCGGGGGCACCGCGGAGGTCCGCGCGCTGGACGTGACGGACCGCGAGGACATGGCCGCCTTCGCCGCCTTCGCCCAGGAGCGCTTCGGACGCATCGACGTGCTGGTCAACAACGCCGGGGTCATGCCGCTGTCCCCCATGGCCTCGCTGAAGGTCGAGGAGTGGGACCGCATGATCGACGTGAACATCCGCGGCGTCCTCTACGGCATCGCCGCGGTGCTGCCGATCATGAACGGCCAGGGCTTCGGCCAGATCATCAACATCGCCTCCATCGGGGCGCTCGCCGTGTCGCCGACCGCCGCCGTCTACTGCGCGACGAAATACGCGGTGCGGGCCATCTCCGACGGGCTGCGCCAGGAGAACGAGCGGCTGCGCGTCACCTGCGTCTGCCCCGGCGTCGTGGAATCGGAGCTGGCCCACACCATCACCGACCCGGAGGCCGAGGAGCTGATGCGCAGCTACCGCGCCGTCTCCATCAAGCCGGACGCCATCGGGCGGGCGATCCTGCACGCCATCGAGCAGCCGGACGACGTGGACACCAACGAGATCGTGGTCCGTCCCACGGCCAGCCATTGAGCCCACAATCGAGGAGGACGAGCATGACCCACGGCACCGACACCCTCACCCGTCCACCCGCGCGCCTGCGCACCCTCGTCGCGGCGGGGCTGCTCGCCGCCGTTCCGGCGATGCCCGCCGCGGCCCTGGCCAGCGCCCCGACCACCGAGGAGCGCGCCAAGCGCGGCGGCGATGTGGTCCGCAGCCTGAACAACGGCCAGCCCCAGCCCACCCTGGAACGGATGCGCGAGGAGTTCCCCTTCCTGGCGGAGGCCACCGAGGCCTACGCGCTGGGCGACGTCTGGTCCCGGCCGGGGCTGGACACGCGGACCCGCCAGCTGGCCGCGGTCGCCGCCTTCGCCGCCATCGGCGAGCCGGCCTTCATGAAGATCCACGCCGGCTACGCGCTCAACGCCGGCGTCTCCGAGGACGAGTTGAAGGAGATCGTCTACATGGTGACGGTCCCGGCCGGCTTCCCCCGCGCGATCACCGCCGCGCGCACCCTGTCGGAGCTGTTCGCCGAACGCCGTCCCGCGGCGGAAGGAGGCACGCCATGAAACGCGCCGTCGCCTTGACCGCCGCTTTGCTCGCCTCCGGAGCCGAGGCCCTGCCCGACCGCAGGGCCTCGGCCCAAACCGCCGACCCGCCTGGGGTTGAGCAAGCGGACCATCCCTATGTCGGCCTGTGGGTGACGGAGGACGGCCGCGTCCGCCACGAGCTTCTCGCCAACAACCGCTACGTGGAGGCGCGGGGCAGCCGGGAGAAGGCCTACCAGGGCCGCTACCGGGTCACCGGCGACCACATCGACTATTGGGACGACACCGGCTTCACCGCCGACGGCGACTTCATCGACGGGGTGCTGCACCATGGCGGGATGATCCTGCACCGGCGGCGCTGACCGCCGCACCTTTTCTCTCCTGTGCAAAACTGTGAAGTGGACAACAGTGCCGGATGCCCGATCCGGGAAGAATGGCTGTGCAAGGGCGAGGTCTTCGGAACGAACCGGCAAAAGGAACGCCGAAGAAAATGCCTCCCCCTGCACGGCACAATCCCCTGATCCGAAGGAAACGCATCAATGGCAAACGTCTATGGCACCAACAACGCCGACTATCTCGACATGATCAAGTACGGCGTCAGCAATGACTACGTGCAGGGTTATGACGGCAACGACACCATCCTCGGCTGGTCCGGCAACGACACGCTGGACGGCTGGAACGGCAACGACGTGCTCTACGGCGAGTCGGGCAACGACCTGCTGATGGGCTACAACGGCACCGACACGCTCTATGGCGGCACCGGCAACGACCAGCTCTACGGCGAAAGCGGGTACGACAAGCTCTACGGCGGCGACGGCGACGACACGCTGAGCGGCGGCGACACCTTCGACGACCTCTACGGCGGCACGGGCAAGGACCAGATGACCGGCGGCGCCGGGGCCGACTGGTTCTTCTTCGAGACGAAGGACAGCGGCGACATCTACGCCGGCAAGGCCGACACCATCACCGACTTCAAGGACGAGGACCAGATCTGGCTGAAGGGCAGCTACAGCTACGCCGGCGCGACCAGCGCCCCCGCCGACGGCCAATACAGCATCTGGCAGAAGGACGGCTACTACGTCGTCACGTGGAACGCGGCGAATGACACCGGCTTCCACGATCTGATCGTGAAGGGCGACAACCCGATGGGCGACATCTCCTTCTACTGATCCGCCTGACCGAGGTCCCGGGCGCGCCGTCCTTCCCGGCGCGCCCCTTTCCCTTCCCTCAGACGACAGGAGCGCCCTTCCCATGGCCGCACGGGAAACCCGCCGCAGCCCATCCGCCAGCCCGCCGTCGTTGCGCGCGATCCGCCGGCGCATCGCGACCGGCCTCGCCGCCGCGGGCGGGTTCAGCGTCTTTCTCGCCCTGATCCAGCTGGCGATGCCGCTCTACACGATGCAGGTCTACGACCGCGTGCTGGGCAGCCGCAGCGTGGAGACACTGGTCGCCCTGTCGCTGCTGGCGCTGGGCTGCTTCGCCGTGTTCGGGCTGGTCGAGGCGATCCGCGGACGGCTGACCCAGGCCATGGGCCATCTGGCGGCGCGCAGCCTGACCATGGACGCGCTGGAGGCGTCGATGGGCGGCCTGCTGCGCGGCGGCGCCAGCCGCCCGGCCCAGGTGCTGCGCGACGTGAACGAGCTTCGCCAGTTCCTGTCCGGGCCGAGCCTCATGGCACCGCTCGACGCCGCGCTCAGCCTCGTCTTCCTGCTGTTCCTGACGCTGATCCACCCGCTCTACGGCCTTGTCTGCGGCGGCAGCATCCTCTGTCTGGTTGGGGTGAGCCTGCTCGGCCGCGTGCTGACCATGCCGGGTGCCGCCGAGGCCAACCGCGCCCTGTGCCGCCACGGCGCCGAGGTCGAGGCGGCGTCCCTTGGAGTGGAGGCCGTCGCCGCCATGGGCATGATGGGCACGCTGCGCCGCCGCTGGCAGGCGGTCCAGGACGATCACCTGCATCTGGTCAACCAAACGGCCGGACGGGCCCAGGCCGTCGCCTCGCTCGCCAAGGTCTGCCGGATGACCGCCCAGGTGGCGATCCTCGCCGCCGGCACGATGCTGGTGCTGGAGCGGCAGGTGTCGCCGGGCAGCATGCTGGCCGCCTCCATCCTGATGGGCCGGGCGCTGGCCCCCTTCGAGCAATTGATCGACTCCTGGCGCAACTGGTCCTCGGCCCGCGAGAGCCTGCGACGCCTGCGCGGCCTGTTCACGGCGGACGCGCCTCCCGCGCCGGGCGTCCCCCTGCCCCGCCCCCGCGGTCACCTGTTGCTGGACCGCGTGACCTACGTCCCGCCGGGATCGGACCGCCCGACGCTGCGCGGCCTCTCCTTCTCGGTGGAGCCGGGCGAGGCGGTCGGCATCGTCGGCCCCTCGGCGGCGGGCAAATCCACGCTGGCCCGGCTGCTGGTCGGCGTGCTGGAGCCGACCCAGGGCGGCGTCTATCTCGACGGCCACAATGTGTGGCGCTGGCACCGCGACGACTGCGGCCGGCACGTCGGCTATCTGCCGCAGGGCGTCGGCCTGCTCGGCGACACCGTGGAGGACGCCATCGCCCGGCTGGGCGAGCCCGACCCGGCGCTGGTCACCGAGGCGGCGCGGCGGGCCGGCGTGCACGAGATGATCGGCCGCCTCCCCGACGGTTACCAAACGGCGATCGGCGAGGGCGGCGCCCGGCTGTCCGGCGGTCAGAGGCAGCGCATCGCGCTCGCCCGCGCCCTCTACGGCGAGCCCCGCCTGCTCGTTCTCGACGAGCCCAACGCGAACCTCGATCAGGCCGGCGAGGCGGCGCTGCTGCGCGCCATCGCCGAGGCCAAGGCCGGGGGCGCCGCGGTGGTGGTGATCGCCCACCGCCGCTGCGTCCTCGACGCGGTGGACCGCATCGTCGTGCTGCGCGACGGCCTGATCGACCAGACCGCGACGCGGGCCGAAATGGTCCGGCGGCTGGGGACCCCCAGTGGCGCCGCCACCCCGCAGCCGGTTGCCGCTGCCGCCACCCCTTGACTGGAGAGTTCACGATGACGACGACCGACACGCTGCTGGACCGAGGCGCCATCCCGGCGGAGCCGCGCGGCGCCGCGCCCTCCATCGGCGGGGCCGTGCGGGCGGGCTGCGCGGTGATCGCCCTGGCGTTGGGCGCCGGGCTCGGCTGGGGCTTCCTGGCCCCGCTGGACAGCGCCGCCCACGCGCCGGGCACGGTGGTGGTGGACGGCAACCGCAAGACCATCCAGCATCTGGAGGGCGGCATCGTCGCCGAACTGGCGGTGCGCGACGGCGACACGGTGGCCGCCGGCCAGACCCTGCTCCGCCTGGAAGGGACGCAGAGCCGCGCCACCCTGGAGGAGCTGACGACCGAGCAGGCCGCCGCCCTGGTCCGCATGGCCCGGCTGCGCGCCGAATACGCCGGGCAGCGCGCCTTCTCCGTCCCGGCGGAGCTGGTGGACGGCGCCCCCGCCGCCCGGCGGGCCCTGGCCGTGCAGCAGCAATTGTTCGCCGCCCGCTGGACCCGCCACGACGGCGACATGGCGGTGCTGCGCGAGCAGCGCCTCCAGGCCGAACGCGAGGTGACCGCCCACCGCGCCCAGGAGCGCGCGGCGGCCGAGCAGATCGTCTACATCGAAGAGGAACTGGCCGGCGTTCTCGACCTCTTCAACAAAGGCCTGGAACGCAAGCTGCGGGTCCTGTCGCTGAAGCGCGCCATGGCCGACCTCGCCGGCACCCGCGACCAATCCCGCGCCCGCGCCTTGCTGGCCGAGCAGGCGGTGACGGTCGCCGACACCCAGCTCCACGCCAAGGAGACGGCCCGCCGCTCCGACATCGCCGCCGAGATGGAGGAGGCGCAGAACGCCCTGGACCAGACCGCCGCCCGCCTGAAGGCGGCTCGCGACGCGGTGGAGCGCACGGAGATCCGCGCACCGGTTCCGGGCCGCGTGGTCGGGCTGACCGTCTTCACGGTGGGCGGCGTGGTGAAGCCGGGCGAGCCGCTGATGGACATCGTTCCGGACAGCGGCCCGCCGACCATCGAGGCGCGCATCGATCCGCTGGACATCGACGTGGTGAAGGCCGGCCAGACCGCGCAGGTCCGCCTCAGCGCCTTCAAGCCGCGCCGCACCCCGTCGATCGACGCCACCGTTGTCGATGTCTCCGCCGACCGCCTGACCGACCCGACGACCCACGCCCCCTACTTCGTGGCCCGCGTCCGCCCCCTGCCCGGCACGCTGGAGCGCCTCGGCCCGGCGGCCCTGCATCCCGGCATGCCCGCCGATGTGCTGATCGCGACGGGCCAGCGGCGGGCCATCGATTATGTGCTGGCGCCGTTGCAGGACGCCATGGCGCACGCGCTGACGGAGGATTGAGGGACGCTCCGCCCATCGGCCAGTCGTCGCAACGCCACGGCGACTTCGGACACCGGGCCCGACCAATCGCCCACGCGGCTTTGACGGAACAGGCGGGCCGTCGGGTACCACGGGCTGTCCGCGCGTCCGAGCATCCAACGCCAGTCCGGCGCAAAAGGCAGCAGCACCCAGGTCGGCCGGCCCAGGCTGGCGGCCAGGTGCGCCACGGCGGTGTCGACGGTGACGACGAGGTCAAGCGACTCCAGTGCCGCCGCCGTCGCCGCGAAATCGGTCAGGAAGGGCGACGCGTCGAAGGGAGCGTCGGACCAGCAGGCCAGATCAGCCACCGCCGGGCCGACCTGCAGGGACACCCACTGAATTCCGGCCACCTCCCGGAGCGGGGCGAGGGCGGCAAGGGGAAGGGAGCGGCGGCGGTCGTTGGCGTGCTCGCGCCGCCCGGCCCACACGAGGCCGCAACGGATCCGGGCGCTCGGCGCAGCGGCGGTCAGGCGGTCCGTCCAGATGCGGGTGGCGGCCTCCGACGCGCGCAGCAACGGGGTGTCCGGCGCTGCGGGATGGCTGCGGTTCAGCAGCAACGGCAGGCTCATCAACGGCGCGTGCAGGTCGAAGGGTGGCAGATTGCTCCCGCCTGGAAAGTCGGGGGAACGTGGGATCACCTCCACGCCCTCGACGGCCGGAGACGCCCGCAACAGGGAAAGAAGAGGCGGCTGGACCTCCAGCAGGACGCGTGTCGCTCCCGAGCCCCGCAGCAAGGGCACGAAGCGCAGGAACTGAAGCGTGTCGCCCAGCCCCTGTTCGGCGTGCAGAAGGATGGTCCGGCCGGTCAGCGGCCCACCACCATCCCACACCGGCTGGTCGAACCGGCGACGCTGGCCTTGCATGACCGGCGCTCTCCAGCGCCATTCGAACTCACGCCATCCGTTTGCGAAATCGCCGAGCAGCAACCGCGTCAGCGCGCGATTCCAATGGGCGTCGGCGCTCTCCGGATCGATGGACAGCGCGCGACCGTAACAATCCAGCGCCTCGTCCACGGCACCCAGTTCACCCAGCGTGTTGCCCAGGTTGTTCAACGCGCCCATGTGCCCCGGCGCCCGGTCCAGAACCTTTCTATAGTGACGGGCGGCCTCCTCGAGCCGGTTCGCCCGCTCGAACACGACGCCAAGATTGAACAGGGCATCCGGGGCGCCCGGCGTCAGCCCGAGAAGCCGCTCGAAGCAAGCGACCGCCTCTTCCGTATCGCCACGCTCCGTCAACGACACGCCCAGATTGTTGAGCGCGTTGGCGGAGGTCGGGGCGCCGTCGAGCGCCTTGCGATGACACGACACCGCCTCGTCGAGACGACCAAGCCCACGAAGCGCGAGCCCGAGGTTGCCGAGCACGCCTGGGTCGTTGGGCGCAAGCCGCAAGGCCGCGCGCAGGCTTTGTTCCGCTTGCTCCAGACGCCCTTCGACCAAATGGATGGCGCCAAGGTTGCCATGGGCGTGCCGCGTCTCGGGAGCGCGGGGATGGCGGCGGATCATGTCCCGGTACAGCGCCTCGGCGCCACGCAGATCCCCGGCCATATGCTTCGCCAACGCGGCTTGCAGGTTCGTCTTGGCGCCCATGATGGGATGAAGGGTCTCGATTTTCGAAAGGCGGTGGCAGCGTGTGCACGCGTGCCGACCCTATCCGAACGTCGCCTGCCAACCGGCGCGACATGTTCGCGCACGTCCTTCCGACCACGCTGCTTCGAGGTCCCTGCCGTCGGTTCCAACACGCGCGGAACAGCTGCGGTGCCTGACCTGTCTAACCGCGGGTCTAACGGCACTCATGGAGCATGGAGCGGAAATAAAAAAGCCAGCCAATCCGTTGGATTGACTGACTTTTTGTGATGGTAGCAGCGGAGGGATTTGAACCCCCGACCAAGGGATTATGATTCCCCTGCTCTACCACTGAGCTACGCTGCCATCGTGCTTACCATCATGTCCCAGCGCGGTCCGTTTCGGTGTTGGCCGCCGCGGTTCGTGCCGGGGCCGCTTATGTATTCCAGGGGGACCGGGGTGTCAACGCTGAAATTTCACTTTTTGCGAAGTTTTCGTCAGGTCCCCGTTCCGGCGATCCAGCCGCCGCCCAGCACCCGGTCGCCCTGGTAGACGACGCAGGCTTGGCCGGGAGCCACGCCGTATTGCGGCTCATGCAGTTCGGCCTGCGCCGTGCCGTCCGCACCCAGCCGCCACACCGCCGCGGCCGCCGGCTGGGCGGAGCGGAGCTTCACCTCGACCTCCAGCCCCTCGCCGGGGGCCAGGGCGGGGCCGAGCCAGTTGACCTCGCGGATCGTCACCACGCGGCGCGCCAGATCCCGGCGCGGGCCGACGACGACGCGGCGCTGGCCGGGCTCCAGCCGCACGACGAACAGCGGCTCCTCCTCGCCCCGGATGCCGCCGATGCCCAGCCCCTTGCGCTGGCCCACCGTGTAATGGACCACGCCGCGGTGGCGGCCCAGCACGCGCCCGTCGACATGGACGATGTCGCCGGGCTCGACTGAGCCGGGGCGCAGCTTCGCCACCACGTCGGCATAGGAGCCGTTGGGAACGAAGCAGATGTCCTGGCTGTCCGGCTTGGCCGCCACCTCCAGCCCGTGGCGCTCGGCCAGGGCGCGGGTCTCCGGCTTGGTCAGGCCGCCCAGCGGGAAACGCAGGAACTCCAGCTGCTCGCGCGTCGTGGCGAACAGGAAATAGCTCTGGTCGCGGCCCGGATCGATGGCGCGGTGCAGCTCCGCCCCCGCCTCGCCCTGGACGCGGCGCACGTAGTGGCCGGTCGCCAGCGCGTCGGCGCCGAGATCGCGGGCGGTGTTCAGCAGGTCGCGGAACTTGACCCGCTGGTTGCAGCGCACGCAAGGGATCGGCGTCTCGCCACGCAGGTAGGTGTCGGCGAAGTCGTCGATCACGTCCTGGGAGAACTTGCCCTCGTAATCCAGCACATAATGCGGGATGCCGATGCGGTCGGCCACCTGACGGGCGTCGTAGATGTCCTGCCCGGCGCAGCAGGCGCCCGGCTTCTGCAGGGCGATGCCGTGGTCGTAGAGCTGGAGCGTGATGCCGACCACGTCGTAGCCCTCCTCCCGCAGGACGGCGGCGGTGACGGAGGAATCGACGCCGCCGGACATGGCGACGACCACGCGGGTGTCCTGGGGACGCTTGGCGAAGCCGAGGGAATTGGCGTAGGAGGTCATGGCGCCCTATATGGGCCGGTTCCAAAAAAATCACCACCGGAGAACCGGGGCGCCCCGGCCCCGCGAACGGGTCGGCGCGCCGGTTTCCCGGTGGCGGGTGCGGACCGCGGCGGCCCCGCAAGGCGCCGCGGCGGCGGGTCAGCGCATGGCGTTGTTGGTGCCGCCGGGCAGGCGCACGGTCAGGCCGTCCAGCTCCTCGCTGACGATGATCTGGCAGCCCAGGCGCGAGGTCTTGGTCAGGCCGAAGGCGAGGTCGAGCATGTCCTCCTCGTCCTCCGAGGCCTCGTTCAGCACGTCGAACCACTCCGGCTCCACGATGACGTGGCAGGTCGAGCAGGCGAGCGAGCCCTCGCAGGCGCCTTCCAGGTCCAGGCCGTGCTTGTGCGCGACCTCGAGCACGGACAGGCCGAGCGGGGCGTCCACCTCGTGGCGGGTGCCGTTCGGCTCGATGAAGGTCATCTTGGGCATTGGGGTGCTCTCCTGAACAAAGGCGTCGGTGTGCGGTGGCAATGGTTAGGGTGACTTCGGGGCGAGGCCGGAACGCCGCGTCCGGGATTCGGCCGCCAGCGCCTCCAACCGCTCCAGCCGCGCGAGGATGCGCGCGGCGTTGTCGGTCTGCCCGTTGCGGAAGGCAATGGCAAGATACTTGATGCAACTTTCCACGCGTTGCCCGACGTCCTGGGCCAGCCGGTCGACCGCGGTCGCGTCCGGGGCGCCGTCCAGCCGGTCGGCGAGCGCCGTCACCTCCTCGTCCTCCTCGGCGGACAGGACGGCGGCGGGGGCGTTCAGCAGCTCCAGCAGATAGCGGGCGCGGCGCACCGGATCGCGCAGCGTCTCATAGGCGTCGCCCAGCGCCTCGGCCTGGGCGCGGGCGTTGGCCTGCTGCCGCGCGCCGCGCGCCGCGAAGCGCTCCGGGTCCATGGCGCGGGAGAAGCCGGCGTGCTGGCGGGCCAGAGCCTCCGGCTCGATGTCGAAGCGGCGCTCCAGACCCAGCCGGGTGAAATGGTCGAGCGGGCGCGGCGCCTGCACCGCCCCGCAGGAATGGCAGAACATCGCGCGCGCCGCGACCGAACGGCCGCACAGCCAGCACGGCTCCAGATCGCCGTCGATGGTCCCGGCGATCCCCTTGGGAGCCCCGCCCCCGGAAGACTGCGGCGGGCCGGAATCGGATGTCGTCATGCTTGCCGTCCGTTGAAACGCTGCACAGGTCGACCGCGAGGCCGGCGGATCGCCGTTCCTTCGGCCGGGTGATACCCAGAAGCGGGGCGCCGCGCAACCTTACACGGCCCGCCGCGGGAGGAGGAGGTCATGGAGAGGCGATTACGCCGCAGGGGCGCGCGCCAGCCTTGCGGCCATGGCGGCGTAGGCGGCGGCGAAACGCTCCACCGCCGCGTCGTCGCTGTCCCAGCCCAGGCTGACGCGGATGGCGCAGGCGGCGTCACCCGCGCTCTCGCCCATGGCGGCCAGGACGTGCGACGGCTTCACCTTGCCGCTGGAGCAGGCCGACCCGGCGCTGACCGCCACCCCGGCGAGGTCCAGCGCCATCACCTGCGTCTCCCCCACCACGCCGGGCAGCAGCAGGTTGCTGGTGTTGCCGACCCGCGCCGCGCCGGCGCCCATCACCCGCGCGGCCGGAACGGCGGCGAGCGCCCGCGCTTCCAGCGCGTCGCGCAGGGCGGTCAGGCGGGCGCTGTCGGGAAGCTCCTCCCGCGCCAGGCGGGCGGCGGCGCCGAAGCCGGCGATGCCGACGACGTTCTCGGTCCCGGCGCGGCGGCGCTTCTCCTGCCCGCCGCCGCGGATCAGCGCCTCCGGCTCCAGCCCGTCGGCGAGGATCAGGGCGCCCACGCCGGCGGGACCGCCGATCTTGTGGGCCGACAGGGTCAGCAGATCGGCGCCGAGCGTCGCGAGGTCGAGGGACAGGCGGCCGGCGGCCTGCACCGCGTCGCAATGGACCAGCGCGCCGTGCGCGTGGGCGATCCGCGCCGCCTCGGCCACCGGCTGGATCACGCCGGTCTCGTTGTTGGCGAGCATCAGGGAGACCAGCGCGGGTCCCTGTCCGTCGGCGAGCCTGCGGTCGAGCGCGGCGAGGTCGGCGACGCCGTGGCGGTCCACCGGAATGCGGGCGGCGCCGGGAACCGCCTCCAGCACCGAATCATGCTCGATGGCCGACGTGACCACCGCCCGGCCGGGAAAGCCGCGCAGCGCCAGATTGTTGGCTTCCGTGCCGCTGCCGGTGAAGAAGACCTGGGCCGGCCGCACCCCGGCCAGGGCGGCGACTTGGGCGCGCGCCTCCTCCACCGCGCGGCGGACCGTGCGGCCGAAGCCGTGCACCGACGACGGGTTGCCGGCGAGATCCATGGCCTGGACCATCGCCGCCTTCACCGCCGGCTTCAGGGGCGCCGAGGCGTTGTGGTCGAGGTAGACGCGGGTCATCGGGTCGAGGCGCCGGAAGGCGCTCCCTTACTCCGCCGCGACCGCGGCACCCTCGTCCGCCGGCTGCGGGCCGCGGATGGTCAGGCTGCTGGTGCCGATGATCCGGCGCTCCACCACGTCGGCCACGGTGACCGAGCTGAGATACATGTGGATCTGGTTGCCCAGCTCCTCCCACAGGTCATGGGTCAGGCAGCGCGAGCGGTTGGTCCGGCAGCCCTGCGGCGTGCCGTTGGCGCAGCGGGTGGTGCGGATCGGCTCGTCCACCGCCAGGATGATGTCGGACACGCGGGTCGCGTCCGCCGGATGGGCCAGCAGATAGCCGCCGCCCGGACCGCGCACGCTCTTCACGAGGCCGCCCTTGCGCAGCTTGGCGAACAGCTGCTCCAGATAGGAGAGCGAAATCTCCTGCCGGTCGGCGATGTCGGCAAGGGCGACGGGGCTCCCCTGGCTGGTGGCAGCAAGATCGACCATGGCCATGACGGCATAGCGTCCCTTGGTGCTGAGTCTCATTTTACCCTCCTTACCCTTCCTTCACCCCGGCCCGACCGTCCAGCGGATCGGCGCCAAGCCTCGTGTTTGTGTTTGATTCAACAGGACGCCGCCGGCCCGCTTTCGGCGGACACCGGCTCGCGCACCCCATTGTCGGGCCGGACGCTCCCGTTGGGACCGCCCGATGTTTCGTATACGGATGAATTATGCGCGTCGCCGCGCTCCGATTCCAGTTCCTCGACGCGCCGGCGCAGGGTCGACACCTGATCGAGCAGGCCGTTCAGCGCGCGGGCCACCGGATCGGGGATGTCGCCGCAGGGCGTGCCGTAGGGCATGAACTTCTGCGTCTCGACACGGTCGCGAGTCACCACCGCCTTGGCCGGGATGCCGACCACGGCGATGCCCGGCGCCACGTCCGCCACCACGACGGCGTTGGCGCCGACGCGGGCGCCGCGCCCGATGGTGATGGCGCCCAGCACCTTGGCCCCCGCACCGACGATCACGCCGCTCTCCAGCGTGGGATGGCGCTTGCCCTGGTTCAGCGAGGTGCCGCCCAGCGTCACCCCATGATAGAGCATCACGTCGTCGCCGATCTCGGCGGTCTCGCCGATGACGACGCCCATCCCGTGGTCGATGAAGAAGCGGCGCCCGATGGTGGCGCCGGGATGGATCTCGATGCCGGTCAGGGCACGGGCGATCTGCGAGACGGCGCGCGCCATCAGGTGCCAGCGGCGGTCCCAGCAGTAGCGCGCGACGCGGTGCAGGACGATGGCGTGGAAGCCCGGATAGCACAGCGCGACCTCGGCCCGTGACCGCGCGGCCGGGTCGCGGGCCATGATACCGTCGATCTCTTCGCGAAGATGCTTGAACACCGGAACACCCGCCGTGGTATAGTCCGCCCTCTTGCCGGAAGAGGTGATCTTTCGCAAGAGCCCTCGACCCGTGCCTCGCCGGTCGCGCGGGTTGCCCTGGAAGGACGCATCGACGCATATATGATGACCAAGCAAAACGGTCAAGAATTGTGTGCGAAAAATCCATGCTTGTCCATGGGCAACCACGTCCGCTTGCCGTGGCGTCCGCCCGCCGCTCCGCCGGTGGTCCGGATCACCTTATATTCGCGTCAGGATCGCCGTTCCCATGCCTGAAGTGATGATCAACGGTCCGGCCGGACGTCTGGAAGGGCGCTACACACACGGCACGATCCCCAACGCGCCGATGGCCTTGCTGCTGCATCCGCACCCGCATCACAACGGGACCATGAACAACAAGGTGGTCTTCACCCTGTTCCAGTCCTTCACGAAGCGCGGCTATTCGGCCCTGCGCTTCAATTTCCGGGGGGTCGGCCGCAGCCAGGGCGCCTACGACAAGGGCGAGGGCGAACTGGCCGACGCGGCGGCGGCTCTGGACTGGCTGCAGACCCACAACCCCAACGCCCCGGTCTGCTGGATCGCCGGGGTGTCCTTCGGGGCCTGGATCGGCATGCAGCTTCTGATGCGCCGCCCGGAGATCGACGGCTTCGTGTCCGTCTCGCCGCCGGCCAACCTGTTCGACTTCTCCTTCCTGGCGCCCTGCCCCTCCTCCGGCCTGATCATCCACGGCGACAAGGACGAGCTGGTTCCGGGGGCGGCGGTGAACAAGCTGGTGACCAAGCTGTCGCACCAGAAGGACATCCGCATCGACCACCGCGTCGTGCCGGGCGCCAACCATTTCTTCGCCAACCGCAGCGACGATCTGGCGGTGCAGGTGGACGACTATCTGGACCGCGCGATGGGCAACCCCGTCGCCGCCGTGGCGGAATGAGCGGCCGGGTGAGTGTCGGCATGACTGGGGGAGTGGCCGTTGCGAAGACCCTTCGCCTCACCGCTGCCGCCGGCCTCGCGGCGCTCCTGCTGTCCGGCTGCAGCAACGCCCAGATCGCCAGCACCTTCGGCAACTGGTGCAGGCACACCGACAAATGCACCGACAACAGCCGCCCGCGCCCCTGACGCGACGCCATGAGCCGGATGGGCACCGTCGCGCGGACCGCCATGGCGTTGGCGGTGCCGGTGGCCTTGTGGCTCGGCGGAGCGCTGACGCTCCTCGCAGCGCTGGCGATCCGGACCCCTTACCTGTTCTCCATCCGCTCCTGGGCTTTGGCGGCCGTGCTGTGCGCGGGAGCGCTCGGCGTGGCCCTGGCCTCCTGGCGGTTGCCGAAAGGACGACGCCCGCTGGGCTGGCTCCTGATTGCGCTCTGCGCGGCGGGCCCTGCGGTCGCGCTGGCCATGGAGGGCCGTTTCCTGCTGCAGAAGCAGCGGGTGCTGGCCGCCCGCGGTGCCATGGCGCGGGATATCGGCCGTCACCTGATGGTCGGCTACGGCACCCTGGCCGACATCGAGCCGCTGGCGGCCAACGGCCTGATCGGCGGGATTTTTGTCACCCGCAGCAACATCGCCGCCCGTTCGGCGGAGGGGTTGCGCGCCGACATCGCGCGCCTGCAGGCGCTGCGCCGGGAAGCGGGACTGCCGCCGCTGGCGGTCGCCGCCGACCAGGAGGGCGGGATCGTCTCCCGCCTGTCGCCGCCCCTGACCGCCCTGCCGCCCCTCGGAACGCTGGCGGATCAGCCCGCCGATCAGCGACGGGCCGCGGCGCTGGCCTACGGCGCCGTCCATGGCCAGGAGTTGGCCGGCCTGGGCGTCACCATCAATTTCACCCCCGTGGTCGATCTGCGAACGGACGACCCGGCCCATCCGCTGGACTTCGGCAGCCAGATCGCCCGCCGCGCGATTTCCGACAATCCGGCCATCGTCACGGAGGTCGCGGTGGCCTATGGCGAGGCGCTGCGGCAGGCCGGCGTCACCCCGACATTGAAGCATTTCCCCGGCCTGGGTGGGGTGGCCGAGGATACGCACATCATCGGCGCCACCCTGCACACCCCCACCGACGCGCTGGAGCGGCGGGATTGGCGCCCCTTCCGGGAAACCCTCGGGCGGCTCGACGCCTGGCTGATGGTCGGACACGCCACCCTCGCCGCGGTGGACCCGCAGGCGCCGGCCTCGCTGTCCCGGCCTGTGGTCGGGGGTCTGCTGCGGGGGAACTGGGGGTTTCGGGGAATCATCGTCACCGACGACATGACCATGGGCGCGGTCTTCAACGGCGGGCTCTGCCGGGGCGCCGTCGCGGCGTTGAACGCCGGGGTGGACATCCTCCTGGTGTCCTACGACTGGGAGCAGACCTTCCCGGCCCTTGACTGCCTGATCGACGCCGGACGCGACGGTCGGCTGGACAGCGCGGCGCTGGCGCGAAGCCGCCACCGGCTGGATGCCGGTCGCCTGAAGGCCGCGGCTCCCTAAGGCGTCACACCACGTGGAAGCGCCCGCCGCTCATCGGCTGGGGCACGCCGGTCGTGGACGGCAGGCTGAGCGGCAGGCCCTTGCGGCTGCGCACCGCCAGATAGGCGAAGGCCTCGGCCTCCAGCGCGTCGCCGTTCCAGCCCACCGCCTCCACCGGATCGACCGGAACGCCCAGCCGATCGGCCAGCATGCCCATCAGAGTCGCGTTGTGCCGCCCACCGCCGCAGACCAGCCAGCGCAGCGGCGCGGCCGGCAGGTGCGGGACGATGCGGGCGACCGACGCGGCGGTGAAGGTGGTCAGGGTCGCCGCCCCGTCCGCCACCGACAGGCCGCGGACGGGCGCCGGGTCGAAGGCGTCGCGATCCAGCGACTTCGGCGCCGGCAGGTCGAAATAGGGATGGGCGAGCAGCGCCGCCAAGGCGCCCTCGTCCACCGCGCCCGCCGCCGCCAGCGACCCGCCGGAATCGTAGCGGGCGCCCTGCCCGGACAGCACCCAGTCGTCGACCAGAGCGTTGCCCGGCCCGGTGTCGCAGGCGATCACGTCGTCCACGCCCGCGCCGATCCAGGTGACGTTGGCGACGCCGCCGATGTTCAGCACGGCCAGCGGGCGCGGCAGGGCGTCGGCCAGCGCGCGGTGGAACAGCGGCACCAGCGGGGCGCCCTGCCCGCCCGCCGCCACATCCGCCGTGCGGAAGTCGTCGACCACGGCGATGCCGGTCGCCCGCGCCAGCCGCGCGCCGTCGCCGATCTGCCAGGTGCGGCGCTGCGCCGGGTCATGGAAGATCGTGTGGCCGTGGAAGCCGATCAGGTCCACCGCCGCGGCCTCCGTCCCGGCCTCCGCCAGCAGGCGGCGCACCGCGTCGGCATGGGCGTCGGTCAGGGCGCGCTCCACCGCCTCCACCGGCCCCTTGCCGCCGAGGCAGGAGCGCAGCTCGGCGCGGAAGCCGTCCGCGTAGGGAATGGTCACGAAGGCCAGCGGCTCCACCCGGCGCTCGCCGTCGGTGCGGACCAGCGCCGCGTCGATCCCGTCCATGGAGGTGCCGCTCATCAGCCCGACGACCGTCCGCATTCCCTGTCTCATTCCATCGGGCCCCAATCCCTTGTCGAGTCAGCCCCGAGAATTGTGGGGCCGCGCGTTCCATGCTAACAGACGCGACCCTGGACCCTACCACGACAGCCGGATCGCGGCCATGACGACGCTGACATCGGATTTCCTCCGCACGCTGCAGGAACGCGGCTTCATCCACCAGTGCACCGACCTCGCCGGGCTCGACGAGCGCGCGGCGAAGGGGCCGATCATCGCCTACATCGGCTTCGACTGCACGGCGGACAGCCTGCATGTGGGCAGCCTGCTGCCGATCATGATGCTGCGCTGGCTGCAGAAGACCGGCCACAAGCCCATCGTCCTGATGGGCGGCGGCACGACCAAGATCGGCGATCCGTCGGGCAAGGACGAGGCGCGCCAGCTCCTCACCGACGAGGCCATCAACGCCAACATGGCGGGCATCAAGCGCATCTTCGGGCGCTACCTGTCCTTTGGCGACGGCGCCACGGACGCGGTGATGGTCAACAACGCCGACTGGCTGGACGAGCTGAAATACATCCCGCTGCTCCGCGACATCGGCCGGCATTTCACGATCAACCGCATGATGACCTTCGAATCGGTCAAGCTGCGGCTGGACCGTGAGCAGCCGCTGACCTTCCTGGAATTCAACTACATGATTCTCCAGGCCTACGACTTCGTGGAGCTGTTCCGCCGCGAGAAGTGCATGCTCCAGATGGGCGGGTCGGATCAGTGGGGCAACATCATCAACGGCGTCGAGCTGGGCCGCCGCACCGACGGGGCGGAGCTGTTCGGCCTGACCACCCCGCTGCTGACCACCTCGTCGGGCGCCAAGATGGGCAAGACCGCCGCGGGCGCGGTGTGGCTGACCGCCGACAAGCTCAGCGCCTATGATTTTTGGCAGTACTGGCGCAACACCGAGGACGCCGACGTCGGCCGCTTCCTGCGTCTCTACACCGAGCTGCCGCTGGACGAGGTGGCGCGGCTGGAGTCCCTGGAGGGCGCCGGCATCAACGAGGCCAAGAAGATTCTCGCCCACGAGGTGACCAAGCTCGCCCACGGCGAGGAGGCCGCCCTGGAGGCCGCCGAGACCGCCCGCCGCACCTTCGAGCAGGGCGCCGCCGCCGAGGGCCTGCCGAGCATCGACGTGCCCCGCGCCGAGCTTGAGGCCGGCGTCGCGCTGGTGGACCTGCTGGTGTCCGCCGGGCTGGCCGCGTCGAAGGGTGAGGCCCGCCGCCTCATCAAGGGCGCCGGCGCCAAGATGAACGACGCCGCCATCCCCGACGAGGCCGCCAAGGCCACCGCCGCCGACCTGAACGCCGACGGCGTCATCAAGCTGAGCGCCGGCAAGAAGCGTCACGCGCTGGTCAAGGCGGTGTGAGGCACCGCTGAATCCCTCTCCCGCCCCGGGGGAGGGTGCCTGCGACAGCGGGCGGGTGAGGGTAAAGCCAGGGAGCGGGCACCAGCCCTGTTGCCGGCACCCTCACCCTCCCGCCGCAATGCGGCGGGCCCCTCCCTCTCCTGAGGCGGGAGAGGGACAATCATCCCCCTACTTCTCGAAAGTCCCCGGCGACGGCGCTTCCTTGCCCTCGCCCCCCTCGCCCAGGAAGAACAGGTTGCGCAGGAAGCCCGGCGCCAGCATGGCGAGCGGGTTCACCGTCACGTCCGGGTCGGCCAGCGGGCCGCGGACGTGCCAGGTGGCGCTGAAGATGCCCTGCCCCTCGCCACCGCTCAGCGCGTCGCCGAGCAGCGGGATCTGGCCGATCAGCCGGTTCAGCCCGTAGATGGGCACGATGGTGCCGCGCAGGTTAGCGGTGTCCGTCTCGATGTCCACCTCCCCCGTCAGCGTCAGGCCGAGCGCGGAGCCGGAGGTGCGCAGATCCTTCACGGTGAGCAGGCGGCCGTCCTTGCGGTAGTCGCTGACCGCCCGCCCGAACCGGATGCCCTTGCCGCCGCCCATCAGCTCGGCGAAGCCGGACGGCGAAATGGCGTTGAGGATGCGGGCCAGAACCGGCGGGTCGATCAGCGCGTAGTCGGTCAGCTCCATCCGCCCTTCGATGGCGGCGTCGGCCCGCGGCTCCACCGTGCGGCCGGTGATCGCCAGCGCACCACCCTGCACCCGGTCGTTGATGTCGAGCGCGCGGAAGGTCGCTCCGGCGTCGCTGGCCGAGATGGCCACGTCGTAGAAGCCCTGGGCGCCCGGCAGGTAGCGCAGGGACACCGCCCCGTCGCGCCCCGCCTTGGCCGTCACGTCGAGCGCCGTCCAGGACAGGCTGTCGCGCCTGATCCGCCCGACCACGTCGGACAGGTGGCGGCCGTCGCCGAAGACGACGCGGTTCAGCTTCAGGTCGAAGTCGAGCGGCAGCGGCTTCTCGTCGGGCGGCCCCTGCTTCTTGCCGCCGGGCGGGTCGGCCTTGCCGGCCAGGACGCGGGCGTCCAGGCTCTGGCCGGTGATGGTCCCGGAATAGCCGCCCTTGCCGCCGTCATGCACCGTCACGTCGGCCCTCAGGTCGGTCTGGCCGACCGACATCTGGCTGACCGCCACCTTGGTGACCGCCATGGTCTGCGGGGCGAGGTCGACGACCGCCTGGGCGCGCAGCCCCCCGGCATCGACGGACAGGCCGGTGACGCGGGTCACCCGGTCCTTCTGGAACTCCAGCGCCAGCTTGCCGGTGCCGGGCACGCCGGGGCGCTTCTCCCAGCCCAGCTCGTCGATGCGCAGATGGGTCTTTTCCAGGTTAAGCCCGGCGGTCAGGCCGAAGCGGCGGCGCTGGTCGACGGTGAACAGCACGTCCGCCCCCAGCGGCCCCGCGACATGCTCGCCGAGGTCGATGCCGTGGCTGCGCAGGTCCTTCGCGTCCACGTCGCCCTTCACGGCGATGCGGGTGCGCGGCCCCTTGGCGGTGGAGGTGAACTGCTCCTTCCAGTCGATGGTGACGGGGATGCCGTCCAGCTTGGTGGTGCCCTTCACCGTCATGGCGTTCATGTCGAGCGCCAGCGTCAGGTCGCCCTCGGTCGCGGTCAGCCCGGCGGCCACCTTCTCCACCCCGACGCCGCGCAGCTTCGCCGCGACGTCCAGGTTCAGCTGCTCCACCTTCAGGTCGACCAGCAGCGGGAACTGGAAGTGGAGCTGCGCGTCGGCCTGCCCCTGGGTCTTCTTGGGGTCGAGGTCGAGGCGGCTGGGATAGCCCAGCGGCGGGCTGTCCAGAACGGTCAGGATGGTGCGCACCGGCCCGCGGACTGGGACGCGGATGTCCATGGTCTCCTTGCCGGTGTCCAGGCCGCCGATGACGATCGTGCCTTCGCCGAGCTGGACGTCGTCGATCCGCCCGCCCTTGGTGTGGATGGTGAAGGTCTTGCCGTCGGTGGTCACCTCCGCCCCAACGCCGGAGACCTTGGGCAGCGGGTGGAAATAGTCCACCGTCATGTCCTCGGCCTTGATGCCGGCCTGGAACTGCGTCACGTCAATCGCCGACAGGTCGGACAGCGGCCCGGCGGCCCGCACGGTGGCCGTCGCCTCCGGCACGACGCCGTGCGACAGGTTTTCGGTCACCCACTCCCGCGGGTTCTTCCCCACCCCCAGCGGCCACAGCCGGGGCAGCTCGTCCGCCGGCACCCGGCGGGCCGTCACGGCGGCCTCCACCGACAGGCGGGCGTCCGGCGTGCCCAGCTGGTCGATGGTGGCCCGCGCGGTTCCCTCCACGGTCGGCCCGCCGAGGTCGATGGCCAGCCGCTCCACGTCCAGCTGGCCCGAGGCGCGGTCCCCCGTCACCGTCAGGGCGGCGGAGGCGACGGGCAGCGGCTCCGGGAACAGGTCCGGCCGGACGACGCGCCCGGCGCCGGCCGTCAGCTCCGCCCGGCCGCCGCGCGGCTGCCCGTCGGGGTCCAGCTCCAGGCTGGCCGTGCCCGACAGGGGAAGCTGCGCCGCGGCCAGAGGCGCCAGCGCCGGCGCGAGCCCGGCCAGAGCGGCGGGCACCAGCCCACCGAGCGTCGCGGTCAGCGACGCGCCCTTGTCGGGAACCTGCGTGCCGTCGAGGGCGAGCGAGGCCCGCCCGCCGCCCGCCGCCAGGTCGAGCCGCAGGCTGCCGCTGCGCTGCCCGCCCTGCTCGCGCAGGTCGCCCCGCCCGGCCATCGCCATCCCGTCGAACGCGAGGTCGAGCCGCTCCAGCTCCGCCCGCCGGCCAGGCACGTCCAGCCCACCGCGCAGCCGCAGACGGTCGACCCGGTAGGGGTCGGGCCGCAGCGTCGGCAGGCTGACCTCCCCGGCGCCGCCCTGCAGGTCGAAGCTGAAGCGCACCGGCTCGAACCGCGAATCCAGGGTGGCGTCGATGCGCCCGCCCAGCGGCACGGTCACCGCCGACAGCGGCGCCAGAAGCGGGCCGATCTTGGCCAGCGCCGCCGGCTGCAGCCCGTCGAAGCGGGTGGACAGCGCGGTTTCCGCGTCGGCCATGCGATGGACGCCCGACGCCTCCACCGCCGCCGTCCGCCCGTCGAGGTCGAGCAGCAGCTGCGCCCCGCCGACGATCTCCGTCCCGTCGCGAGTCAGCACGATGTCGGCGCGGTTGGCGTGCCAGGACAGGCCCAGCATGCGGTTCGTCACCGTCAGGTCGGCGCCGATGACGGTCAGCCGCCGCAGCAGGCCCAGCGGCCGGGCGATGTCCGGGGGCTGCATCAGGGTGGCGACGATCTCTCCCGCGAAATCGGGGCCGCCGTCCGGCTCCTCCTTCTCCGGCTCGCCGGGAGACGGGATCGAGCGCACGTCGAAATCCAGGCTGCCGTCAGCCCGGCGGACCACTTGAAGGCGCGGTCGCACGAGGTCGAGCCGGGTCGGCGACAGCTTGCCCTGGAACAGCGCGCGCACGGAGAAGCCGACGCCCAGCTCCGGCACCGCGGCAAGCTCGTCCCCTTCGGCGTTGACCGCGTGCACGTCGATGGCCCGCAGGTCCAGCCGGGTCAGCCCGTCGCTCTCCTCCTCGTCCACCCAGGACAGGACGAGTTGGCCGACATCGACGCGGTAGCGGCCCTGCGGGTCGCTCAGCGCCCGCTCCACATAGGGGGTCAGCGGGTCGAGCGCGATCGGCCCCTGGGCCAGCCGCCAGGCGAACAGCCCGCCGGCGGCGCCGGCGACGACGACCGCGCCCGCGGCGGTCCAGGCGAGAATCTTCGCGGTGCGCCGGATCACGGACGGTGTCCCGGCGACGATGCCCGCGTGTTGTCACAGTTGACCGAACCCTCGCGACCGCGCACCCTCCTGCTCAGTTCTTGTGCAGGGATAGCCGCGACCATGACCACCACGCTGCCGAAACCCTTCGACACCGCCCTCGCCGAACGCGGCCTGGAGCGCTGGCGCGCCGAGGCGGCGAACGCCGCGGACAATGACGGCGACGATGCCGGCGGCGACGCCCTGCGCGCCTGGGCCGAGGCGTACGCCGATTCGGCCGAGGGCCGGGCGCTGATCGACGCGGTGTGCGGCAACAGCCCGTATCTCGGCCAGATCATGACGCGCGAGCTGCCCTTCGTCCGCGAAATGGTGACGCAGGGGTACGGCGACGCCTTCGCGGCGCTGCTGCGCCGGTTGGAGGCGGACTGCGCCGAGGAGCGCAACATCGACCGGCTGATGGCCGCCCTGCGCGTCGCCAAGCGGCGGGCGGCGCTGCTGATCGCGGTCGCCGACATCACCGGCGCGTGGGAGCTGGAGGCCGTCACCGGCGCCTTGTCCGACATCGCCGAGACGTCGGTGCGGATGGCGGCAAACCACCTGCTGCGCCGCGCCGCGGAGGCGGGCACGCTGACGCTGCCGGAACCGCAGCGGCCATGGGTCGGGTCGGGCCTGATCGTGCTTGGCATGGGCAAACTTGGTGCGCGCGAGCTCAACTATTCCAGCGATATCGACCTGATCGTCCTGTACGACGACGCCGTCGTTCAAACGCCCCAGCCGGACAACCTCGCCCGCACGTTCATTCGTATCGCGCGCGATCTTGTCCGCATTATGGATGAACGGACCAAGGACGGCTACGTCTTCCGTACAGATCTGCGGCTGCGTCCCGATCCCGGGGCCACGCCGTTGGCGGTGTCCGTCTCGGCGGCCGAAATTTATTACGGCAGCGTCGGGCAGAACTGGGAGCGCGCGGCCATGATCAAGGCCCGTCCCATCGCCGGCGATCCGGAAGCGGGGGCGCATTTCCTGCGCTTCCTCGAACCGTTCGTGTGGCGGCGCCACCTCGACTTCGCGGCCATCCAGGACATCCATTCCATCAAGCGTCAGATCAACGCCCACAAGGGCCATCGTGAAGTGACGGTGAACGGCCACGACATCAAGGTCGGCCGTGGCGGAATCCGCGAGATCGAGTTCTTCGCCCAGACCCAGCAGCTCATTTTCGGCGGCCGCGACATCCGCGTGCGCATCGCCCCCACCCTGCTGGCCAACAAGGCGCTCTGCGCCATCGGGCGCGTGCCGGAGGCGGCGGTGGAGGAGCTGGAGGAGGCCTACCGCTTCCTGCGCCGGGTCGAGCACCGCATCCAGATGACCGACGACCGCCAGACCCACCAGATCCCGGAGGACGACGAGGGGGTGGCGCATCTGGCGACCTTCCTCGGCTACGAACGGGCGGAGGATTTCCGCGCCGACCTGCTGGCCCAGCTCGGCCGGGTGGAGGACCGCTACGCCGAGCTGTTCGAGGAGGCGCCGTCGCTGTCCGGCCCCGGCAACCTCGTCTTCACCGGCACCGACGACGATCCCGGCACGGTGAAGACGCTGGCCGGCATGGGCTACCGCGACCCCAGCCGGGTCATCGCCGTGGTCTCCACCTGGCACCGCGGGCGCTACCGCTCCACCCGCTCGGGCCGGGCGCGGGAGCTGCTGACCGAGCTGGTGCCGGCCATGCTGAACGAGCTGGCCAAGACGCCCGCCCCGGACGACGCGCTGGTCAAGTTCGACAGCTTCCTGGAGCGGCTGCCGGCGGGGGTCGGGCTGTTCTCGCTGTTCATCGCCAACCCCTGGCTGCTCGCCCTGGTGGCGGAGATCATGGGCACGGCGCCGCAGCTGGCCGAGACGCTGTCGCGCAACCCGTCGCTGCTCGACGCCGTGCTGTCGCCCGACTTCTTCGACCCGCTGCCCGACGCGGCGGGGCTGACGCCGGAGTACCGGCGCTTCATCGCCGGGGCGCACAATTTCGAGGACGTGCTGACCCTGTCGCGGCGCTGGACCAACGACCAGCGCTTCCGCGCCGGGGCGCACATCCTGCGCGGCATCACCGACGGCGACCGCTGCGGCCCCTTCCTCGCCGATCTGGCCGACGTGGTGGTGCCGGAGCTGGCCGCCCGCGTGGAGGAGGAGTTCGCCGCCCGCCACGGCCGCATCCCCGGCGGCGCCTGGGTGGTGGTGGCGATGGGCAAGCTGGGCAGCCGGCAGCTCACCATCACCTCCGACATCGACCTGATCGTGGTCTACGAGGTGCCGCCGGGCACGCGCCAGTCGGACGGGGCCAAGCCGCTGGCCCCCAACGAGTACTACATCAAGCTGACGCAGCGCCTGACCAACGCCATCACCGCCCCGATGGCCGACGGGCGGCTGTACGAGGTGGACATGCGGCTGCGCCCGTCGGGCAACGCCGGGCCGCTCGCCACCGCGCTGGACGCCTTCACCGCCTATCAGGCCAAGGACGCCTGGACGTGGGAGCACATGGCCCTGACCCGCGCCCGCGTCATCGGCGGCGATCCGGCGCTGGGCCGCAAGGTCGAGTCGGCGATCCGCGGCGTGCTGACCGGCCCGCGCGACCCGGCCAAGGTGCTGCGGGACGTCGCCGACATGCGCCGCCGCATCGACAAGGAGTTCGGCACCACCAACCCGTGGAACGTCAAATACGCCCGCGGCGGTCTGATCGACATCGAGTTCACCGCCCAGTATCTCCAGCTCCGCCACGGCCACGCGCATCCGGAGATCCTGTCCATCGCCACCAGCCGCGCCCTGCTCAACGCCGCCGCGGCCGGGCTGCTGGCGCCGGAGGTGGCGGAGGAGCTGGTGGCGACGCTGAAGCTGTGGCGCCGGGTGCAGGGTTTCCTGCGCCTGACCACCGACGGCGTGCTCGATCCGCGGCAGGTTTCGCCGACGCTGCGGGAGGGCCTCTCGCGCGCCGCCTTCCCGGACGAGGAGCCGGCGGTTGACTTCGCCGCGCTCGACAGCAGAATCCGGGACATCGCCGCCCGCGCCCACCGCCATTTCGTGGCGCTGGTCGAGGAGCCGGCGTCAAGGCTGCCTCCCCCAGAGACCAACGAAGAAGCCAAACTTCCATGAGCGATATCCAGACGCCCGCCATCGAGGTGGGTACCCCCGCCCCGGACTTCACCATGCCGACCGACGGCGGCGGCAGCGTCACGCTGTCCGCGCTGCGGGGCAAGCCGGTGATCCTGTACTTCTACCCGAAGGACGACACCTCGGGCTGCACGTCGGAGGCCTGCGGCTTCCGCGACCAGCTTCCGGACTTCAGCGGTCTCGACGCCGTCATCATCGGCGTGTCCAAGGACAGCGTGGCCAGCCACGACAAGTTCAAGGCGAAGTACGAGCTGCCCTTCACGCTGGCCTCCGACAAGGAGACCGGCGTCGCCGAGGCCTACGGCGTCTGGGTCGAGAAAAGCATGTACGGCCGCAAGTACATGGGGCTGGAGCGCGCGACCTTCCTGATCGACAAGGACGGCATCGTCCGCAATGTCTGGCGCAAGGTGAAGGTCACCGGCCATGTGGCGGCGGTGCTGAAGGCGCTGCAGGCGCTGTGATCGTTGCGGGACGCGGTGGGGGCATCATCCCCCGCCGCGTCAGCGGACGCCGACCCCGGCGAGGAGGTCGCGCAAGCCATCGAGCGGAACCACGTAGTCCCGCTCGATGATGTCGTGATGGCTGTCGGGCTGGTCAGGGCAAGCCAGATCGCGGTAGCGCATCCCCCGCTGGGCCGCGAGATTCCCGAAAAAGGGCTGCAGAACGCGGCCACGCAGCTCGATCAGGGTGGCTCCCGCCGGAGCGAACAGGATGTTGGTCAAGGCCGCGCCGTGACAGCCGACGATCAGTTCCGCGCCGCTGAACAGGGTCATCTGTTCCTCGAAGGTGAGGCTTCCCGGATCGACGGCGAGGAAGCCCAGCGGCTCCAACGCCTCCGCCACCTCGTCCTGGTTCACGGCGAAGCGCTTTGTGGTGTTCCTGCGCAGGACGAACAGCCGCTTCGCCCCGCTCGGCGCCGGCAGGACGTCGCGGGCGTGGTTCAGCACCACGTTCCAGATCGCCACCGCCTGCGACCGCAGCGGAAGCGGCACGAGGCAATCGGAATAACCGCTCCAATCGCTGCGGCTGACATGCAGGTCCAGACTGTCGAGCTTCAGCCCGGTCATGAAGAGGCGCAGCGAAGCCGCCTGCCACGGGTTGGGAGGGCCGTCCATGATGACCCGCCGCTCCGCGCCGTCCGGGGCGAGCGCTCCGAAGACCAGACGCGGCAGGAAATCCAGGCACCAATGGAAGTAATTGTCGCTGCCGCCCATCGCCAGATACCGGCCGGGCGGTTCGGGCTGATCGAGCGCCTTCAGGAAGACCGGTGAGGGAGGCTGCCCCACCATCCCGTAGGCCATCTCGTGGAACATGCCGAAATGCGGCCGGAAGCAGCGCAGATCCGGCGTCACCGGGAACATCAGGTGGTTGTTCAGAACGCAGCGGTCGAAGACGGCAGCGACCGGGTTGCCGTCGCCGCCCCGCAGGAGGTGGCCGAGATGCGGGTTGGCCGCCAGATGCTCGACCAGATCGACGCTCTGTATCGTGCCGTCCATGCACCCCCCGTGCCGGTGTCGGTGCCAGCGTCCCGGACTCAGCCGGCGCGGGTCAGGATCTCTTCCGCCAGCGCCTGCATCTCCGCCGCCGCCTGGGTCTTGCGGGCGGCCTCGGTCACCGACAGGCCGGACAGCAGGGTCCCGGCGTAGGCGGTGCGGTTGCCGATCTGCGCCTCCGCGATGTCCACCGCCGGCGGGTTCACCAACCCGCGCACCCGCGCGATCAGCTCGTCGGCGATGCGGGCGCGCGGCGGCACGCGGTTCAGAACCAGCAGCAGGCGGCGCTTCTCCTGCGCGGCGAGGTCCAGCGTCGGCTGCACCGCCCACAGGTCCATCGGGCTGGGCTGCACCGGGGCGATGACGAGGCTGGCGGCGCGCACGGCGATCCGCGCCTCCGTCTGGGCGTGGGGCGGGCTGTCGATCAGCACGATGTCGTGGTCGCGGGCCAGCTTCTCCACCTCGGTCTGGGTGCGCCAGCCGGTGATCTGGACATGGGTGAAGCCGGGCGCCCCGCCCGTGGCCTCCGCCCGCACCGCCTGCCAGCGGGTCAGGCTGCCCTGCGGGTCGATATCCACCGTGGCGACCGACCGCCCGAGCTGCATCCAGGCGATGGCGAGATGGGCGACCAGCGTGGTCTTGCCGGCCCCGCCCTTCTGCTGAGCCACGGTGAAGACCTTGCCCGCCATGCCCACACCCATCATTTGGTTGTTTATCGCGCACACCCGTCATAAGGCTTGGACAGAGCCGGCGCAACCGCGCGAATTGACTTCATCCCCCGACGCTTTACAAATCGTCCCGTGACCGACAAGCATCCCGACATCATCCCCGCCACGCCCGCCGGCCTTGCCCGCGCCGGCGAGGCCCTGCGCAGCGGCGACCTGGTCGCCTTCCCGACCGAGACCGTCTACGGCCTCGGCGGCGACGCCACCGACGACCGGGCCGTGGCCGCGATCTTCGCCGCCAAGGGCCGCCCGCAGTTCAACCCGCTGATCGCCCATGTGCCGGACCTGGAAGCGGCCGAGGCCATCGCCGTGCTCGACGAGCGCGCGGTGGAGCTGGCCCACCAGTTCTGGCCCGGCCCGCTGACCCTGGTGCTGCCCCGCCGCGCCGAGGCTGGTCTGTCGCTGCTGGTGTCCGCCGGGCTGGACAGCGTGGCGGTGCGCGTGCCCGCCCACCCGGTGGCGCAGGCCTTGCTCAAGGCCGCCGGCAAGCCGATCGCGGCACCCAGCGCCAACCGCTCCGGCGCGGTCAGCCCGACCGCCCCCCACCACGTCATCGAGAGCCTGGGCGACCGGGTGAGCATGGTGGTGGCCGGCGGGAAGTGCCAGGTCGGGGTGGAGTCCACCGTCCTCGACCTGACCGGCGAGACACCCGTGCTGCTGCGCCCCGGCGCGGTGCTGCGCGAGGAGATCGAGCGGCTGGTCGGCCCCGTCCTGCTCTCCGCCGGCAACCCGGACGCCCCGAAGTCGCCCGGTCAGCTGGAAAGCCACTACGCCCCCAACGCCCCGGTGCGCCTGAACGCCACCAGCGCCGAGGAGGACGAGGCGTTCCTGACCTTCGGCCCCGACCGCTTCATCCGCGGCGGCAAGGCCCGGCTGAACCTGAGCCTCCAGGGTGACCTGAACGAGGCGGCGGCGAACCTGTTCGCCCATCTTCGCGCGCTTGACCAGGAGGGGACCCGCGCCATCGCGGTGATGCCGATCCCGGACGAGGGGCTGGGCGTGGCCATTAACGACCGGCTGCGGCGGGCCGCCGCGCCGCGGAGCTAGAATCCCGGCCCGCAAGGCTGTAGAAGTTCTGCGGTTTGCCCCCACCCTCCCGCTCCGCGGGTCCCTCCCTCCCCCGCTGCGCGGGAGAGGGCCGATTTGCAAGGACGGCGGCGGTCCCCTCTCCCGCGCAGCGGGGGAGGGTTGGGGAGGGGGCCCAGCGCTTACACCAGCCTCGGACGCCCTGCCCATGACCTCCGCCAGCCCTGACGCCGCCAGCCTCGCCGCAGCCCTCGACCGGATCCGCGCCATCGTCGGCCCGAACGGCCTTCTCACCGCGCCGGAGGACATGGCCCCCTACCTGTCGGAATGGCGCGGGCGCTTCAAGGGCAACAGCCCGGCGGTGGTCCGCCCGTCCAGCACCGAGGAGGTCGCGGCGGTGGTGAAAATCTGCGCGGAGGCCGGCATCCCGGTCGTCCCGCAGGGCGGCAACACCAGCCTCGTCGGCGGCTCCATCCCTTATGAGGAGGGGCGCGAGATCGTCATCAGCTTGTCGCGGATGAACAAGATCCGCGGCATCGACACGCTGAACTACACCATGACGGTTGAGGCCGGCGTCGTTCTGAAGACCGCGCAGGAGGCCGCGAAGGACAAGGACCGCCTGCTGCCGATGAGCCTGGGGGCGGAGGGCACCTGCCAGATCGGCGGGCTGATCTCCACCAACGCCGGCGGCATCAACGTGCTGCGCTACGGCAACATGCGTGACCTCGTGCTCGGGCTGGAGGTCGTGCTGGCCGACGGGCGCGTCTGGAACGGCCTGCGCAGCCTTCGCAAGAACAACACCGGCTACGACCTGAAGCACCTGTTCATCGGGGCGGAAGGCACGCTGGGCATCGTCACCGCCGCGGTGCTGAAGCTCTACCCGCGCCCGCGCCAGTCGGAAACGGCCTTCATCGCCGTGCCCAGCCCCGCCGCCGCCATCGAACTGCTGGCCCGCCTGCGCGCGGCGTCGGGCGACGCCGTCGCCGCCTTCGAGCTGATGTCGCGCCGCTGCCTGGAGTTCGCGCTCAAGCACGTCGCCGGCACCATCGACCCGCTGGCGGAGCCGTCGCCCTGGTACGTGCTGACCGAGCTGACCGCCGGCACCCAGTCCGACTCCTTCCGCGAGGCGGTCGAGGCGGCGCTGGGCGAAGCCTTCGAGGCGGAGCTTGCCACCGACGCCACCATCGCCCAGTCGGAGACCCAGGCCAACCAGCTCTGGTTCATCCGCGAGGCCATCGTCGAGGCGCAGAAGTTCGAGGGCGGCTCGATCAAGAACGACGTGTCGGTCCCGGTATCGCGCGTCGCCGAGTTCATCGAGCGCGCCGAGGCCGCCGTGGCCGCGGCCTGCCCCGGCATCCGCCCGACCCCCTTCGGCCATGTCGGCGACGGCAACATCCACTTCAACCTCAGCCAGCCGGAGGGCGCCGACACCGCCGCCTACCTCGCCCGCTGGGACGAGATCTGCCACGTCGTGAACGAGGTCATCTTCGACCTGGACGGATCCATCTCCGCCGAGCACGGGGTGGGCCGCTTCAAGAAGGACGAGATGCCGGTCATCAAGAGCCCGGTCGAGTTCGACCTGCTGCGCGCCATGAAGACGGCGCTCGACCCTAATGGCCTTCTGAACCCCGGCAAGATGCTGCCGTAAGGGATGTTGCTCTAAAGAGCTGCCCTGCCCGCCCCGTGCGACCTTTCGCGGTTCCGGCCTGTTCGTAGGAGTCGGTCGGTAACCGCGGAACGGAGGCGGCGATGCTTCTCGCGATGTCGGCGTGGATGCGCCTGATGCTGGGCGAGGCCGAGACGACGCCGGTGCAGGGCGCGTCTACCACGGGCGCCCTGCCGCCGGAGCAGGAGCGCATCCGGCGGGCGGTGCATGACGCCGTGACCGCCCACCCGCTTCACCGCGACCTGGTCCACACCCACCGGCTGGGCGGCTGCCAGTATTACGCCTTCGCCGGGGCGATGCTTTTGGAGTCCTTGGGCCACGGGCGGGCCGAGGTCGCGCTGGGCCGCGTGGCGTTCCGCAAGTCCGAGCCCCACGGCCGGGCCCGCTGGCTCGGCTACCCGGCGGCGGCGGCCGATGTCCGTCCGCCCGATCCGGCGCAGCGGCGGCAGGAGACGGAGTCCTTCCCCTTCCACGCCTGGATTCGCCTGACGGGTTCCGGCGGACGGCGGCTCCTCATCGATTTCGACCTGACCAACGTGCTGCGGGAGGTGCGGCTGCGCGAACCGCGCCATGCGGCGGGCCTGAGCCATCGGCCGTCGGCCTTCTGGGGAAGCGCCGCGGCGGCGCACCGGGCGGGCCTGCGGTTCGAGCCGCACCGCCGGCTGACCGCCGACGCGCTGCTGCCCGGCGACCGCCAAGTGTTCGCGGCCATCGCGGCGGACGCCCGCGACTGCCTCAAGGACCTGTAGCCCCGCGGTCAGCCGGTCAGGCCGCCTTCGTCGTCGTGTCCGCCGTCCCGGTTCCCTGCCCGACCACCTTGGACAGGCCAAGCCCGAGGCCCAGCCCCGTGTGCTCGTTCTGATCCGTGCGGACCGGCTGGTCGCGCATGCGGCGGTTGTCCTTGTCCTCGCCGTCCGGACGGCGGCCACGGGCGGGCTTGCCGGAGATGCTGTCCACCTCGTCCGGCGTCTCCAGCGCGTTCAGGGCCAGCACATGGTAGATCGACAGCGGCGTGCCGTTCAGCGCCTTCTGCGGCATGCTGGGAACCTGGGTGGTGAAGCCGTCCGGCATGTCCTGGCGGCGCACCCGGTCGATGGCGGTCTGGGCCGGCGCGAAGTCGGCGTTGGGCGTCTCCGCGAACTTCGTCGCGAAGCGGTCGTAGATGTCCTTCAGCGACTTGGCCCGGCCGGTGTCCTTGTCGAAGAACACCGCCTTGTTGGCCGAGGCCGCGTCGGGGAACAGCTCCTTGGCGGCGCGGTTGGGGTTGTCCTGCATGGCGTTGAGGAACTTCGAGGCCCCGCCCGCCCCCAGGAAATGCGCCATGTAGAGTTCGGTGGAGCCGACCTTCCCTCCTTTGACCGTGTCCTCCAGATACTCCTTGTTGTCGCGGGTGTATTCCGCGGCCATCAGGGCCGAGGCGTTGGGGTCCTTGCGCAGGTCCAGGATTTCGCGCTTCAGGTCGGGATCGGTGACGTAGGGGCGCCCGTCGCCGCGCGTCTGGATCGCGTTGGCGTACTTGGCGTAGCCGTGGTCCGCCCCATGGTCGCGCATCGTCGCCAGCCACGTGCTGTCGATGAATTGATAGAGCCCGGTCGCCGAGGAGGAAGAGGACTTCACGTCCGTCCGGTAGCCGCTCTCCACGGCAGCTTTTTCCATGAGGTAGGAAAAATCGACCCCGGTCTTGGCGCTGGCGTTGCGGACCGCCGCCTCGACGTTCTCCGGCCCGCGGCTGATTTTCGCGGCCTGGACGGCGGATTCGGCCTGACGGGCAAGGGCGGAGGCGATGGTCATGGGAGGAACCCCTGTGAGCGGTGCTGCCCCACTCTTGCAACCGGGATGCCAAGTCGGGCAGTTCCTCCTGCGTCGCAGCCGCGCTGTTCGCGCCGCAACCCAGATGCCAATATTCCTGTCCGACGGTGAGGCTCGCCATGCACCATTCGGTACGGTATGGTGACGCGCACGTAAACCGCCCAAGGCGTGTTCACGCGCAATCGGGCACGCAGAAACGCACGCACAATCGGGTCACGGGAGGCCGTTCCATCCATGATTCCCTACACCGCTCCGGTCGATGACCTCCGCTTTGTCCTCAACGAGGTGGTCGGCCTCGAAACGGTCGCCGCGCTTCCGAACTGCGATTCGGCGGCTCCCGATCTGGTGGACGCCGTGCTGGAGGAAGCCGGCAAGTTCGCCTCCGGCGTCCTCGCCCCGCTGAACCGGGTCGGCGACAAGGAGGGCTCGGTGCTGGAGAACGGCGTGGTCCGCACGCCGACCGGCTGGAAGGACGCCTACAGCCAGTTCATCGAGAGCGGCTGGAACAGCCTGCCCTTCGAGCCGGAGTATGGCGGGCAGGGCCTGCCCTGGACCGTGGCCTTCGCGGTGAACGAGATGTGGCAGGCGGCCAACCTGTCCTTCGGCCTGTGCCCGCTGCTGACCCAGGGCGCCGTCGACCTGCTGACCGAGCACGCCAGCGCCGAGCAGAAGGCGCTCTACCTGCCGAAGATGATCGCCGGCGAGTGGAACGGCACCATGAACCTGACGGAGCCGCAGGCGGGCTCCGACCTCGCCGCCGTGCGCACCCGCGCGGTTCGGGCCGACGACGGGACCTACCGCATCACCGGCCAGAAGATCTTCATCACCTACGGCGAGCATGACCTGACGGACAACATCGTCCATCTGGTGCTGGCCCGCCTGCCCGACGCGCCCCCGGGCATCAAGGGCATCAGCCTGTTCATCGTGCCGAAGTTCCTGCCGAACGAGGACGGCACGCCGGGCGAGCGCAACGACCTGCGCTGCGCCAGCCTGGAGCACAAGCTGGGCATCATGGCCAGCCCCACCGCGGTCATGGCCTTCGGCGACAACGGCGGCGCCGTCGGCTTCCTGGTCGGCCAGGAGAACCGCGGCATCGAATACATGTTCACCATGATGAACAACGCCCGCCTGGGCGTCGGCATCCAGGGCGTGGCGATCGCCGAGCGCGCCTACCAGCAGGCCCGCGACTACGCCAAGGGCCGCGTGCAGAGCAAGGATCTGGCCGACCCGAAGGGCTCCGGCGTCGCCATCATCCGCCACCCGGACGTGCGCCGGATGCTGCTGGACATGCGCGCCAAGACGGAGGCCGCCCGCGCGCTGGCGCTCTACGCGGGCACCCAGCTCGACGTGTCCCGCCACCACGAGGACGCCGCGGTGCGCGCCGCCGCCACCGCCCGCGTGGACATCCTGACCCCCGTCGTGAAGGCGTGGAGCACCGACATCGGCTGCGACGTCGCCTCCACCGGCGTGCAGATCCACGGGGGCATGGGCTTCATCGAGGAGACCGGCGCCGCCCAGCATTACCGCGACGCCCGCATCACCCCGATCTACGAGGGCACCAACGGCATCCACGCCAACGACCTGACCTTCCGCAAGACCGGCCGCGACGGCGGCGAGTCGGCCCGGACCTTCATTGCCGAGATGCGCGCCACGGTGGCGGAGTTGGAGAGCATCCCCGGCGACGACATGGAGGCGATCCGCACCAACCTGTCCGCCGGCCTGGACGCGCTGGAGCAGGCGGTGGCCTGGGTGGTCAAGACCCAGGCCGACGGCGACCTGCGCGCCGCGGCCGCGGGGGCGGTGAACTATCTGAAGCTGTGGGGCACGGTGGCCGGCGGCTGGATGCTCGCCCGCTCCGCCGCCAAGGCCCTGGAGGGGCTGCGCCAGCCCGGCGCCAACGCCCCCTTCCTGGAGGCCAAGCTGGTCACCGCCCGCTTCTACGCCGAGCAGATCCTGGCCCAGGGGCCGGGCCTGCTGCTGCCGATCCTGACCGCGCACCGCACGGTCATGGCGCTGAGCGAGGACCAGTTCTGACGTCAACAGCCCGGTGAAGCCCCGTCCGTCTTCCGGATGGACGGGGCTTCACCGCCGCAAACGTGGAGTGTTCGATGCAGACCGGATACCGGGCTTGGCTGGAGCGGCAGAAATACGGGGCCGGAACGGTCACCGCGCAGATATACCGCATAGCGCGCGTAGAAGAGCATTACGGCGATGTCGACGAGCATTACGTCCGCGACCGGATGGCGTCGCTTCTCCAGCAGTTGCGCTATTCGACGGACGATGCGCGGCTCAACCGGCCCAACCCGAGCAAGATTCCCATCGAAGGCGACATCCGGGCCAACCTCGCCTCGTACCGCGGCGCCATCGAGCGCTACCGCCGGTTCCGCGACACCGCCGATGCGCTGGCCGATGTTGCGGCGGAGGGAATGACGGTGGCGATTGCGGACGAGGATCTCGGGCAACGCATCGGGCTGGAACGCGATCTGCAGGCCGCGCTGCGCCTGGAAATCGGTCAGCTCGAAGCCGGAATGACGGTGATCGACGAGGGTGCGGAACGGTCGGTTCCGTCCGGCTTCATTGACATCACCGCACGCGATGCCCAAGGGCGCGTGGTCGTCATCGAACTGAAGACCGGAACCGCCGGACAGCGGGCCGTGGCCCAAATCCTCAGCTACATGGGCGACATCGCCGAGGAGGAGGAGGGACGGGACATCCGTGGCATCCTGGTCGCTTCCGACTTCGACGCCAAGGCCAAGGCGGCGGCACGGATGGTGCCGAATCTCTCGCTGCGGCGCTACGGCGTCCGCTTTTCCTTTGCCGACGGCAGCCTTTAAGGCACCAAACGCCTCCGTGAGCCGTTACGCCTCCATGGATCAATTGTGGAGACCATTCCATGGCTCGTCGTAACGGGATTCGCACCGCCGTCCTTGCCCTTCCGCTCCTGGCCCTGCCGCTGCTGGCCGCCTGCGACGACCAGCAGTCGGCGGAGAAGACCGGCCAGGAGATCGGGCGGGCGGTGGACCAGACCGCGGAGCGCGTGGGCGAGGCCGCCAAGGGCATCGGCGCCGAGGCCGGCCGGATGATGCAGGACGCCGGCGCGGCCATCCAGCAGAAGGCCCGCGACGCCAAGGACGACATCAACCGGGAGACCGCTCCCGAGAAGCCGTAATTCGGCCTAAGCCGCAGCCGGCCCGCGCAGCGTCCGCCACGCGCAGATCGCCGCGTAATAGGCGCTGCTGGCCAGCCAGACGTACCAGACGGCGTCGGGACGGTCCGGATAGAGGACCACCAACGCCGCGCTGGAGGCCAGCCACGCCCCGCTGACCAGAAGATTCAGGCGCATCCAGCGGCGCACCCGGAAGGGGTGCAGGAACTTCACCGTCGTGAAGGTCAGCAGGCCGAGGACCAGCACCACCGCGGTGTTGATCCACGGATCGAGCGCCAGAATCCACAGATAGAGCGCGACCACGTTCCAGATCGCCGGGAAGCCGACGAAGTAGTTGTCGCCGCTCTTCATCCCGGTGTTCGAAAAGCAGTAGAGCGAGGTCATCATGATGAAGGCGGCCAGCGCCACGCCGAAGCCGTCGGGCAGCAGGCCGAAGCGGTACAGGAAGACCGCCGGGACGACGACGTAGGTCAGATAGTCGATCACGAGGTCGAGCGCCGACCCGTCGATGCCCGGCAGCACCTCCTTCACCGAGGCCCGGCGGGCCAGCGTGCCGTCCACCCCGTCGACCACCAGCGCCAGCCCCAGCCAGCCCAGGCACGCCTTGGCTTCGCCGTTGACCGCGGCGAGCAGGGCCAGCAGCCCCAGCACGACGCCGCTGCCCGTGAAGGCGTGCACCCCCCAGGCCGACAGCCGCCGCCCGATCCCGTAACCGCCGTCGCTGTCGTCCTTGAACCCGCTGTCCACTGAGCGCCTCATCGTCCCGTTGGCGCCAACCTAGCCATACGCCGCGAAAAGTCCAAGGGGGTCGGTGGGCGGGGCGGAGGGGCCGGTGGGCCTACTCCGCCGCGCGCGCCGCCGCGCCCGGCGAGCGGTCCGGACCGGCGAAGGCCGGGCTGTCCCTCAGCGCCTCCGGCTTCGGACCGCCGGTCGCCCAGTCCAGCAGTTCGACCGTGTGGACGACGGGCAGCCCGGTCCCGGTGGCGATCTGGGTGATGCAGCCGAGGTTGCCGGCGGCGATGGCGGCGGCCCCCGTGCTCTCGATGTTGCGGACCTTGCGGTCGCGCAGCTGCACGGCGATCTCCGGCTGGAGCATGTTGTAGGTGCCGGCCGAGCCGCAGCAGATGTGCGCCTCCGGGACCTCCTTCACCTGGAAACCGGCGCCGCGCAGCAGATGGCGCGGCGGGTCCTTGATGCGCTGGCCGTGCTGCATGGAGCAGGCGGAATGGTAGGCGATGGCCTGCCCGGTCTCGATCACGGGAGCGGACAGGCCGATCTCCGCCAGGAACTCCGTCACGTCGCGGGCGATGGCCGCCACGCGCAGCGCCTTGGGCGCGTATTCCGCGTCCTCGCGGAACTGGAAGGCATAGTCCTTCACCGTGGTGCCGCAGCCCGAGGTGTTGACAATGATGGCGTCCAGCCCCTCCCCGTCCATCTCGGCGATCCAGGCGTCGATGGTCTTCTTCGCCGCGGCGTCGCTGAGGTCCGTCTTGCCCATGTGATGGGTCAGGGCGCCGCAGCAGTCGGCGCCCTTAGCCACCACCACCTCGACCCCGTGGCGGTTTAGCAGGCGGATGGTCGCCTCGTTGATCTGCGGCGCCAGCACCTGCTGGGCGCAGCCGACGAGCAGCGCGGCGCGCTTGCGGCGCGGCCCGACCGCCGGATGGCTGCCCGGCCGGTCGCTGTGGCTCGGCCCCGGCACCGACTTCGGCGCCAGCGCCAGCAGCGCGCCCAGCCGTCCCGGCAGAAGCCCGGCGAAAGGCTTGCCGAACCAGGCGGCGAGCAGGGCCAGCCGGAACAGCCGCGGGTTGGGCAGCACGCGGGCCAGCAGGTCGCGGATGGCGCGGTCGGCCGGCGGGCGGGCGTGGGTCGCCTCGACATGGGCGCGGGCGTGATCGACCAGATGCATGTAGTTGACGCCCGACGGGCAGGTCGTCATGCAGGACAGGCAGGAGAGGCAGCGGTCGATGTGCTTCACCTGATGCTCGGTGGGCGGCCCGCCCTTCTCCAGCATGTCCTTGATCTGGTAGATGCGGCCGCGCGGGCTGTCCAGCTCGTCGCCCAGCAGCACGTAGGTCGGGCAGGTCGCCGTGCAGAAGCCGCAATGGACGCACTTGCGCAGGATCGCTTCCGAGTCCCGGTAGTCGGCGTTGGCGAGCTGGGTGAGCGTGAAGTTGGTCTGCATGGATGCCTTACACTCCCGCGTACATGCGGCCGGGGTTCAGGATGCCGCAGGGGTCGAAGCTCTCCTTCACCCGGCGGCTCAGCGCCATCACCGGGTCGGGCAACGGGTGGAACACCTCCGCCGTGATCCGCACATCCTCGGGCGCGCGCACCAGCGTCGCGTGGCCGGCGCTGCCCAAGGCGCCGCGGATCGCCGTCGCGGCGTCGGGTGTCGGCGCCACCGCCGCCCAGATCAGCCCGCCGCCCCAGTCGAAGTACAGCTCGGCGTCCAGCGCCCAGCGGATCGACTCCGCCACGCGCGGCCCTTCGGAGGGCTGGACGGAGATTTTCCAGACGTGGCGGGAGGAGTGGCGGGAGTCGTCGCCACCACCCCGGCCCTCACCCGCTGACGCAGGGGAGGGGCCAAAATACGCCACGTCCCGAACCTCCTTCCACAGCGCCCGCGACTCGTCCCGGTCCAGCACGGCGTCGGCGCCAAGCTCCTCCTTCAGCGCGGCGACGCGGGCGGTGACCGACGGGCCGAAGCCCTCCACCCGCACCAGCGTGACCGCCCCGCCCGCTCCGGCGACCACCCGCAACTGGGACCGCGCCGCCACCGCGGCCGGCAGATGGGCGGCGCCGGACACGTCGTAGGGGCTCTGCAGCGCCGCGGTCAGCACCGCGACAGCCCCGGCGTCCTCGCGCCCGGCCAGCAGCAGAGTCCGGACATCCTCCGGCGCCGGCAGCACCTTCACCGTCAGCTCCGTCAGGACGGTCAGCGTGCCGAAGGAGCCGGCCATCAGCTTGGGCACGTCGTAGCCGGTGACGTTCTTCACCACCTTGCCGCCGCCCTTGTAGAGGTCGCCGCGCCCGTTCACCCCTTCGATGCCCAGCGTGTGGTCGCGGGCGGAGCCGGCGCTGATGCGCCGCGGCCCGGCCAGCCCGCAGGATATCACCCCGCCCAGCGTCCCCTGCCGCTCCGGCTGCCCGAACAGCGCCCCGAGGTCCTGCGGTTCGAAGGCGAGCTGCTGCCGCCGCTCCGCCAGCATCGGCAGGATTTCGGCCATCGGCGTGCCGGCCCGGGCGGTCAGCACCAGTTCCTCCGCCTCGTAGGCGACGACCCCGGACAGGCCGGAGAGGTCGAGCGTGCAGGCGGTCTGGATCGGGCGCCCGAGGCCGCGCTTGGACCCGGAACCGGCGACGTCCAGCGGCGTCCCCTCCGATAAGGCCCAGCGCACCGCGTCGGCGGCCTGGCCCGCCGAGTCGGGCTTGATGGTGGTCACGGTCATGCGGGTGGCCTCAGGATCGGGGGCTCAGAATCGGGGAATGTCGGGGAAGCGCAGCTCCCCCTTGTGGATGTGGACGCGGCCAAGCTCGGCGCAGCGGTGCAGCTTGGGGAAGACCTTTCCGGGGTTCAGCAGCCCGTCGGGGTCGAAGGCGCATTTGATGCGCTGCTGCTGGTCGAGATCGACCTCGTCGAACTGGTCGGTCATCAGGTCGCGCTTCTCCACCCCCACGCCGTGCTCGCCGGTCAGCACGCCGCCGACCTCGACGCACAGGCGCAGGATGTCGTTGCCGAAGGCCTCCGCCCGCTCCAGTTCGCCCGGCTTGTTGGCGTCGTAGAGGATCAGCGGATGCAGGTTGCCGTCGCCGGCGTGGAAGACGTTGGCGACCCGCAGGGCGTAGCGGTCGGACATCTCCTGCATGCGGTGCAGCACCAGGGGCAGCGCCTTGCGCGGGATGGTGCCGTCCATGCAGTAGTAGTCGGGGCTGATGCGCCCCACCGCCGGGAAGGCCGCCTTGCGCCCGGCCCAGAAGGACAGCCGCTCCTCCTCCGAGGTCGAGACGCGCGAGTAGCAGCAGCCCTTGGACCGCGCGATCTCCGCCACCTGCTCGATCAGGTGGTCGACCTCCGCCGCCGGGCCGTCCAGCTCGACGATCAGCAGGGCCTCGACGTCCAGCGGGTAGCCGGCATGGACGAAATCCTCCGCCGCGTGGATGGCCGGCCTGTCCATCATCTCCATGCCGCCGGGGATGATTCCCGCGGCGATGATGGCCGCCACGCAGTCGCCGCCCTGCTCGCTGGTCGGGAAGCCGATCAGCACGGCGCGGGCGGTCGCCGGCTTCCTGAGGATGCGCACCGTGACCTCGGTCACCACCCCCAGCAGCCCCTCGGAGCCGGTGACGACGCCCATCAGGTCGTAGCCGCCGGCGTCGAGATGCTTGCCGCCCAGCCGCAGGACGGTGCCGTCCATCAGCACCATCTCCAGACCCAGCACGTTGTTGGTGGTCAGCCCGTATTTCAGGCAATGCACCCCGCCGGAATTCTCGGCGATGTTGCCGCCGATGGTGCAGGCGATCTGGCTGGACGGGTCGGGCGCGTAATAGAAGCCCTCATGCGCCACCGCGTTGGAGATGCCGAGGTTGGTCACCCCCGGCTGGGTCACCACGCAGCGGTTGGCGACGTCGATGTCGAGGATGCGGTTGAACTTGCCCATCCCCAGCAGCACGCCGTCGGCCAGCGGCAGGGCGCCGCCGGACAGGGAGGTTCCGGCGCCGCGGGGCACCACCTTCACCCCCATGTCCTTGCAGGTCCGGAGCACCCGGCTGACCTGCTCCACCGTGCTGGGGAGCACCACGACCATGGGAAGCTGGCGGTAGGCGGTCAGCCCGTCGCATTCATAGGCGCGCAGTTCGCTTTCGTCGGCGATCACGCCCTCGCCGGGCACGATGGCCCGCAGCGCTGCGATGATCTCGCGGCGGCGCGCGATGACGCCGTCGTCGGGCGCGGGCATCCGCATGGCCGGCCGTTCCTCCCCCAGGTTCCGTCGCCCGGATTGTTCCCGCGGCGTTCCCTTCCACAGGTAACATCGGACGAGGGGCGATGCCAGCCCCCGCGTGCGTTCGGCCCTGCCCCCGCAGGTTTCCCCCTTCAACCTTGACGGAAGGACGATGTCCGGATTGCCATTTTTACGGCAGACGATAAAAAGGGAACCACGGCGCGCCGCCCCGGCTCGCCGGCCACGCCTTGCGAATGCCACGGAACGGAGACACGCGAATGCACCCCGGCAATCCCGAGATTGATGTCTACATCGGCGAGATCCGCCTGTTCTCCTACGCCCGGCTGCCTCTCGGGTGGTTGCCGGCGGACGGGCGCCTGCTGTCGGTCAACGATTTCATCGCGCTCTTCACGCTGCTCGGCACGACCTATGGCGGCGATGGGCGGAAGGACTTCGCCTTGCCGACGCTGGAGTCGCCCGCGCCCGGCCTGCATTACTTCATTGCCACCGGCGGCGTCTTCCCGCGCCTGCAGGACTGACCGGCATCCGGACACGCCAAAACGCGACGCCGCGCCGTCCCAGGGGAACGGCGCGGCGTCGCGTTCAACAGCACAACACGCGTCGGCCGGGCGGACCCGGCCGCCGGTCTCAGCCCTGGCGGGCCTTGAAGCGCGGGTTCTGCTTGTTGATGACGTAGACGCGGCCCTTGCGGCGGATCACGCGGCAGGCCTTGTGGCGCGTCTTCATCGACTTCAGAGAGTTAACGATCTTCATAATTCTTCATCCTGGTCGGTCGGCGGCTCGATCGAAGGCGCGCACCATAGTGCGGCGCACCCCCGCTGTCAACGGCCCCCGTGGCGGTTGCGTTTCCCGCCGGACACGGCCGTTTCGACGCTACTCCGCCGGTTTCAGCGCGTAGAAACGGCAGACCTTCATGCCCGCCTCGATGGCGGACACGCGGCGGACCCACAGTTCGACCTCGTCCATCACCGCGAGCTTGGTCTCGTGATCCAGATGATGGCGCTCCAGATGCTCGACCAGCCCCTGGATGGCGCTGACGATCAGGGCGCGATGGGTGTCGGTGATGTCCTCGGCGATTCGCAGGTCCAGGTTCCGCTGGGCGAAGGCGGCGGCCATCTGGTCCTTGGACCACAAATGCGGCTGCATCGGCTCCTTGTCGCACCAAACCTGGACGGCCTTGGCCCCGGCCAGCGCCGGGTCGATCACGTAGTCGGTCATCAACAGATGGCCGCGCGGCTTCAAAGCCAGCTCCATCCCGTCGAACAGCTGGTCCTTGCCCTGGACGGAGAACATCCCCTCCTTGTAGACGATGGCGTCCACGCGCTTGGAATAGCTGAAGTTCTCCGGGTCGTAGGTTTCGACCGGGGCCTTCTTCTCCAGCCCTTCCTTGAAGGAGCGGATCATCCCCTCCTTCGCCAGAAGCTCCGACGCCTCCAGCCCGGTGACCCAGCAGCCGTACTTGCTCGCCATGGTGCGGCTGGTCCCGCCCAGCCCGGCGGACAGGTCCAGCACGCTCATCGCCGGGTTGAGTCCCAGCGGCTTCACCAGATAGGGAATGTGGTCGTGGCCGCCGGGCGTGTTGAAGCCCTCGCCCCACAGCTTCTCCGCCACCTCGATCCGCGTGGCGCTCCACAGCGGCTTTCCCCAGCGGTTCACGCCGGGACCATGGCCCCGGGGGGCGGGCTGGGACGCGGCGGCGGCGGGCGGCGGCTTGCCATCGTCCTCCCCGCCCCGGCCCTTCAGGCCGGAGAGGTCGTACCCCTCCCACCAGGCGTGAAGGCGGGTCTTGAGCGTGATGCGGGGAGCCCCCGCTTGATCGTGTCCGCCCTTATCGCTCATCGCCTTCGCGCCTGCCCCATTGCCTGGACCGCCGGACGAATTCATTCCGACTTTCACAGTATCCGGGTGATCCGTTCGTGCAAGCGCAAAATCCTGCGTCACATTACCGTAACGCCTTCTCCGCGTGCGAATCGTCCATGGCGGCGACCCGCGTCCCGGCGGCGCGCAGCACCACGGTGCAGGCGGGCGGCATGCTGACGTAGCGCGGCTGCGGCTTGCCATTGTGCCGCTCCACCACCGGGTAGACGGAGCCGAGCCAGGACGCGACCTCGTCGCCGCAGCCGTCGCCGTCGGGAATGTCGCGCTGGTCCTCGCATTGCGGGCTTCCCGCCGGGCAGCCCAGCCGGACGTGCATGTGCCCGTCATGGCCGTGCCAGGGGCGCAGCTTGCGCAGGAAGGCGCGGTCCGGCCAGGGATGGCGGCACATGGCGAGCTTGATCGCCGGGTTGACGAAGATGCGGGTCACCCGAGGATCGCTGGCGGCGATGCGGACGAGCTGGGCCTGCCGCTCCGACCAGTCCTCGGTGACGCGGACGCGCCCGTAATCGACGTACTTGATCTCGGACAGGCTTTCCCGAGCGTTGCGCCCCATCGGCGGGTGGTCGAGCCGCAACCAGACGTCGGCGTCCAGCCCGATCTGGTGGCTGGCGTGGCCGAAGCTCATCGGGCCGCCGCGCGCCTGCCCCATGTCGCCGATCAGCGCGGTCCCCAGCCCGGCCGCCGCGACCTTCCGCCCGAAGCCCTTCAGATAATCGATCAGTTCGGGATGGCCGTAGAAGCGCTGGCGCGACAGGCGGATCACCTGATAGCCGGTGCCCTCCGCCGGCAGGGCCTGCGCGCCGGTGACGCAGCCCGCGGCGTAGCCGCCGATGGACTGTGCCGGCCCCAGGGCGGGGCCGCTCACCTGACTCCAGGCGATGGAGTTGGGGGCCGGCGGCGCGTGCTTCTTTTTCTTGTGCGATCCGGCCTCGGCGGGGCCGGCGAGAGCAGCGGCGACCAAACCGGCTGTGACCAAGGCCGCCGCAAGAATCCCGATCGTCGGGCCAATCGCCAAGCGCCCCATCATCTTCCCCCACGGACCGCCAATCGGGAAAGATTAGAGCCAATGTTCCTTAACGAAAGGTGAGGCTCACGCTCATGTCACAACCGGTTTCGACTTGGCGCCGACGCCGGGCGCCGATGATGACGGGCGCCGTCCGGTCCTCGTTTACTGCTCAGTCCAAGGTCTGCCGGTAGCGCTTCAGCGCGACGACCGTAACCGCGACCAGGAAAACCAGCAGCGCCGCCACCTCCTCCGCGATTTCCGCCGGGCCGTTGCCCTTCAGGAGAATGCCGCGGACGATGCGCAGGAAATGGGTCAGCGGCAGAACCTCCCCCACCGCCTGCGCCCAGCCGGGCATGCCGCGGAAGGGGAACATGAAGCCGGACAGCAGCATCGACGGCAGGAAGAAGAAGAAGGACATCTGCATCGCCTGGAGCTGGTTCTTCGCCACGGTGGAGAAGGTGAAGCCCACCGCCAGATTGGCGGCGATGAACAGCACCAGCACGGCCGACAGCAGGGCCAGGCTGCCGACGATGGGCACGCCGAACAGCAGCCGGGCGGCCAGGACGATGATGACGACCTGGATGTAGCCGACCAGGATGAAGGGCACGATCTTGCCCAGCATCACCTCGAACGGGCGGACCGGCATCGCCAGCAGGTTCTCCATCGTCCCGCGCTCCCGCTCGCGGGTGACGGCCAGCGCGGTCATCATCACCATGGTCATGGTCAGGACGACCCCCATCAGGCCGGGCACCACGTTGTACTGGGTGATCCCCTCCGGGTTGTAGCGGCGGTGGACCCGCAGCTCGACCGGGTCGGGGGTGGCGCGCCGTTGGGCCAGCGGCCCGGTCAGGTCGGGGTCCAGCGCCTGCCGCGCCAGGGTGGACAGGGCGGCCAGCGCGTTGCTGGTCGCCGCCGGGTCGGTCGCGTCGGCCTCGACCAGCAGCACGGGCCGCTCGCCCCGCTGCAGGTCGCGGGCGAAGCCGGCGGGGATGGTGACGGCGAACTGCACCCGCCCTTCCGCCAGCAGGCGGTCCAGCTCCGCCGGGCTGTCGGCGCCGCGCGTCACGTCGAAATAGCCGGAATTGGCCATGGCCGACACCAGCGTCCGCGCGAAGGGACTGGAGTCGGCGACGTGGACGGCGGTCGGCAGGCTCTTGGGGTCGGAGTTGATGGCGAAGCCGAACAGCACGAGCTGGAGCACCGGCACCCCCACCATCATGGCGAAGGTCAACCGGTCGCGCCGCATCTGGATGAATTCCTTCACCATCACCGCGACGAAGCGCGCGAAGGAAAAGCGCATCACGAAAGCCTCACCGTCCGTGCGTTTCAAGGATGAAACACAACTTTTTACTTCAATGCCGCATCATGCAACTTGAGTCCCGTTGACATATCGAAATTGCCTCAAGCATCGTCCAAACGGATTAACTCGTATGCGGGACACATACCATGACCTCTATTCTTGCCAAGGGCGCCGCCGCCGTCGCCGCCCTGTTCCTGTTTCATGGCGCCGCCCTGGCCGGGCAGCAGGATTTCACCATCGCGAACCAGACGGGCTACGCGCTGAAGCACATCTACGTCAGCGAGTCCGCCAACGAGAAGTGGGATGAAGACATCCTCGGCCGTGACGTTCTCGACGATGGTGAAGAGTTCGAACTGAGCTTCGACAAGGCTGAGAAGACCTGCAAGTGGGACATGAAGGTCATCTACGACGACGGCGAGTCGGCGGTCTGGCAGAACCTGAACCTCTGCAAGATCTCCAAGCTGACGCTGCGCTGGAACAAGAACACCGGGGTGACCTCCGCGTCGATCGAATGACCGCGCACCGTCCCCGCCCCGGCGTTCGCATCGGCGCGGGGACGGCCCAATCTTTCCGATCCCCGGTGCGGTCATGCGAAATTGTCCGTGCTGCGGTTCATCAGGTGAATGAAGACGTCTTCCAGCGTCGGCTCCGTCCGCCGCACCGACAGGCCCGAGTCGCCGGACCAGGGACGCAGCGCCGCCTCCAGCGCCGCGCCGTCGCCGCCGCTGACATGCAGCCGCGCGCCGAAGGCGGCGACCATCTCGACCCCCGGACGGTCGCGCAGCGCCGCCGCGACGGACCCGAGGTCCGGCCCGTCCGTTCCCCGCGCGCCGACCTCGTAGGTCACCAGCCCCGAGTTGGCGATCACCTCCTCCACGCTGCCCTGGGTCATCAGCCGACCGTAGGCGAGGTAGGCGATGGCGTGGCAGCGCTCCGCCTCGTCCATGTAATGGGTGCTGACCAGCACGGTCAGCCCGTCGCCGGCCAGCCGGTGGATCTCGTCCCAGAACTCCCGCCGCGCCTTGGGGTCCACCCCGGCGGTCGGCTCGTCGAGCAGCAGCAGCTTCGGCTCGTGCAGGATGCAGGCGGCCAACGCCAGACGCTGCTTCCAGCCGCCGGACAGCTCGCCGGCCAATTGCGCCCGCCGGTTGCCCAGCCCCAGCCGCTCCAGCGCCGCGGCGACCTTCTGCCGCCGCTCCGGCAGCCCGTACATCCGGGCGACGAAATCCAGATTCTCGGCGATGCTGAGATCCTCCCAGAAGCTGAACTTCTGGGTCATGTAGCCGACCTGCCGCTTGATCGCGGCGCTCTCGCGGCGGATGTCGAGCCCGAGGCAGGTCCCCTCCCCGGCGTCGGGGGTCAGCAGCCCGCAGAGCATGCGGATGGTCGTCGTCTTGCCCGACCCGTTCGGCCCCAGGAAGCCGTAGATCTGCCCGCGCGCCACCCGGATGGAGAAGCCGTCCACCACCGTCTTGGCGCCGAAGCGCTTGACCAGACCGCGCACGTCAATGGCGGGTTCCCCGGTCATCGCGGCAGTTCCACGTCCACCGGCAGGCCGGGGTTCAGCGCCGCGCCATCCTCCAACCGCGCCTCCACGCGGAAGACCAGCTTCTCGCGGCTGCCGACGCTGTAGATGACCGGCGGGGTGTATTCCACCCGCGGCGCCACATAGGTCACCCGCGCCGACAGGCCGGGCGGGCAGCCGTCGCAGCGCACCGTCACCCGGTCGCCCGGACGGACGCGGGCCATCAGCGGCTCCGGGACGAAGAAAACCAGCTTCCGCTTCGACGGCGGCAGAAGCGAGACCACCGGGGCGCCCGCCGGCACCCATTCGCCGGGGTTGAACAGCGTGTCCTCGACCAGCGCCGCCTCGGGCGCCGGCGGGGCCAGTTCGGCGAGCCGCTTGTCCGCCTGGGCCAGCGCCGCCTCGGCCTGGGCGACGGCGTCCTCGGCGGCGCGGATCTGGTCGGGACGGGCCGGCAGGTTGGAGACGGCCAGTTGCGCGGTCAGCTCCTCCAGCCGCGCGCGGTCGCGGTCGCGGGTGGCGCGGGCGGCGTCCAGCCGATCGTCGGAGCTGACCTTGCGCGCCACCAGTGTTTGCTGCCGCGCCAGTTCCGCTTCGGAGTAGCGCAGCGCCGCCTCGGCCTGCGCGCGCTGGGCGGCGACCACCGCCAGCTCGTCGGGGCGGCGGCCGGTCCGCAGGTCGGCAAGCTGCGCCAGCGCCTGCGCGAGCGCGGCGGCCAGCCGGTCGCGCTCCGCCCGCGCGCCGGTGCGGTCGAGGGCGAAGAGGGGCGCGCCCGCCTCCACCCGCCCGCCGCGCGTCACCGCCAGCGTGTCGAGCGTCCCGGCCACCGGGGCGGCGATGCGCAGATATTCCCCTTCGGCGTAGCCGTGGGCCAGCGGCACGGCGTCCCCACCACCCAGCCCGAGAACCGACAAGGCCACCGCCAGCGTTTCGGCGATCCAGCTCATGACGGCGGCCCTCCCTCCGGGGCGAGCGTCCGGCGCAGCGCGTCGAGATGGGCGGCCAGCAGCGCCGCCACGTCAGGCGGGCGGCCCTCCAGCGCCTCGAAGGAGGAACGCCACAACGCGCTCATCAGCATCGGCGCGACGATCAGCCGGACGGTCGAATCGACGTCCACCGGGCGGAACTCGCCGCGCGCCATGCCGCGCTCCAGCACCGCCGCCAGCAGGGCGAAGGCGCGGCGGATCACCTCGTCGTAATAGAAGCGGGCGAGGTCGGGGAAGTTGCCGGCCTCGGCGATGATCAGCTTGGGGATGGCGCCGGCGCGGGATTTCAGGATGCGCGTCGCGAAGAGGGTCAGCAGCGTTTCCAGAACGGCGAAGCTCGGCCCCTGAGCCCCGGCCAGCAGACGCTCGGCCATGTCCAGATTGGGCAGGATGGCCTCGCGGACCACCGCCTTGAACAGCTCCTCCTTGTTCGGGAAGTAGAGGTAGAGCGTGCCCTTGCTGACCCCGGCCTGCGCCGCGACGTCCTCCAGCCGGGCCGCCGCGAAGCCGCGCTCGCCGAAGACGGTCAGGGCCGCGTCGACGATCTCCCGGGGGCGCGCCTCCTTCCGGCGGCGCCAGCGCGGAACGGCGGGATCTTCCTCCGGCATGCCGTTCTCCAGGGTGGAGAAAATATTACTGACCGGTCAGTTACTAACGGATCGCCGGAAGAATTTCCAGTTTTCCTAAGGGTTGCGCCGTTCTGCCGCAGCCATAAGTCATTGTGCGCCGCAGCAACTGATATGCAAAAGGGCTTGCCTTTCGTCCGAGAGTTTCCGAAACTTTCGACAGTCCGCAGCGCGAACGGCTTGTCACGGAAGCACGCGCGGCGGGCGCACCGGTGGTCAAAGGCGCCGATCAGCAACGAGCGCACACCCCACCCCGGGAGGAACGGTTCAAGGCGCCGTACCGGGATCAATGCGACGAGCGCGCCGGTGCGCGGCGTCCGGAATCCCGGTTGAGCAGGGGGTGTCGATCATGCCGGGTGCAATGCGCCAGTCCACGTCGAACCTGGAGCTGCTGACCATTTATGAGGTCAGCAAGGTCCTCGGTTCCTCTCTCGACCTCCAGCAGACATTGCGCGAGGTGCTTCGCGCGCTGGCCTACCAGCTGCAGATGCACCGCGGGCGCGTCTATCTGGTCGGCGAGGACAACGTGCTGCGTCTCGTGGCCGCGAACGGCCTGTCGAACGAGGCCGCGGCCCAGATCGAATTCCGCGACGGGGAAGGCATCACCGGCCGCATCCTGAAGACCGGCATGCCCGCCGTCGTCCCGAACCTGGCGGAGGAACCGCTGTTCCTGAACCGCACCGGCGGGCGCGAGGACCTGGACGAGCAGGTGGCCTCGCTGGTCGGCGTGCCGATCAAGGCGGCGGGGGTGGTCGTCGGCGTGCTGACCATCGACCGCATCTCCGACGAGGGGCCGCAGGGCCATTTCGGCAGCGACGTGCGCTTCCTGACCATGGTCGCCAACCTGATCGGCCAGACCGTGCGGCTGCACCGCACCGTGGCCGAGGAGCGCCGCTTCATGATGCGGGAGACCTTCCGCATGCAGAAGGAGCTGCGGCCGGTCGCCGCCCCGATCAACGACGTGGTCTGCACCAGCCCCAACATGCTGGAGGTGATGGCCCAGGTCCACCGGGTGGCGCCCTTCAAGTCCACCGTGCTGATCCGCGGCGAGAGCGGCACCGGCAAGGAGCTGATCGCGCGGGCCATCCACAACATGTCGCCGCGCAAGGACGCGCCCTTCATCCGCGTGAACTGCGCCGCCCTGCCGGAATCGCTCCTGGAATCGGAGCTGTTCGGCCATGAAAAGGGCGCCTTCACCGGCGCGCAGAAGGACCACAAGGGCCGGTTCGAGCTGGCGTCGGGCGGCACGCTGTTCCTCGACGAGATCGGCGACATCTCGCCCAACTTCCAGGCCAAGCTGCTTCGCGTGCTGCAGGAGCAGGAGTTCGAGCGGGTCGGCGGGTCCAAGACCATCAAGACCGACGTCCGGCTGATCTGCGCCACCAACCTGAACCTGGAGGAGGCGGTCGGCCACGGCAAGTTCCGCGCCGACCTGTATTTCCGCATCAACGTGGTGACCATCCACCTGCCGCCGCTGCGCGAACGCCGCCAGGACATCGGCCCGCTGGCCCGCCATTTCGTGGCGAAGTTCGCCAAGGACAACGGCATGACCCTCGTCATGGAGGACGAGGCGCTGGAGGTGCTGAACCGCTGCACCTGGCCCGGCAACGTGCGCGAGCTGGAGAACTGCATCGAGCGCGCGGCCACCCAGTCGCGCGACGGCATCATCCGCACCGAGTCCCTGTCCTGCAGCCTGAACCTCTGCAACTCCTCGGTCCTGTTCCAGTACCGCACGCTGGGCGCGTCGGTCGGCGGGCTCGCCCCGTCCATGGGGCCTGGGGCGATCAACCGCGCTCCCCCCGGACGCCCCGGCGTCCCGGCACCGGCCAGCGCGCCGAAGGCCTCGGCGATGCCAGCCCCGGTGCCGGAACCGGCGGGTGCCGGCGGCGGCGCGTGGCCAGCCTGCGCGTCGGGCTGCTCCGCCGGCCCGTCGCCGGTCTGCGGCGCCGCCCAGCCGGTGGCTCCGGTTCCCCTGATCCCGCTGCCCCTGCCCGAGCCGAACGCCCCCGCCGTCCCGGCTCCAACATCCTCGACGGCTTCCGCCGCCGCTCCGCCGTCCGCCGCCGAGGTCCCACTGGACGAGCCGGAGTCGGGATCGCTGCGCGACCGATTGCTCTGGGCGATGGAGCGCACCGGCTGGGTGCAGGCCAAGGCCGCGCGCCTGCTCGGCATGACCACCCGTCAGGTCAGCTACGCCCTGCGCAAGTACAACATCGAGATCAAGCGCTTCTGACGACCGGGGCCTCCGCCATCGCCCTTGATGACGGCCTCTCGATAGCTGGGGGCCAAACCGGCCGCCGTGAGACCAACGGTCACATGGTCGCCGCGTGCGTTGATCGATCATTTTCTCAACTTTCGATAACCGTCCGCGGCGTCCGGGATTCTCATTCCTTCGCCGCAACCACCCATGCCGGAGGACAAGCCATGCCTGTGATCGTTTTTGAATCCGGAGCGCTGAGCAAGGAGGTCAAGGCGGAGCTGATCCAGCAGTTGACAGACGTTTCCGTGCGGATCACCGGAATCCCGAAGGAGCTTTTCCTGGTGTCGATCCACGAACTGCCGGATGAAGACATCGCGGTGGGGGGCGTCACCGTCAAGGAATTGAAGCAGCGTCTGGCCGGGTCACGTCACCCTTGAGGATTTTCGACAGCGGGTCGCAGGACGGTCAAGGGTTCCGACGCCCGCAAGACGCTTACAATGTCTGTGGCCCAAGGGTCCTGTGACCGTTACAAAAAGTTGTGTTATGAAGGTAGACCACCGGCTGTACGCTGCGCCCCGCCTCCCGCAATCTCCAGCTTCAGGGCTTTGCACGAGATGGAAAAGCCCCTCGCCCTCCTCTTCGTGGATATCGCCGACAGCACGCTGCTCTATGAACTGGCGGGCGACCGGAAGGCGGCGGCGCTGACCCAGCGGGTTCTGGAGGACTTAGGCCGGATCGTCGGGGAGAACGCCGGCACGGTGGTGAAGAGCCTGGGCGACGGGCTGCTGGCCTCGTTCCCCATGAGCGACGGCGCCACCCGCGCAGTGCTCGCCATGATGGAGCGGCAGGGGGATTTCGGGCTGCGGCTGCGCGCCGGGCTGCATTTCGGTCCGGTGATCGCCGGGCCCGGCGATCTTTACGGTGACGCCTGCAACGTCGCCGCCCGGCTGGAATCCATCGCCCGCCCCGGCGAAATCCTGGCGACCGATGATCTGGTCGACAGACTCTCCCCTCCCCTGCGAAAACAGGCGCGTCTTCTGAACAGCGTCGCGGTGAAGGGGAAGGCGGCGCCCGTCCGCGTCCACCAGATCCGCAGCAGCGACGCTCCGCCGGAGGCCGAGGACAACGCGACCATCGGGCTGACCTTGTCGCAACCCGGCAGCGGGCGCGGCCTGCCGTCCCTGCACCTGTCCGGGCGCCGCGCCGAGGCAACCCTGACACCGCTCCTGCCCCGCGTCACGGTGGGCCGCGACGAGAGTTGCGGCCTGCGCATCCCCTCCCGCCGGACGTCGCGCCAGCACGCGGTGATCGACTTCAGCCGCGGCGGCTTCCTGCTGACCGATCACTCGACCAACGGCACCTTCATCCGCACGGGCGACTCCCCCTCCCTGCTGCTGCGCCGCGATTCGACGAAGCTGACCGGCAGCGGGCTGATCGGCTTCGGGGGAGAACCGCTGCGGCCGGACGAGGACCATGTCCTGGCCTTCCAAGTTGGGACCGCCTGACGGTGCACGCCCCCTTGTCGGGTCTCCGACAGGCGCTCCGCTTTGTCGGCCATTGTTTGGCTTTGTCCGCCTTTGTCGCAATGCCGACATGGCCCGCAGACCCGACATATCCCTCTAAACAATTGAAAACGCTTAATTCATCTAGTTGGCCCCGAACTTGCTTTTGACAAGCCCGACCAAGGGCGCCGACGGCGCGGCTGGGAAGGGAGTGGACGATGGCCAACGTTATTTCGCTCGACAGCATCCTGGGCGTGGGTGAGTTGAAGCCTCCCGTCGAGGCGCCGCCCGCCGCCGCTTCCGGCTGCGCGTCCTCCTGCGGGTCGTCGGACGGCCCCGCCGACATGGCGCCGGAGGTGTGGGAGAAGGTGAAGAACCACCCTTGCTACTTCGAGGAGGCGCATCACTATTTCGCCCGCATGCACGTGGCCGTGGCACCGGCCTGCAACATCCAGTGCAACTACTGCAACCGCAAATACGACTGCTCGAACGAGAGCCGGCCGGGCGTGGTCTCCGAGAAGCTGACCCCCGATCAGGCGCTCCGCAAGATCATGGCGGTTGCCAAAGAAATTCCGCAGCTCTCCGTCATCGGCATCGCCGGCCCCGGCGACAGCTTGGCGGCGGGCGGCAAGAACACCTTCAAGACCTTCGAGATGCTGGCGAAGAAGGCGCCGGACCTCAAGCTGTGCCTGTCCACCAACGGTCTGGCCCTGCCCGACCATGTGGAGACCATCGCGAATTACAACATCGACCACGTCACGATCACCATCAACATGGTCGATCCCGAGGTCGGGCAGCGCATCTATCCGTGGATCTTCCACGACCACAAGCGCTGGACCGGGCTGGACGCCGCGAAGATCCTGCACGAGCGCCAGATGCTCGGGCTGGAGATGCTGACCTCGCGCGGCATCCTGGTGAAGGTGAACTCCGTCATGATCCCGGGGATCAACGACGAGCACCTGATGGACGTGAACAAGGCGGTGAAGTCACGCGGCGCCTTCCTGCACAACATCATGCCGCTGATCTCCGACCCGGCGCACGGCACGCATTTCGGCCTGACCGGCCAGCGCGGCCCGACCGCGCAGGAGCTGAAGGTCCTGCAGGACCAATGCGAAGGCGGGGCCAAGCTGATGCGCCACTGCCGCCAGTGCCGCGCCGACGCGGTCGGCCTGCTCGGCGAGGACCGCGGCTCCGAATTCACCATCGACCAGATCGAGGCGATGGGCGAGGTGGAGTACGACCAGGAGGCCGCCCGCACCTACCGCGAGCACGTCGAGGGCGAGCGCGCCGGGCGCCACGCCGCCAAGGCCGCAGCGCAGGCCGACGTGGCCGAGACGGTCGGCACCGACGTGCAGCCGATCCTGATCGCCGTCGCCACCAAGGGCGGCGAGCGCATCAACGAGCATTTCGGCCACGCCAAGGAATTCCAGATCTACGAGGTTGGCCCGAAGGGCGCCAAGTTCGTCGGCCACCGCCGCGTCGACCAGTATTGCGAAGGCGGATCGGGCGACGAGGACGCGCTCGGCGGCGTGCTGTCGGCGATCAACGATTGCACCGCGGTCTTCGTCGCCAAGATCGGCGGTTGCCCGTCGCAGAACCTCAAGGACGCGGGCATCGAGCCGGTTGATCGCTTCGCCTTCGAATACATCGAAGAGTCGGCATTGACCTACTTCAAGGACTACGCCGAGCGCCTCGGCCAAGGTGCGATCAACGCGCGCGAGGGCCAGGACGCGGTGATCCGCACCGGCGCCTTCACCGCCCTGCGGGCCTGATAGCCGAGAAACCGGCCCGAACCCACGGATTCACCCGGCGGCCCACCGCAACAGCCGCCCCACCTGCAAGGAGAGTGTCATGGCTTACAAGATCAAGGCTTCCGACTGCACCGCCTGCGGCGCCTGCGAGGCCGAGTGCCCGAACAACGCCATCAGCTTCAAGAAGGGCGCCTACGCCATCAACGCGGACCTGTGCACCGAATGCAAGGGCCAGTTCTCCAGCCCGCAATGCGCCTCGGTCTGCCCGGCCGACTGCTGCGTCCCGGCCTGATCGCCCGAAACCCCTCTCCCGTCCCATCACGGGAGAGGGCGTCCATGGAGCGCACCGCCATGCTGGACGAGGTGGATGAAGGCTGGCTCAGCCGCCGATACTACGGCGGCGACCTGCCGCCCGAGGCGGAGCGGTTCCTGCATCTCGCCGCCGCCAGCCACGCCGATGCCGAGGCGGCGGAGCGTCACCTCGCCCGCGCCGCCGAGCTGGCGCCGGGGCACCGGCTGGTCGATCTCGGCCATTACAAGTTCCACTTCTACAAGGCGAACCTGGACACCGCCCTGCTCTATGGCGAGCGGATGCTCGGCCATGCCATGGCGGCCATCGGCCTGAACCACGCCGACTGGCGCACGGTCAGTCGGGATCAGAGCGACTTCGCGGGTCTTGAGCCGGCCCCGCGCCTGTTCCTGTTCGCCTTGACCGCGGTTGGCTACCTGCAACTGCGCCTGGGCCGTCTGGCCGAAGGGCGCGAGGCCCTGAACAAGGTTCGGGAGCTGGACCCGAAGGACCGCTTCGGAACCACCCGCCTGCTCGCCGCCGCCGACCGATACGAAGCCGGCCAGGACGACGCCGGGCCGGAGGACGACGACGCATGAGCGACGACATCGACAGCGCGCTGGACTGGCTGGGCAACCCCGTCGACTGCGACGGCTGCGCCTGCCGCGACCGTCTGGCCGAGGGGCGCTGCGAGCCGCTGCGCGCCTGCGTGCAGGACCGCTACGCCAAGCGCATCCAGCGCTTCTTCCAGTGGAACGACGATCTGGCCGGCGAGCACCTCGACCATCCCTATTTCGAGGTCCGCGCCAACGCCGCCCGCTTCGCGCCGATCTTCATCGTGCCGCGGCTGATGGACGACCCGGACGAGACGGTGCGCGCCGCCGTCGCCCGCCGCCTGCCCCGCCGCCTGCTGCTGAAGATGCGCGGCGACCCCGACCGCGAGGTGCGCATCGCCGTCGCCTCCCGTCTGGAGGACGCCGACCTCTCGCCGCTGATGCGCGACCCCGACTACTCCGTCCGCCTGCGCGTCGCCCGCCGCGTGCCCGAGGGCATGCTGCCGGCGATGATGCACGACGAGGACCCGGAAATCCGGCTGGAGGTCGCCAACCGCATCGGGCTGGAGTGGCTGATGAGCATGGCCTGGGACGACAGCGCCCGCGTCCGCATGGTCGTCGCCCGGCGCCTGCCGCCGGAGAAGCTGGCCGCGCTGATCCGCGACGCCGACTGGTGCGTGCGCTTCGTCGTCGCCAGCCGCCTGCCGCCCGAAGACCTCGCCCCGCTGACCGAGGACCCGGTGGACGACGTCCGGACCGTGGCGCAGAAGCGCCGCGCCGGACTGCCCGCCACCGGAGACCTGATTCCCGACTGACGCCCCCGCACCAAGGAGCACCGAATGCGCGAGCGCGCCCGCGATCCGAACGAACCGATCGAACTGGAAGACCGCCCCGCCTTCGAGGAGGGCCAGAAGGTCCGCGCGCTTCGCGACGTGCGCAACGACGGCACCTACCCCGGCCGCCCGATGGGCGACTTCCTGATCCGCGCCGGGGACATCGGCTATGTGAAGTCGATCGGTACCTACCTACAGATGTATTACATCTACGGCGTCGATTTTTACGAGAAGCGCATCATCGTCGGCATGCGCGCCAAGGAACTCGAACTGGTCGACGCCCGCTGCAACGACCCGCAATGACCTTCCCGCCTGAGGAGCACGCGATGAGCGACGCCGTCACCGAAGCGAAGAAGCCCGGCTTCATCCCGCCCCGCGAACCGCTCTACGACTGGGGTCTGGCGGTCACCGCCGCGGTGGACCTCCACAACGACGGCAGCCACCCCAACGCCGAGGACGGCGCGCTGCTGGCCCCGAAGGGCACGCCCGGGACCATCGTGCGCATCGGCCACGCCGAGGGCACGCAGATCCCCGTCTATCTGGTGGAGTTCCCGGCCGGCGTCGTCGTCGGCTGCCTGGAGGAGGAGATCACGCCCGCCGACGGCCGCCGCCGCGGCGTCCCCGGCGTGATGGACTGACCGCCCCCTCCGTGCCACGGCCTGCGATGGACCCATGATCTATCTCGACAACAACGCGACGACCCCGCTGGCGCCCGAGGTGCGGGAGGCGATGCTGCCGCACCTGTCCGGGGAGTTCGGCAACCCCTCCAGCCCGCACGCCGCCGGCATGGCGGCCAAGCGGGCGGTGGGCGAGGCGCGCGCCCGGGTGGCGGCGCTGGTCGGCGCGAAGGCCGCCGACATCCTGTTCACCGCCAGCGCGACGGAGGCCAACCACACGGCCCTGCTCGGCACGCTGCACGCCGTCGTGGCGGAACAGCCGCGGCGCCGCCGCCTCGTCACCACGGCGATCGAGCATCCCTCGACGCTGATGCTGGCGAAGGATCTGGAACGGCAGGGCTGGCGGGTCACCGTCCTGCCGGTGGACGGCAGCGGCACCATCGCGCTCGCCGACCTGCGCGACGCGGTGACGCCCGATACGGCGCTGGTCTCCGTGATGTGGGCGAACAACGAGACCGGGGCGATCCAGCCGGTCGGCGCCGCCGCCGACATCGCCCAGGCGCGCGGCGCCCTGTTCCACACCGACGCTGTGCAGGCCGCCGGGCGGCTGCCCATCCGGGTGGACGCGGTGAACGCCGACCTGCTGACCCTGTCCGCCCACAAGATGCACGGGCCGAAGGGCATCGGCGCCCTCTTCATCCGCAAGGGCGTGCCCTTCGCCCCGCTGATCCACGGCCATCAGGAGCGTCACCGCCGCGGCGGGACCGAGAATGTGCCGGCCATCGTCGGCTTCGGCGCCGCCGCCGGCCGCGCCGCCGCCACGGTGGCGGAGGCCGGCGGCATGGCGATCCTGCGCGACCGGCTGGAGCGCGGCGTGCTCGCCGCCTGGCCGGGCAGCCGGATCAACGGCGAGGGGGCGGTCCGCCTGCCCAACACCAGCAACATCCGTTTCGCCGACCCGCAGGGCCGCCCGCTGGACGCGGAGGAGCTGCTGATGCGGCTCGACCGCGCCGGCATCGCCGTCTCCATGGGGGCGGCCTGCGCGTCCGGCGGCAACGAGCCGAGCCACGTCCTGACCGCCATGGGCCTGAGCCCGGCGGAAGCGGCGGCCAGCCTGCGCTTCTCCCTCAGCCGCTGCACCACGGCGGAGGAGGTGGAATCGGTCCTCAACGAGTTTCCCGCGCTTTACGCGCGGATCGCGGCCTGACCTGAAGACAGCCAAACACACGACGACTGGAGAGTGACATGAAGGTGATGGTGCGCAAGGCCGGTGAGCAATACACGATCTACGTCGCCAAGAAGGACCTGGAGGAAGCCGTCGTCGAGATGGAGAAGCCGGGCCTGTGGGGCGGCTGGATCAAGGTCGCCAACGGCTGGACGCTCGACCTGCCGGAGATGCCGGCGGACACCGGCCTGCCCATCACCGTCGAAGCCAAGAAACGCGGCGCGGAGTGACGGCCATGGCCCTGTCCCCGGAACGGATCGACGCCATCGCCGCCCTGGCCGGCAGCCTCTTCGCCGACGGCACCCGGCTCGACGCCGTGGTTCGCGCCGTGCGCGAGGCGCACCCGGACCTGTCCAACGTCACCGGGGCGCACGCCGCGGTGATGGCGGAGGACGCCTTCCGGGAGGAGCCCGGCTTCAACCTCTACCTCGTGGACGGCACCAACCATTGCTGGCTCATCACCAACAAGCCTGAGACGGCGACCGGCGTGGTGATCGCGCAACGGGACGAGGACGACTGAACGAGGACGACTGAACAAGGATCGCGGAATGACGATGCCCCAGGACGGCACAGCCGAAGACGAAGACGACGGCGGACCCGGCGAGTACATCCCGCTGATTGACCCGGACATTTCGGAAGCGGAGGTGGCGGTGGTCGGCCGCATCCTCACCTCCGGCAGCCTGAGCGACGGGCGGATGACGGAGGGGTTCGAGGAGGCCTTCGCCGCCTGGCTCGGCCGCGCGCACGCGGTCGCGGTGTCCAGCGGCACCATCGCCACGCTGATGGTGCTTAAGGCCTACGGCATCGGGCCGGGGGACGAGGTTCTCTGCTCCCCCTTCGGCTGGCATCAGGTGCAGCACGCCATCGCGCTGGCCGGCGCCGAGCCGGTCTTCGTCGACATCGACTACTGGCAGCACACCATCAACCCGGCGAAGGCCGAGGCGAAGATCACGCCGCGGACCAAGGCCATCCTGGCCGGCAACGTCAACGGCCACCCCGCCCATTGGGACGAGCTGCGCGCGCTCGCCACCGACAAGGGGCTGATCCTGATCGAGGATTCGACCGAGGCGATCGCCTCCTCCTACAAGGGGAAGCTGGTCGGCAGCTTCGGCGACTGCGCGGTCTTCGACTTCTCCGAACCCTGCGTGCTGGTGACCGGCGAGGGCGGGATGATCGTCACCGACGACCGCCACCTCGCCCACCAGCTCCGCTACCTGCGCCGGCGCGAGGCGGAGCACCGCAACACGGTGGTCATCACCCGCAACATCCCCTTCCAGGCGGGCATGAGCAACATCACCGCCGCGCTCGGCCTCGTCCAGTTGAAGCGCCTGCCGGAAATCCTGGCGAAGCGCCGGGCGGTGGTCGGCTTCTACGAGGCGGCCATGGCCTCCTTCGAAGGCATCAAGCCGCCCTACAAGGGGCCGGGCGCCGACGACGTGCACCCGATGGTCTACGCCGTCCATCTCGGCACCCGCTTCACCGCGTCGGGGCGCAAGGCGGTGCTGGAGGATCTGGCGACGCACGACGTCGAGGCGTCGGACTACGGGCAGGCGCTCTACACCCAGCAATATTACCAGGAGCGCGGCGCCAGCCGGGCCGACTGCCCGGTCTGCCAGAAGACGGTGGACCGCGTTCTGGCCCTGCCGCTGCACCACAAGGTCACCGCCGACGAGGTGCAGTTCATCGTCGACACGCTGAAGGACGCCACCGTCAACACGGGGGCGGGCGCGGCGATCTATTTGTGAAACGCGGCCCCTTCCCAGCGCCATTCCCCTCCCCTGCGAAGCGGGGGAGGGTCAGGGAGGGGGCAAACGCCAGCCGAACGGGGTTAGCATGACCGACACCGCCGTCATCGACAGCACGGACACCAGCACGGACACCGACACCATCATCGCGGACATCGCCTCGGTGCTGAAGGCGCGGGGCGTGGTGCCCTATCTCGGGCCGGGCGCCTTCGCGCTGCTGCCGGAGGCTGACTGCCCGATCCCGCGCACCTCGCTGGAGCTGGCGCAGCGGCTGAACGCCAAAGTCGCCGCACCGGGCCGCATCCGCAGCCAGCTGACCGCCGTCGCCCAGTTCATCGAATCGCGCCGCCACCGCAAGACGCTGGACGGCATCCTGAACGAGATCTTTAAGCGCGAGGTTCCGGCGACGCCGGTTCACGCGTGGCTGGCTTCCCTGCCCGCCCCGCCGATGATCGTCGACGTCTGGTACGACAACACGCTGGAACGCCTGCTGACCGCCGATGCGGGGCGGAGCTGGGGCCAGATCCAGGGCCTGTCCCACCCGCAGGGCGTCGGCGAATGGGTGAAATACTACGCGCCGGGCGGAGCGGAGGTCGAGGCCGGCGCGGCGTCGGGCTGGGAGACCCTGCTCTACAAGCCGTCGGGCAGTGCGACTCCGGCGGGGAACTATCTGATTTCCGACAGTGACTTCGTCGAGATCCTGACGGAGATCGACATCCAGACACCGATTCCCGCCGTCGTGCAGGAACGCCGGGCGGGCCGAAGCTTCCTTTATCTCGGCTGCCGCTTCGACCAGGAAATCCAGCGCACCTTCGCCCGCCAGATCGCCAAGCGCTCGTCGGACCGGCATTGGGCGGTGATCGAGGGCGAGCTGTCGAAGAACGAGGCGCGCTTCCTGGAGCTGCAGAACATCGCCCGCATCGACCTGACGCTGGACGAGGCGGTCCGGCGGATCAGCGAGGCGATGGGGGCGTAAAACACCCCTCTCCCCGGAGGGGAGAGGGGGCACCATTGGGGACAGTCAACCCTTACGCGGCGACCGGGGTCGCCAGGGCGTCGATCTCCTGCTGGGCGGCGGCCAGCGCCTTGGCGCGGGCGTCCGGGCCCATGCCGACGCCCTCGGCGCGGATCACCGTCACGTCGGTGACGCCCAGGAAACCCAGCACCGTGCGCAGGAAGGCCTCCTGATGGTCCAGCGCGCTCATCGCGGCGTTGGTCGAGTAGACGCCGCCGCGCGTCGAGGCGATGTAGACCTTCTTGCCGCCGGCCAGACCGACCGGGCCGGTCTCGGTGTAGCGGAAGGTGCGGCCCGCCTGGGCGATGCGGTCGATCCAGGCCTTGAGCTGGGTCGGGACCGTGAAGTTGTACATGGGGGCGCCGATCACCACGACGTCGGCGGCCAGGAACTCGTCGACCAGCGCGTCGGTCAGGGCCAGTTCCTCCTGCTGGCGGGCGGTCAGGCCCTCCAGGTTGCGGAACTTCACGACCTGCATCAGCTCGCCGGTCAGGTGGTCCGGCGGGGCGACGGTGAGGTCGCGGTGGGAGACCTCGGCGTCCGGCGTCGCCTGGCGCAGCGCCGCGACGATGGAGGCGGTGAGCTGGCGCGAAACGGAGGCGTCGCCCAGCGGGCTGGAGTCGATGTGAAGGATCTTCATGGTCACGTCTTCCTGTCCGGGAAGCGGGGCGCCGGTCGGGCACCGTCACCGCTTCGGTTTGTCTCGGGAGTGACCATAAGCCCGCTTACGCCAATCGATTGAGCCCCGATTTCGCCAATCTTCGTTGCATGGATTGGAACAATGTCCGGTCAGCGCACCCGATTGCCGCCCCTGAACACGACCATCTCGCCGCCCTTCATGACGGTCCAGTTCTCGTCGCGGGTCAGGGGACGGGTGGCGACCACCGTCACCACGTCGTTGGGCGTCGTCTCCTTGGCGAAGTCGACGCTCATGTCCTCGTCGATCAGCGTCGCGGGGCCGAAGGGGGCCTTGCGGGTCAGCCAGGCGAGGTTGGTCGCGCAATGGCACCACAGGTACCGCCCGTCGCTGAGCAGCATGTTGAAGACGCCCAGCGTGCCGAGGTCGGTGGCGAGGTCGCGGATCAGCCGCATCAGGGCGCCGCTGCTCTTGGGCGGTTCCGGATACTGCATGCGGATCTGGTCGAGCAGCCAGCAGAAGGCGTGCTCGCTGTCCGTCGTCCCGACCGGCTCGTAGAAGGTCAACGTCCGTTCCTTGATGCCCTTGAGTTGGCCGTTGTGGGCGAAGGTCCAGACGCGGCCCCACAGCTCCCGCGTGAAGGGATGGGTGTTCTCCAGCGACACCCGGCCGCGGTTGGCGCGGCGGATGTGGGAGATCACCACGCAGGACTTGATGGAATAGCTGCTGACCAGCCGCGCGATCTCCGACTCGCAGCTTGGCGCCGGGTCGTGGAAGGCGCGGCAGCCCTTCCCCTCGTAGAAGGCGATTCCCCAGCCGTCGCGGTGCGGACCGGTCTGCCCGCCGCGGCGCATCAGGCCGCGAAAGCTGAAGCAGATGTCCGTGGGCACGTTGGCGCTCATGCCCAGGAGTTCGCACATGGATCGGCCCCCATCGCTGAAATGTCGGGTTTCAAACAGGACGGGGGCAAACCTACGACAGTCCGGGTTGTCCCGTCATCCCTTTGCGGGTGGTGGGCAGGGCGGCATCCCGGCGCGGGCGCAGCCTTCCAGCTTGCCTTCCGGCGCCCCGGCGGCCAGCCCGATCCAGGCGTCCACCCGTTCCGCCTCGAAGCCGCAGTCGCGACGGTCGCCCACCTGCATCAGCGGACGGCGGATCAGCAGCGGCGTCTTCAGCATCAGCACCAGGGCGGCGGCCTCGTCCAGCGCGTCCGGATCGACCTCGCCGCTCTTCACCGCCGGGGCGCTTCGGTTGAACCACTCGGCCACCGGGCGGTCGCCGAAGAAGGGGCGCAGGCGGTCCGCCGTCCAGGGTTCGGACAGCAGGTCGCGGGCGTGGACCGTGTGCCCGGCCTCCGCCAGCAGAGCCTTCTGGCGGTTGTTGCCGGCGCAGCCGGGCTTTTCGAAGAAGATCACGTCGGCCATGGTTGCGGTCACCCCTGCTTGAGCGCCGGGGCGCGGGCGAGCAGCCCGTCCACCTGGGCGCAGATTTCGTCGTAGACGGCGCGGTCGAGTTTGCGCAGCCAGCGCGGCGGGATGGTCTCCACCCCGTAGGTGGCGCCGGCCAGCATGCCGGCGATGGCGCCGGTGGTGTCGGCGTCGCCGCCCTGATTGACGGTCTCGACGACGCAGGATTCCACGGAGTCGGTCTGGAAATAATAGTGCATGACCGTCTGCATCGTATCGACGATGTAGGCGGTGGACAGGCCCCGGTAGGGCTGGAACTTGAATTGGCGGTGCGCGGCGATCAGCGCGTTGATCTCGTCGCGCACATCGAGCACGCCGCCGCCCAGCACCAGCCGCCGCACCATGCGGCCGAGCGTCAGGGTCGCCGCGTCGGACATCGCGTTGCAGTGGGTGATGTGCGCCTGCTCCACCGTCCAGCGCTCGAAGGCCGCGTCGTCGCCCAGCGTCGCCAGGACAATCGGCAGGTTGCGCATCGCCGCCCCGTTGCCGGCGTGGTATTCGCTCTCCGGCTCCGACAGGGTGCCGTGCATGATGAAGCGGCGGATGCCGCGCCGTGTCGTGTCCCCCACATCGACGGGAACGCCCTTCAGCCAGACGGCGAACTCCTCCGCGGCGCGGCGGGCGTCCCATTCCGGAGCAGCGAGGATGGCGCGGCCGAGATGGATCGACATCTCGGTGTCGTCGGTCACCTGCCCGGCGGGCAGCTTCAGCCAGCCGCCGCCCTTGATGTGCTTGTGCACGCCGTACTGGTGGGCGATCTCGCCCTTTGTCAGAAACTCGACGGTGGCGCCCAGCGCGTCGCCGCAGGCCAGCCCGAGATAGGCGCCCAGCGCGCGCGAGCGGATGGAATGGTCAGTCATGGGCCGGATCTGTCCCGTGATCGGTTGTCAGAGAAGCGACACCCCCACCCTGTAGTCCCCGCCGACGACCAGATACTCGCCCTCCCCCTTGAAGGGATAGCGGGGCAGGATGTCGCGGAAGAAGACCACCTTGGTGAGCGGCACCCAGGTTTCGAGGATGTAGTCCCCGAACTGGCCGGCGATGTCGCGCTCAATGGAAAAGGAGCTGAGGTTGTTGAGGCGCAGGACCGCCGTGCGCTTGTCGGGGCGCGCGACGATGTGGTGCTCCTCGAAATCGTTGACGCCGCGGTAGAGCCGGATGTGGCTGGCGCGGGACGGCATCGGCGCGTCCGGCCAGCCGCGGCGCATCCACCACTGGCAATATTCGTAGAGCAGATCGAGCTGCAGGTTGATGTTGTTGTTGTGGAAGCGGGTGGCGACCTTCTCCTCGCCATAGGTCCGCCATGCGTCGGAGGCGAAACGGAGGATCGGCTCCTTGTGATAGGTGGGCAGCAGGCCGAAGCGGCTCTCCACCCAGCCCTTCAGCACAGCCCCCTCGGCGTTGTTGCTGTCGAACAGCCACCCCTTCAGCAGGCGCAGATAGCTGGCGCGGTAGCGCCGCCGCCCGTCCATGCCCTCGGCGCCGGAGAAGTCCGGGTTCAGCCCGAAGGTGAAGGCCATGTAGTGCTGGAAGATGTCGGCGGCGATCAGGCTGTCCGGGCTCTCGTCGAGCGCCTCGAACAGCACGGCGTGCTCGCTGCGCGTGCCGCCGATGCGCAGGCGCCGCGGCTCGTCGTTGAAGGACTCGGCGCACAGCGCGTCCGCCGTCACGTTCAGCAGGTTGGTGCGATGCGCCTTCAGCGCGAGCGGCGAATCCGGATCGATCAGCCGCCCCCGCGCATCCCGCAATCCACCGCTCGCCGAACCGTCCGCCATCGCGCTCTCAAATCCACAATTCTTTCATGGATACCGCGAACCGGCGCGTCCGCCAAGAGGCCGCGTCACCGCAGGACGAAACCGTCCGCCCGGCAATACATTTCGAATTCAAAAACAATTCGATTAAACGGCCGAAGCAACTTTCGGCTTACTCCAAATATCTTAAAAATATCCGTTTGAACGGATGACGAGCCGACACCATAGTTCTCCGAACGGGATTCAGTGCACCGCAAGACGAGGCAAGGCCATGTGGCCGATGAAGCGTAAGGAACAGGAGACGCGCAACCGGGCGGCACAGCCTCCGCGCGTTCTTCTTCCTTCCGCCGTCTCGGAAAAGATGCCGATGCGCTCGGGTCGGGCGCCGGTTCCGCTGCGCGGCGCCAGGGAAGCCCGCGACGCCGTGACGCTCGTCCGGCTTCTACGCGGCACCATCACCCCCCTGCGCGGCGACGAGGTGCTGGCCCTGCTGGAGCCCCACCGCCCGCGTCTGGTGCCCAAGCCGGTCAACCCGCTGGCCGCCATGCCCGGCCAGCCGCAGGGCCGCCTGCTGGAGGCGCTGCTGCGCCCCACCGCGCCGATCATCCTGGACGTCCTGCTGCCGCGCCTGCGCGACCATCTGATCGACCGCGTCGTCCACAACAAGGGCACCGCCGAGGATGGGCTGCCCGGCGCGCTGGAGGTGGCCACCGCCCTGCGCGCCCTGGTCTCCCTGCTGCGCGGCGCCGGGCGCGGCGCGGTGCTGTCGGTGGTCTCGGCCATCGAGGCGGACGCCCGCGCCGACGCCGACCGGCTGGTGCGCGGCGATGCGCCGGCCGCGGAAGACGATCCGGCCGGCATCGCGGGGGGCGTCACCGCCGGCGCCATGGACAGCCTCGCCCACGCCCTGCTGCGCTTCGAGGCGCGGCGGCTGATGCTGGAGACGCTGGGCGCCACCGTCGCCCTGCGCGACGTCGTCTATCAATCGCGTCGTCTCACCCGCCACGCCCTGCGCCGGGCGGCGGAGGCCATGGACGGCTTCGGCGCCGACCGCGGCATCAAGGCGCTGCACGCCAGCCTCGCCACGCTGGCCTCGGTGGACGGGCTGCTCGTCGTCGCGATGCGGAACCTCGACGACCAAGAGGAGCACCGCGAGGAGGCCAACGCCTTCGTCGAACCCGCCGACCGCAAGGCGATGAACGACTGCCTGTCAGCGGCGTGGCGGCTTTCCGACACGCTGTTCGATCTTGTCGGAAAGGCGGCCAACGGCGGCGACCTCGACGAGTTGCTGTTCGAGGCGCTGCTCCGCCAACTCCGCTCCCTGCACCAGTTCTGCACCGACCTCGACCATGCGGGGCGCCCGGCGGTGCTCGACACGCTGGAGCGGCGTTTGGCCGAGCGCAGCCGCGCGCTGGCCGGCATCGCCGGGGAGCGCCTCGTCGGCATCCTGCTCGCCCGCCCCGCCGACCCGGCCAAGGCGCGCCGCCTGCTCGCCCGCGGCCAGTCGCTGGCCCAGCTTCTCTACGACATGGGCCAGGACGGCGACGAGCTGGAGGCGCTGGCGCTGCGCCTCGTCGTCGCCCGCGACGCGCTGAACCACGCCGCCGCCTGACGCCGCCTCCTGACGCTGGCCTCTGACGCTGGCGGACGACGCTCGTCCAACCCATCCATTTTCATTGCGAGAGACCCGACAAAATGTCGGGCTTTGTCGGGTATGTCACAGGCCCGACAAAGCAGGCCGCGTGCGGCCATAGTCTATTTTCCTATTCATTTTCAATAGCTTAAAAATTTTACGCGAACTGGCACGGGGGATGCAGAGAAGGGGTCGAAGCGGCCGCTGGGCAGGCCGCCCCGGAATTGAAGACACCCTGTAGACCCAAGCAAAGGAGTAACCTCCCATGTCTTTGCGCCAGATTGCGTTCTACGGTAAGGGCGGTATCGGCAAGTCCACCACCTCCCAGAACACCCTGGCCGCGCTGGTCGAGCTGGATCAGAAGATCCTGATCGTCGGCTGCGACCCGAAGGCCGACTCGACCCGCCTGATCCTGCACGCCAAGGCGCAGGACACCGTGCTGCACCTCGCCGCCGAAGCCGGCTCGGTCGAGGATCTGGAGCTCGAGGACGTTCTCAAGATCGGCTACAAGGGCATCAAGTGCGTCGAGTCCGGCGGTCCGGAGCCGGGGGTCGGCTGCGCCGGCCGCGGCGTGATCACCTCGATCAACTTCCTGGAAGAGAACGGCGCCTACGACGACGTGGACTACGTCTCCTACGACGTGCTGGGCGACGTGGTGTGCGGCGGCTTCGCCATGCCGATCCGCGAGAACAAGGCCCAGGAAATCTACATCGTCATGTCCGGTGAGATGATGGCGCTCTACGCCGCCAACAACATCGCCAAGGGCATCCTGAAGTACGCCCACAGCGGCGGCGTGCGCCTCGGCGGCCTGATCTGCAACGAGCGCCAGACCGACAAGGAGATCGACCTCGCCTCGGCCCTGGCCGCCCGCCTCGGCACCCAGCTCATCCACTTCGTGCCGCGCGACAACATCGTGCAGCACGCCGAGCTGCGCCGCATGACGGTGATCGAGTACGCGCCGGACAGCCAGCAGGCCCAGGAATACCGCCAGCTCGCCAACAAGGTTCACGCGAACAAGGGCAAGGGCACCATCCCGACCCCGATCACCATGGAAGAGCTGGAAGAGATGCTGATGGACTTCGGCATCATGAAGTCGGAGGAGCAGCAGCTCGCCGAACTCCAGGCCAAGGAAGCCGCCAAGGCCTGATCCCTGGATCCCTGACGGGGCACAGGTCTGAACTGGCCCCCTCCCCAGCCCACCCCGCCTTCGTGCGCGGGGTGGGAGAGAGGGGGCTCGGTCCCGCGCTGAAGTGGCGCGGACAATGAGAGCATGCAGGAGACTGGCACCATGAGCCTGTCCGTGAACGAAGGCGTCGACGTCAAGGGTCTCGTCGACAAGGTTCTCGAAGCGTATCCCGAGAAGTCCCGCAAGCGCCGCGCCAAGCACCTGAACGTGCTGGAGGCCGAGGCCAAGGACTGCGGCGTCAAGTCGAACATCAAGTCGATCCCCGGCGTGATGACCATCCGTGGTTGCGCCTACGCCGGTTCCAAGGGCGTGGTGTGGGGTCCGATCAAGGACATGATCCACATCTCCCACGGCCCGGTCGGCTGCGGCTACTATTCCTGGTCCGGCCGCCGCAACTACTATGTCGGCGACACCGGCGTGGACAGCTGGGGCACGATGCACTTCACCTCCGATTTCCAGGAGAAGGACATCGTCTTCGGCGGCGACAAGAAGCTGCACAAGGTGATCGAGGAGATCAACGAGCTGTTCCCGCTCGTCAACGGCATCTCCATCCAGTCCGAGTGCCCGATCGGCCTGATCGGCGACGACATCGAGGCGGTCGCCCGCGCCAAGTCCGAGGAGCTGGGCAAGCCGGTGGTTCCGGTCCGTTGCGAAGGCTTCCGCGGCGTCTCCCAGTCGCTGGGCCACCACATCGCCAACGACGTCATCCGCGACTGGATCTTCGAGAAGACCGAGCCGAAGGAAGGCTTCGTCTCCACCCCATACGACGTCACCATCATCGGTGACTACAACATCGGTGGCGACGCCTGGGCCAGCCGCATCCTGCTGGAGGAGATCGGCCTGCGCGTGATCGCCCAGTGGTCGGGCGACGGCACGCTCGCCGAGCTGGAGAACACGCCGAAGGCGAAGGTGAACCTCATCCACTGCTACCGCTCGATGAACTACATCGCGCGCCACATGGAAGAGAAGTTCGGTATTCCGTGGATGGAGTACAACTTCTTCGGCCCGTCGCAGATCGCCGAGTCCCTGCGCAAGATCGCCGCTCTCTTCGACGACACCATCAAGGAGAACGCGGAGAAGGTCATCGCCAAGTACCAGCCGATGGTCGACGCCGTCATCGCCAAGTTCAAGCCGCGGCTCGAAGGCAAGAAGGTGATGATCTACGTCGGCGGCCTGCGTCCGCGCCACGTGGTCGACGCCTATCATGACCTGGGCATGGAGATCGTCGGCACGGGTTACGAGTTCGCCCACAACGACGACTATCAGCGCACGTCCCACTACGTGAAGGAAGGCACGCTGATCTACGACGACGTCACCGCCTTCGAACTGGAGAAGTTCGTCGAGGTGATGCGTCCGGACCTCGTCGCCTCGGGCATCAAGGAAAAGTACGTCTTCCAGAAGATGGGCCTGCCCTTCCGCCAGATGCACTCCTGGGATTACTCGGGTCCGTATCACGGCTACGACGGCTTCGCGATCTTCGCCCGCGACATGGATCTGGCCATCAACAACCCCGTCTGGGGCATCATGAAGGCTCCGTTCTAAAGCGGCCTCTGGAAGATAGGAGTAATGAGCATGTCCCACCCCGTTTCCCAGAGCGCCGACAAGGTCATCGACCACTTCACGCTCTTCCGTCAGCCCGAATACAAGGAGCTGTTCGAGCGCAAGAAGACGGAGTTCGAGTACGGCCACTCCGACGAGGAGGTCGCCCGGGTTTCCGCGTGGACCAAGACGGAAGAGTACAAGGAAAAGAACTTCGCCCGTGAGGCGGTCGTCATCAACCCGACGAAGGCCTGCCAGCCGATCGGCGCGATGTTCGCGGCCCAGGGCTTCGAGGGCACCCTGCCCTTCGTCCATGGCTCGCAGGGCTGCGTCGCCTACTACCGCACGCACCTCACCCGCCACTTCAAGGAGCCGAACTCCGCGGTCTCCTCGTCGATGACGGAAGACGCGGCGGTGTTCGGCGGCCTGAACAACATGATCGACGGCCTGGCCAACGCCTACGCGCTGTACAAGCCGAAGATGATCGCCGTGCTGACCACCTGCATGGCCGAGGTCATCGGCGACGACCTCTCGGGCTTCATCAACAACGCGAAGAACAAGGAAAGCGTCCCGGCGGATTTCCCGGTTCCCTTCGCCCACACCCCGGCCTTCGTCGGCAGCCACATCGTCGGCTACGACAACATGATCAAGGGCGTCCTGACCCACTTCTGGGGCACGTCGGAGAACTTCGACACCCCGAAGAACGAAAAGATCAACCTGATCCCGGGCTTCGACGGTTTCGCGGTCGGCAACAACCGCGAGCTTAAGCGCATCGCCGGCCTGTTCGGCATCGACCTGACGATCCTGTCGGACGTGTCGGACAACTTCGACACCCCGGCCGACGGCGAGTACCGCATGTACGACGGCGGCACCCCGCTGGAGGCCACGAAGGAGGCCGTCCACGCCAAGGCCACCATCTCCATGCAGGAATACTGCACCCCGCAGTCCCTGCAGTTCATCAAGGAGAAGGGCCAGCAGGTCGCCAAGTTCAACTACCCGATGGGCGTCACCGGCACCGACGAGCTTCTGATGAAGCTGGCCGAGCTGTCCGGCAAGCCGGTCCCGGCGGAGCTGAAGCTGGAGCGCGGCCGTCTGGTCGACGCCATCGCCGACAGCCACACCCACCTGCACGGCAAGCGCTTCGCCGTGTACGGCGACCCGGACTTCTGCCTGGGCATGTCGAAGTTCCTGATGGAGCTGGGCGCCGAGCCGGTGCACATCCTGTCCACCTCCGGCTCGAAGAAGTGGGAGAAGCAGGTCCAGAAGGCGCTCGACGCCTCGCCGTTCGGCAAGTCCGGCAGGGCCTACGGCGGCAAGGACCTCTGGCACCTGCGCTCGCTGCTGTTCACCGACAAGGTCGACTACATCATCGGCAACAGCTACGGCAAGTATCTGGAGCGCGACACCAAGATCCCGCTCATCCGCCTGACCTACCCGATCTTCGACCGCCACCACCATCACCGTTACCCGACCTGGGGCTACCAGGGCGCCCTGAACGTGCTGGTGCGCATCCTGGACCGGATCTTCGAGGACATGGACGCCAACACGAACATCGTCGGCGAGACCGACTACTCGTTCGATCTGGTGCGCTGACCTCCCCCGGCCGGCGCGGGGCCTCCATCCCCCCGCCCGGCCGCTTCCCCGGAGAGCCGGAGTCCACCGCAGGGTGGGCTCCGGCTTTTCATGTTTCCGGCCCGCGGCCACCCGATTAACGCGGACAAAGTTTATCCACGTTTCTCCGCTTGCCTCCGAAAACACGGACTGATACGGTCTGTGTTGTCGAGACCATTGGACGGGCCGCGCCATGGCACACCTCACCGCAAGCGTCGAATACGGCATCCACTGCCTTCTCTGGCTGGCCGCCGCCGGCGACACGCCGCTGAGCAGCCGCGATCTGGCGGAACTGCAGGGCATCTCCCCCTCCTTCCTCGCCAAGATCTTCCCGAAGCTGGAGAAGGCGGGGATCGTCACGGCCAGCGAAGGGGTGCGCGGCGGCTACCGCCTCGCCAGGGCGCCGGAAGACATCAGCTTCCTCACCATCGTCGATGCCATCGAGGGCGAGAAGCCGCTGTTCGAGTGCCAGGAGATCCGTGGCCGCTGCGCGGTCTTCAACGAGGCGCCGCCGAACTGGGCGACCTCCGGGGTCTGCGCCATCCACGCCGTGATGCGGAAGGCCGAGAAGGCGATGCGCGACACGCTGGCCAAGGAGACGCTGGCCAGCGTCGGCGAGACCTTCGGGCGCAAGGCCCCACCGGAATTCCACGAGGACGTCCGGACCTGGATCGACGCGCGCCTCAGCGCCCGCGCCGCGTCACGGACACGGCAATCGCCGTAGCCAACCCCATCACCTCTGACCCGATGCCCTGAGCGTTTCCCGGACCGCCGCCGGACGGACGGGATGGCTGCCGCGCACCCGCGCGCCAGAACGCTCCCCCTTTGTCCGGCGTTCAGAAGGACACCGAGTCATGACCCAGCAAATCGTCATCGCCGGCTCCGGTTTCGCCGGACTGTGGGCCGCCCTGTCCGCCGCCCGCGCCGTGGCGCTGGCCGGGCGGGACAGCGACGTCGCGATCACCGTCGTCTCGCCGGCTCCGCAGCTCCACATCCGCCCCCGCCTCTACGAAGCGGTGCTGGAGGGCATGGCGCCGGACCTCGCCGCGCTGTTCGACGCGGTGGGCGTCCGCCACGTTCCCGGCGTGGTGACAAGGATCCACGCCGACCGCCGCGCGGTGGACGTCACCGGCGCCGACGGCGCCCAACTCACCCTGCCCTACGACCGCTTCGTCCTGGCCGCCGGCAGCCGCCTGTTCACCCCGCCCGTTCCCGGCCTCGCCGAACACGCCTTCAACGTCGACCAGCTGGACAGCGCGCACGCCCTCGACGCCCATCTGAAGGGCTTGGCGACCCGGCCGGAGACGGCGGCGCGCAACACGGTGGTGGTGGCCGGCGGCGGCTTCACCGGCATCGAGACGGCGGCGGAGATGCCGGACCGGCTGCGCGCCATCCTGGGCGCGGACGCCAAGGTCCGCGTCGTTGTGGTCGAGCAGGCGCCGGCCATCGGCCCCGACCTCGGCCCCGTGCCGCGCCCCGTCATCGAGCAGGCTCTGGCCGAATGCGGCGTGGAGATCGTCGCCGGCACGGCGGTCGCCGCCATCGACCCCGACGGCGTGACCATCGCCAATGGCGAACGCATCGCCGCCGCCACCGTCGTCTGGACGGCGGGGGCCCGCGCCAACCCGTTGGCCGCGCAGATCAGCGGCGGGCTTGACCGGTTCGGGCGCGTTCCCGCCGATCCGTTCCTACGCGCGGTGGGCAGCGAGGGGATCTTCGTCACCGGGGACGTGGCGCGGGCCGCCACCGACGATCTCGGCAACGTCGCCGCCATGTCCTGCCAGCATGCCCTGAGCCTGGGCCGCGTCGCCGGCCACAACGCCGCGGCGGAGCTGATCGGCTTGCCTCTTCACCCCTACAGCCAGCCCAAATACGTGACCTGCCTCGACCTCGGCCCGTGGGGCGCGCTCTTCACCGAAGGCTGGGACCGTCAGGTGCGACTGACCCGCGACGAGGGCAAGGCGGTGAAGCGCGAGATCAACACCAAGTGGATCTACCCGCCCCAGCCGGACCGCGAGGCGGTCTTCGCCATCGCCAACCCCGACCATGTGATCGTCCCCTGACGGCGGGTCGCGGAGCCGCGCGTCGTCGTGGAAGCGCGGCTCCCCCGCCATCGTCAGCCCCCGGTGGAAAGGGTGCGCGGCAACCCCCAGCGGTCGCGGCACCCCCGGCCTCCACACAGCCTGCCGAAGAAGGTGGGCGAAGCGGCCAAACCTTGGCGCCCTGCCCGGACTGCGCGGATTGCCGCCGGCTGAATGGCCGGATCGTTGGAAGCCACGCACTCCCAACGATCACCACCCGCCGAATATCCACAACATCAACAAAAAATTGCGATCTTTCGATACCTTTTAAAATATACACATTGACGAATACTTTCACCACCGGCGCAATCCTGTACTGAACAGGCAATAATTAATTTCTTTTTATCCAAGATTCCCATAGCTTCAAAGCATCCCTCGCCACCCATAAGACAATGGTAATAGTTATGCCTTTTAAAGCCTTTCTAAAACCAAATCACACCGAATCAGCCGAAATAACAGATGCATTAGATAAATCTAATGGTATCATTGCTTTTGATACATCTGGCAACATATTGTCGGCAAATGATCAATTTCTTCGATTCATGGGCTACAGCCTTGAGGAGATCAAAGGAAGACACCACCGGATATTCGTCGACCCGAATCTCCACGACAGCCAGGAGTACAAGGATTTCTGGGAGCGTCTGCGCCGGGGTGAGTTCCAATCTTCCCTGTACAAGCGGATCGGCAAGGGCGGACGTGAAGTCTGGATCGAGGCATCCTACAACCCGATCAAGAACCGCCGGGGCGTCACCCACAAGGTGGTGAAGGTCTGCACGGACGTCACCGAACGCCATCGGGAACATCTCGATCTGCGCGGCAAGGCGGAGGCCATCTCGAAGTCCCAGGCGGTGATCGAATTCACCCCCGACGGCACGGTCATCACCGCCAACGAGAATTTCCTGTCCCTGCTCGGCTATTCGCTGCCCGAGATCGCCGGGCGCCACCACAGCACCTTCGTCGACCCGGCCGAGCACGGCGGCCCGGATTACCGCGCCTTCTGGGAGAGCCTGCGGCAGGGCCGCTTCCAGGCCGCCCAGTACAAGCGGATCGGCAAGGGCGGTCGCGTGGTGTGGATCCAGGCCTCCTACAACCCGGTGTTCGACAGCAACAACCGGCTGAGCAAGATCGTCAAGTTCGCCACCGACATCACCCAGCAGGTGGAGCTGCTCGACCAGCTGAAGTCGCTGATCGACAACAACTTCACCGCGATCGACACCGCGCTCTCCGCCGCCGGCCGGCAGGCCGGGGACGCCGCCCGGCGGTCGGGCGCGACCCAGGGCACGGTCCAGACCGTCGCCGCGAGCGCGGAGGAGCTGGCCGCGTCGGCCCGCGAGATCGCCGACAGCATGATCCGCTCCCGCCAGGCGGCGAGCACCGCGATGGACGAGACGGAGAACGCCGACCGGGCGGCGGCGCGTCTGGCGGAGGTCGCCAAGGCGATGGGCGGCATCGTCGACCTGATCAGCTCCATCGCCAGCCAGATCAACCTGCTGGCGCTCAACGCCACCATCGAGGCGGCGCGGGCCGGCGAGGCGGGGCGCGGCTTCGCGGTCGTCGCCAACGAGGTCAAGAACCTCGCCAACCAGTCGGCCAGCGCGACCGCCCAGATCACCAAGGAGATCGAGGGGATGCAGGCCGTCTCGTCAGACGTGGTCGCGTCGCTCGGCAACATCCGGCAGGCCACCGGCAACCTGATGGAGTTCGTCACCGTTTCCGCCGGCGCGGTGGAGGAGCAGAGCGCGGTCACCGGCGACATGTCCACCAACATGCAGAACGCCTCGGCCTCGGTCAGCGCCGTCGACCACAACATCGGCGCGATCAACGCCGCGATCAGCCAGATCGCGTCGGCGGTCTCGGAAACCAAGGAGGCCGCCAAGGTTCTGGCCCGTTGAGGGCGCCCGCCTTCCGCGGCCCCGTCCCCGCTCCAGGCTGTGCGATACCCGACAAAGTCCGCCATTGTCGGGTATCGCACATGGGGTCATTCGCCCCAACACACTGAATATAAACAATTCACCGTCTGGCATACCTCCTGCATACGACCGGCCCACAGGCGCCGATGTCGGCCAATGGCGGGAGAAGGTCATGCTCCAGGAAAAGCTCCAGGACGTCTTCAACGAGCCGGGTTGCTCCACCAACCAAGCCAAGTCGGAGAAGGAGCGGAAGAAGGGGTGCTCCAAGGCTCTGAAGCCGGGGGCCGCCGCCGGCGGCTGCGCCTATGACGGCGCGATGATCGCGCTCCAGCCGATCGCCGACGCCGCCCACCTCGTGCACGGACCGATCGCCTGCCTCGGCAACTCCTGGGACAACCGCGGCACCAGATCGTCGGGCTCGCAGCTCTACCGCACCGGCTTCACCACGGACATGTCGGAACTCGACATCATCCACGGCGGCGAGAAGAAGCTCTACCGGGCGATCAAGGAAATCGTGCAGCAGTACGACCCGCCGGCCGTCTTCGTCTATCAGACCTGCGTCCCCGCCATGATCGGCGACGACATCGAGGCGGTCTGCAAGTTCGCCGCGAAAAAGCTGGGCAAGCCGGTGATCCCGGTGATGGCGCCGGGCTTCGTGGGCTCGAAGAACCTGGGCAACAAGCTGGCCGGCGAAACCCTGCTCGACCACGTCATCGGCACGGTGGAGCCGGAAGTCACGACGCCCACCGACATCTGCATCGTCGGCGAGTACAATCTGGCCGGCGAGCTGTGGCTGGTGAAGCCGCTGCTCGACGAGATCGGCATCCGCATCCTGTCCTGCATCTCCGGCGACGGGCGCTACAACGAGGTGGCGCAGGCCCACCGGGCGCGGCTGACCATGGTGGTCTGCTCGCAGGCGCTGGTGAATGTCGGGCGCAAGATGCAGGAGCGCTGGGGCATCCCCTATTTCGAAGGCTCCTTCTACGGCGTGTCGGACATGTCGGACACCCTGCGCACCATGGCCCGCATGCTGGTGGAGCGCGGCGCCGACAAGGCGATCATCGACCGCACCGAGGGCGTCATCGCCCGCGAGGAAAGCCGCGTCTGGCGGCGCCTGGAGCCTTACCGGCCGCGCTTCGACGGCAAGCGCGTCCTGCTGTTCACCGGCGGCGTGAAGAGCTGGTCGATGGTCACCGCGCTGGAAGGCGCCGGGCTGACCATCGTCGGGACCTCCACCAAGAAGTCGACCAAGGAGGACAAGGAGCGCATCAAGAAGATGAAGGGGGAGGAGTTCCACCAGTGGGACGACCTGAAGCCCCGCGACATCTACCGGATGCTGCGCGACAGCGAGGCCGACATCATGATGTCCGGCGGCCGGTCGCAGTTCATCGCGCTGAAGGCCAAGGTGCCGTGGCTCGACCTGAACCAGGAGCGCCACACCCCCTACGCGGGCTATGACGGCATCGTCAACCTGTGTGAGGAAATCGACAAGACGCTGTCCAACCCGATCTGGCGGCAGGTGCGCCTTCCCGCACCCTGGGAAGCCAAGCCGGACGCCAAGCCGGTGGAGGCGTGACCATGGGCACCATCCAGCGCTTCCCCCACTCCGCCAAGGCCGCTTCCACCAACCCGCTGAAGATGAGCCAGCCGCTGGGCGCGGCGCTCGCCTTTCTCGGCGTGGACCGCTGCATGCCGCTGTTCCACGGCAGCCAGGGCTGCACCGCCTTCGGGCTGGTCCTGCTGGTCCGCCATTTCCGCGAGGCCATCCCGCTCCAGACCACGGCGATGGATCAGGTCTCCACCATCCTCGGCGGCTACGAGAATCTGGAGCAGGCCGTCCGCACCATCCACGAGCGCAACGCGCCCGCCCTGATCGGCGTCGCCACCACCGGCGTGACCGAGACCAAGGGCGAGGACATGGCCGGGCAATATTCGCTGTTCCGCCAGCGCAACCCCGCCCTGTCCGGGCTGAAGCTGGTCTTCGCCAACACGCCCGACTTCTCCGGCGGGTTCGAGGACGGCTTCTCCGCCGCGGTGACCGGCATCGTCGAGGAGGTGGTCCGGCCGTCCGACAAGACGGTGAAGGGCCAGATCAACGTGCTGGCCGGCTGCCACCTGTCGCCGGGCGACGTCGAGGAGTTGCGCGACATCATCGAGGGCTTCGGCCTGTCGCCGATTTTCCTGCCCGACCTGTCGCTGTCCATGTCGGGCCGCCAGCCGGACGATTTCACGGCGACCTCGCTGGGCGGCGTGACGGTGGAGCAGATCGCCTCCATGGGCGCGTCGGAAGCGACGCTGGTGATCGGCGAGCACATGCGCGTCGCCGCCGCCGCCCTGGAGCTGAAGACCGACGTGCGCAGCCTTTTCTTCGACCGGCTGACCGGGCTTGAGGCGTCGGACCGCCTCGTGCGCAGCCTGTCGGAGCTGTCGGGCCGCCCGGTGCCGGCGAAGCTGCGCCGCCAGCGCGAGACGCTGGTCGACGGCATGCTGGACGGGCATTTCTTCTACAGCCGCAAGCGGATCGCCGTGGCGCTGGAGCCGGACCTGCTCTACGCCGTCACCAGCTTCCTGTCGGAGATGGGGGCGGAGGTGATCGCCGCGGTCTCCCCCACCCAGACCGCCGTGCTGGAGAAGCTGAAGGCCGCGACCGTCATGGTCGGCGACCATTCCGACGTGGAGACTCTGGCCCGCGACGCCGACCTGATCGTGTCGAACTCGCACGGGCGGCAGGGGGCGGGGCGCATCGGCGTGCCGCTGCACCGCATGGGCCTTCCGATGTTCGACCGGCTGGGCGCCGGGCTGAAGGTCCATGTCGGCTATCGCGGCACGCGCGAGCTTCTGTTCGAGATCGGCAACCTGTTCCTGTCCCGCGAGATGGACCACGACGAGCATGGCCATGCCCGCGGTCGTCATGGGGACGGGCATGAACACGGCCAGCACTGCGGGAGCGGATCATGCGGATGCAGCGCCGGCTGAGGGTGGTGGGCCAGGCCGAGGACGGCCGGCCCCGCAAAGGAGGTTCCATGAAGGTCGCTTTCTGCACCCAGGACATGCAGCACGTCGATGCGCATTTCGGGTGGGCCAAGAACATCGTGGTCTACGAGGTGGACAAGGCCGGCTACACGATGGTCGAGACCTGCCAGTTCGGCGGCTCGATGTTCGAGGACGGCAACGAGGACAAGCTGATCCCGAAGCTCGACGCGCTGGCCGACTGCGCCATCGTCTACCTGTCAGCCATCGGCGCCTCCGCCGCCGCCCGCGTGGTGGCGAAGAGGATTCACCCCGTGAAGGTGGAGGCCACGGAGACCATCACCGCCCTGCTCGACCGTCTGGTCGAAACCATCAACGGCAACCCGCCGCCCTGGCTGCGCAAGGCTTTGAACGCCGGCCAGCCGCAGGAGCTGGCCTTCGACGAGGAGGATTGAGAGCATGACCGACACCACCGTGGCCGCCGGAAGCGATCTCGCCGAGGCCTTCCTGAAGACCCTGGTCATGCTGTTCCGCGCCGAAGACAGCTACGGCGCCTGGGAAGGCAAGAGCGACGAGACGATCCTCGCCCCCTTCATCCTCGACAGGGAAGCCCGCGCCGCCATCCCGATCATGGGCGACCCGGACCCCGACACGCTCTGGCGGCTGGAGCTGTTCTACAAGGCCGTCGGCATCACGGTCGAGAAGCAGACCGGTCACATCGCCTCCCCCATCATGAAGATGAGCCACGAGGGCTTCGGCCGCATGGTGCTGACCACGGGCCGGTTGGTCGTGGTGTCGAAGCATCTGCGCGACGTCCACCGCTTCGGCTTCCCGTCGCTGGAGAAGCTGGCCGCCGACGGCGCGAAGATCGTGGAAGAGGCCGTGGCGTTGATCCGCAAGTATCCCGACGTCGCCGATCTGTGAGGATGCCGCCATGTCCGACATCGACGCCCTGAAGGACGAGGTCAAGAGGCTCAACGCCCGCGCGACCCAGAAGAAGATGGACCTGCACGACCTGTCGGAGGAACTGCCGCAGAACTGGCAGTCGATCCTCCAGG